>JARUHJ010000002.1:0-300000 GCA_029667085.1 Deltaproteobacteria bacterium IMCC39524
TGTTCCCCAGCACCAAGATCCTGGACGATTTGAACTACAAGGCGATCATGATCGGTTTCCCGATGCTGACCCTAGGTATCATCACCGGCGCTGCCTGGGCCAACTATGCCTGGGGCACTTACTGGAGCTGGGACCCGAAAGAGACCTGGAGCCTGATCGTCTGGTTTATCTATGCTGCCTTCCTGCACGCCCGCTTTACCCGTGGCTGGGTGGGTCGTCGCGTGGCCTGGCTGTCGATCTTCGGCTTCGCCGCCACCATCTTCTGCTACCTTGGTGTGAACCTGGTGCTTTCCGGGCTACACTCTTACGGCGGTTAATTGGGACTATCCGGAGTCGTTGGGTGACCCTCATGCCGTGATGATGGTATTGGAATCTTGACGTTAATTTTCCAAAATCCTCGCGGGTAAATATTCGTATCAACAAGTTTGTCATCGGGGGATGGACATTGTGTTCTGTCCCCCGATTTAAGTTTGGTCTAACAAGGCAGAAAACTTGCATATGTGCAGAGGTTAGCTCTTTGTGTGCAATGCGGTTACGTGCTTTTCTTTAGCACCTTTGGCAAGTTAACCCCTGAAAAGTGAGCCTCTTAATTAGGGTATCTCACTGATTGGGTACCGTCAAAGGGCGATAATGATTGTTTGACTTCTTATAAGTTTATCCGGCTAATGGGAATTGATAAGAGATGCGTTTCGGACTGCTCTGCACCCTGACAATACTTCTATGTGCTTTGGCACGGCCTGGCTTTGCTGTCGAAACGGCAGGTAAAAGTTTTGTGCTTTGGGCCGGGTCAGGGTCAGCGGAGACTTGTCTGACCGCTGAATGTCACGCAGATCTTGGTCGAGCGAAATATGTCCATGCGCCGGTTGCCGAAGGTGATTGCCTGATTTGTCACGGCACGACGGATCAGCCACATCCCGGCGCGGGTTCCATCGTCTTGCTTGAAGAGGAGCCAGGTCTCTGTTTTCAGTGTCATGAAAACCCGGCGGCGGGGATGGCCTATCCCCATTCCGCCGTTGCCGAAGGTTGTACCGGTTGCCATAGCCCGCACCAGGGAGGGTTGCCGCAGCTCGTTGTTCAATCAGGCGGCCAGCTCTGCCTGCTTTGCCATGAAGACGTCGATGATGGTAAATATATTCACGGGCCGGTCAGGGCGATGAACTGCAAGATGTGTCACGGCATTCATGGCGGAGATAACCTTGCCATGTTGAATCAGCCAGGCAATGGTAATTGTCTGGGCTGTCACTCCGGTATCCAGGCCATCATGGATAATGCGGTTTCCCAGCATGAGCCGGTCGTTAATGGTTTTTGCTGGGATTGCCATACGCCACATGCCTCAGAATATAGGCCTTTTTTGCAGGAGTATTACCCTGAAGAGTTTTACACGTCTTACAAAAAAGAGAACTTTGGGCTCTGCTTTCGCTGTCACGACGAGACGGCCTTCACTTACGAGCTCACTTCGGAGGCGACCGCGTTTCGTAACCATAATGACAACCTGCACTATTTTCATGTTAACAGGAAAAGTAAGGGTAGGGTTTGTAAGGCGTGCCATGGTGTTCATGGTGCCGTTCAGGATAAGCTCTTGGTGGCGAAGTCCCCAGGGTTTGGCCGCTGGGCCATTCCTCTAACCTGGATTAGTGATGGTGAACGTTCGACCTGCTATGTCGGATGCCATAATCCCAAAACGTATATTCGAAACAAGAAATTCGGTAATCTATGAGTGTCGAAAAAAACTTTAAATGTCTCAGCTGTTTGCTCTTTTACGGCTTACTTGCGAGTCTCTTGCTCGCGGGTTGTGCTCCTGTAGAAGGGGTAGTAAAGCAAAGGTTCTTTTGGCCTCTTCCTGTGGATGGGGTTGAGCCAAAAATCGAGTACCTCGGTTTTTATCAGTCGGATAAAGATCTGGAAGTTCATGGGCCAGGATGGGTCGAGTCTGCGGTTCTGGGTGAATATCCCCCGTTTGAACTGTTTCAGTCACCTTATTATATTGCTACCCTCACAGGGGGGCGACTTGCGGTTTCAGACACGGTTGCGCGTAAGGTGAAAATTCTTGATCTGAAAAAAGGGGTCGTTCGTGAGCTCATGGGCAACGAAGGTTCGCCCTTTGCTTTTTCCCTGCCTATGGGTGTCGTTGGTGATGAGTCGGGGGCTGTTCTCGTGGTTGACTCACTGAGGGGGGAAATTTTCAAGTTTGGTGCTGACGAAAAGTATGTCGAGACTTTTGGCGGCAAATCAATTCTTGGACATCCGCTCGGCATCTCATTGGATGAACGAGGCAAGCGGTTCTGTGTGACTGATGTCGTGGAGCATAACATCGCTTTTTTTGATCTATGGGGAAATCTGCTTTACAAGATTGGCGAGCGGGGAGCAGGCCCTGGCCAGTTTAACTTCCCAACGGATGTTAGCTTTGACGAAGCAGGCAATGTCTTTGTGCTTGATGCCCTGAATTACAGGGTGCAGGTGCTTGATGACGCCTTGCAGTTTAAGCGTGAATTCGGGGAGCTGGGTACCGCCGCGGGTTCGTTCCGTTTGCCAAAAGGGTTGGCCGTGAGTCCTCACGGTCAGGTATACATCACAGATGGCCTTGCTCATAAGGTTGTAGTGTTTGACCACCAGGGCGCTTTTTTGCTCAGCCTTGGGGATAAAACATACTCACGGCAAAGTGGTGAGATAACTCCGGGTGGTTTTTTTGCACCGCGTGGTGTTGCCGTCGATGCAGCAGGCGAGGTTCTGGTCGTTGACGGGATCAACAGAATGGTGCAGCGCTTTCAATATTTGACAGAAGACTATCTCCAGGGGCATCCGGTTCGTGATGAGGAGATTTATTTGCCTCCGGCCTTAAGGCAGCAACCGCGTACCCCCTTTGCCCCGGTGTCAAGTCCATCGGAGAAAAGTAATGACTAACTTCTTGAAGCCTGCGATGCTGCTTATCTTTCTGCTGTCCTTGATGGGAGACTTTTCCAGAGTCTGGGCCCTGGAGATTCTTTATCCCCGGGATGGCACCTATGTCACCAAATCCAATTATTTGATTATACAGGGCGGTGGGGAACAGCTTCTTGACGGCATGCTGATTGAGATCGATGGTGTCAGGAGTGACCTGATCGATTTGAGCCCTGATGCGTATCGAAGCCTTTATGCGGATAAGCTGGTGGTCGAGCCCCTCTTTGATCCAGGAGAAAATAAAATTACCGTCGAGGGTTATCTTCAGGGCAAAAAAGTGGCGTCTTCCAATGCCAGCGTTTATTATCTTGCTGATGAGACCGAGTCCCCGCCGACTGGCTACCGCAGGGAAATTTTTCATCTGGCAGAGCGAGAGGACGTCTGTGCAGCTTGTCATAATATGCAGCCCTCTGTAAATCAACTGCAAAACCCGACTATAAATAATCCTTGTGCCAGTTGTCATGCGCGAATGCTGGCGAAAGCTCATGTCCATGGACCTGCGGGTGTTTATGATTGTTCCTACTGCCATGATGCGGAGAGCCGGCCGGCAAAGTACGCTCTTAGACTTGATGAAGGGGCCCTGTGCCTGGAGTGTCATGAAGAACAGCGTTCGCTGCCCCTGTTGCATGGGCCTGTTGATGCTTCGATGTGTGTCATCTGTCACGATCCTCATGCCAGTGATCACCCTGCACAGTTGACCTCAGAATTGAACCAGGGTTGTCTGGAGTGTCATGCAAGTTTGATCGGTAAGCCACATGTGGCAAGCGGTATGAGCTCTTCTAGAGCCCATCCTTTGCAGGGGCCTGAAAATCCAAGAGAACCGCAAAAAAAATTAAACTGCAGTAGTTGTCATAACCCGCATGGAGGGGCGTATGCAAAATATTTCGTCGGCGATGTACAATCGCCTATGCAGCTCTGCGCCGAGTGCCACAGGAAATAACAGGGCCTGGGTCCACAATAAGTTGATTGAAGGATCGCGTCTCGGCAGAATTCTGAAAGTCGCTAAGCTTTGTTTCTGCTGATTTCATTGGGTTGCTGGTTTAAACGCGGATTGTAGCTTGCAGCGTTATTTTTTTATTAAGGAGTCTAGAATGCAAGACAAAGGATTGATTAGAAAACTTATTATGGCGGTGCTCTTGTTCAGCCTGTTTGGCTGTTCGGCGGCAATTCAGGAAAAGGTTGTCTATCCCGTTCCACCGGAGACCGCAAGATTTGAGTGGGTGGGGACATACGCCTCAGTCGCCGATTTCAGGGGCAAGTTCTCCCAGTTTATGATTGGTGAAGGCGGGGTGAGCGGGGGATTTTTTGCCGGTGTGATGGGTGTGGGGGGGGACGCGGACGACCGCCTTCTGGTCTGTGATCTCGCCGGCCAGAAGCTCAGAGTTCTGGACCTGGCAAACCAAACAATCGAGAATTTTACAAGTTATGCCTTCCGTAATCCGATCGATGTTGATGTCGACCGGCAGGGGCAAGTCTATGTCAGCGATGCCGCCGCTAAAGAGGTTCTGGTGTTTTCACCTGAGGGCTCCTTGGTGCGCACCATTGGCAGCGAGGATGTGTTCAAGAAGGCTTCATTCCTCACGGTCAATGATGATTTGGGCCGGCTTTATGTCAGTGATCCGCTGGCTAATGATATCAAGGTGTTCAGCCTGGAGGGAGAGCTTCTGTTCAAGTTCGGTCAGAGAGGTGTAGAGGGTGGAGCCTTTCATGTCCCCCAGGGCCTCGAGTTTGACTCCTCCGGGCAGCTGTTTGTCGCTGACTCCCTGAATGCCAGGATCCAGGTGCTCAGTGCCGATGGCGAGTTTATAAGACAATTTGGAGAGCGTGGCACATTTAACCACCAGTTGGAAGCCCCCAAGGACCTGGCGTTTGATAGCGAGGGCCATTTGTACGTAACCGATTCCCGTAAGCCAAGTTTTCGAGTTTTCGATCCTGAAGCAGGGCAGCTTCTGTTGATGATTGGGGGGTCAGTAACCTCCGATCACAAACTTGGCTTTACGGTGCCAACAGGCATTTACGTTGACAGCCAGGATCGCGTCTATATTGGGGATTTGATGTTGGGTCGCGTCACCGTATGGCAGTACCTGTCAGAGGCCTACAAGCAGCGCGTTAAAGAGGCCGCTAAGCAGCAATAAGCGTTATTGGTGATATGGCTTAGGTGTGGCTGGTTTTATGGCTAAGACTGAAACGCAAAAGGCGACTGTGCAAATGCACAGTGCCGAAAAATAGGCGTTTGGTTGTTTTGGCATTGCTCTTGCTAGTATAGGAAATCATGTCCAGCAGGACAAACAAGTTTAAGATGGAGAGACTAAAAACTCTCTGTCTCAATTCAAACCGGGGATGAGCCCCAAATTAACGGAGGTAGGAAAATGAAGAAGATTATTGTAATGGTAGCACTGGTAACCCTGGCGGCAACTTCAGCTTTCGCTGGTATCCAGAACACAGCTCATGACCTGTCCGGTCGTGGCACAGGCGTCGACGAGATTTGTGCTTTCTGTCACACTCCTCACAGTGGCGGTACTCAGGCTCCTCTGTGGAACCGTGGTAATGGCCCAGCAGTAACCCAGCAGTACAGCAGCATCAGCATGGACGCGACCCCAGGTTCCGGTACTTCTGACGCTCCTCTCTGTCTCTCTTGCCATGACTCGGCTACAATTGACACTCTTGTCATCACCAACACCCCGAACAGCAAGACTTACAACCCAGCTGGCCTGACTCTGAACGCCAATGCTGACCTCGGCACAGACCTCTCTAACGACCATCCTGTCGGTTTCGACATCACGACTGCTGGTCTTGAGATTAACGCTACTCCTGCTAACGCTCCTCTGTTTGGCGCTGGCAACGACGTATGGTGCTCTAGCTGCCACGACGTACACAACAACACCAACGCACCGTTCCTGATCATGACCAACACCAACTCAGCTCTGTGCTTGGACTGCCACAACAAGTAAGACTTTGAGTACTTTGATCGCATCTCTTTTGTGATCCTGAGGGGGACGGCTTGCCGTCCCCCTTTTTTTTCGAGTCGGATGGTGCGAATAAATTAACAGGCCAGCCACAATTGTGTTAAAAAGTTTAAAGCAAAATCCTTGTGGGATAAGCGCTGCCGGTATCAAGGGACTCGACGTCTTTTCTGGGAAGGTCCTGATGTAAAAGTTTCAGGGTCGATTTTCTCGGCTTTACAACCCTTTAAAGTAAAAAAATAATCGATTTCTCGGCTCTCTTTGTGGGGGCTTTGTTTTCTTTGTGGTATTCGTATCGCCCCCTTATGTATGAGCGGACTTTTCCTGCTCGATGCTTTCTGGGGAGCGGGTTGCGTTTGCACTTTGTGTAATCGCGGGATGTCTGGTCTTTTCGCTTGGCGATCTTATTGTTGTTTTCGTGTCTTTGGGCCACTGTCTCCATGTTCGGGAGGGTAGTTAGCGCACTTTCTGCTTGGTATAAAAATTGCTTGTTTTTGTATTGAGTACAAAGATGGTTATGTTTTTTTTATGCCCGTGTTTCGATGTGATGGCGAGAATGGTAATAAACCTCAAATATCAATTGTCAGTTAACCAAACTAAGCTGGCACAGTTGTGTCTGTTGGTTGTTATGGTTCTGACTTGTCTTGCCTCCACAGCGGAGGCGCGGATATCCGGTGAAGTTGCATTGCTTTACACAGACTACTCTGCCAAAGAGGATGGCGAAAAGGTAAGTGACTTTTCCTCTTTTTCCCAAAATTACTCTCTCTACTATAGCAAGTCTGGTTTTGTCGGCGATCAGAGGTTGGGTAAGTATAATTTCGGACTGGGCTATCAATGGGCGTCTACGTCCGCGACTCTTGATACAAGCCACGGAACTGAGGATTTCGATCTCGAAAACTCCGATGGCAAGTTTCTTTTCAACGGCGATATAACCATCGCCCCTGGAGCTTTGCCGTTCCGTTTTCACGCCTTCAGCTATGATAACCAGGCTCCAATATCTAATTACGCTCGGACTCGAGGTGTTTTGGACCGAACCCTGATCACCGGCACGCGAACTCGTGAAGAGGTGGTCTCCGGATTTACTTTGATGGCAGGTATTCGCAACGGTTCATATCTAGGCAAATATCGTAAGCTCCTTAGCAGCTTGCCCCGCGCTTATGTCGACTACAGCCAGACTTTTATCCGCGACCTTGACACTCTCAACAAAGTTCATAGCCTGGAGCGTGACTTGGCTTTTGTCTCCTTGAATAAGAAAGACAATTGGTTCCATTTTCGCGCATCTGACTATAAAGATTACCTCGATAGCAGGAATAATACGTATACAAAAACGATTCTCATTGGCACTATCAATCAGAATCTTGCCCGCCAGTGGATTAATATGACCAACTGGATCAAACTTTCTGTCGATGCCAGTTATACGGAAGAAGAGAGCGAAGAGACTCTTGAAACAGCATATGACCCTAAGGTCTTTTCTTTAAATCTCTATAGTCAGGCCGATTATGGGAAAAATCACGTTTCCGTATTTAATAACTACAGTCGATTGAGGGATTCAGACAAATTTGAAAGACGTTATGAAATACCTGTTTTCGCCCGGGGTGTGATTGATCATAAGCGGTCCTGGAGTCTTCAGCTCCGCAGGTATGCTGATCAGGAAGACTGGTACAACACAAATTTTGTTGGTGTGGATGAAGAAGGTGAATACCTCGCAGCACGCTTCAATAATCAGAGGAGCACTTACACTTTCGCATCGACGCTGGAGCTGGAGAGGAGCAAGCAAATTCCTACAGAAGCGTTTGCTGCTCGACTTCGCCAGGAGATCAGCCAAACAAGGTCTTATGGTGTCGCGAACCCTTGGTTGTTGGGTTATACTGCGGTCTTTGTCCATACTGATGGTGACTACGAGGCTACTGGTGGCACGGGAGATATCTTTGAGCATGAGCTCTATGGATCCTCCCAGTGGGCCTTATCACCACGCAACACTTTAGAGCTCAGGCAGAACTTCCGCCACGCAACCGCAAACGGTTCCGGCTACTCGACAATTTATATCTCACCCAAGGGGTATGATGTTACCTTCGATAACGTGGGACCAATCGCTTCTGAGGAGGCCCTTTACGCTTCAGAGACGACCCTTAGCCTTGAATCACTTTGGGGGGCAAAGCTGAAAAACCGACTGGTATTATCGAACCAGGTTTATTATGGCGGGGCTGAAGATAAAAGAGATTCCTCTCTGGTGGATTTCCTGACCTACCGATCCCGTAATTGGCGGCTTGAGATGATGAATGGGGTTTATGTGGGTGATGATCCTCCTGATATAACGGTGAGTCAATCGAGCTCAGCCAGGTCTTTCTCAAACTCAACAGCTGGAGGTCTGGATACTCGTGATGTGAATTATATTCTGGGCCACAGTACAAAAGTGGAATATTTCAGCAGTCGGAATTTCAAGAGCAAGGCGAACTTTAAATTCGCCCTGAAGGACACAGATAACGGTAAGGTTTACCAAGGATCATTCTTTGAAGAGAGTGAATATTCCTTGTTCTCAAGGACTGGTCGTAGAAGGGCCTTGGGAAGGCTATACCAGCAATTCGAGTACGAAAAGTATTCCAGCGATTTCAATACTGCGAGCTATCTCAAATTGTTGCTTGGAGCCACTTATTATCCCATGTCATATTTCGAGCTCGGCGGAGATATTTATTATGAAACATACGACCAGCTAGGGATTGATCAAATAGCATTAAGCGTTTTGGCCAGACTTACTTTTTCCAGATTGACGTGTGAAACTCGTTACTCTTATGCCCTTGGTAAGTTGGACGATGGTAACTATGATAAACGAACAGAACATTTGTTTGAGGCAAAGGTCATAAAAACCTTTTGAATCGCGCCTCCAAGTTGTGCCCCTTCAATTATTCTTTTTGATCGCTTCCCTGGTAGAAATCGCTTAACATCGGTACCTAACATCTCTTTATCGAAAGAAGCTTGATATGAATAACCTTCAGATTAAGATTTCCGTGGTGGTTCCGATTTTTAATGAAAAAGAGAATCTGCGTGTCCTGGTCGATGAGGTGCGGGCGGCTCTGGTCGAAACCGGCCTGAGCTATGAACTGCTCCTGGTTGATGACGGCAGCACCGATTGCTCCCCCGCTCTGCTCGAAGAATTAGCCTCTGAATCAAAATCCACAAAAGTGATCCTTCTCCGGCGTAACTTTGGCCAGACGGCTGCGATGGCTGCAGGCTTTGACCACGCCCAGGGAGAGGTGATTGTTCCCATGGACGGCGATCTGCAGAATGATCCCCGGGATATCCCCCGTCTCCTGAAAAAACTGGATGAAGGCTACGATGTTGTCTCCGGTTGGCGCAAAGACCGCAAAGATAATTTCTTCTTCCGAAAAATCCCCTCGATTCTTGCCAATGCACTGATTTCACGTATGACCGATGTGTCACTTCGCGATTATGGCTGCAGCCTCAAGGCTTATCGGCGAGAGGTTTTGTCCGGAATTAACCTCTACGGTGAGTTGCACCGTTTTGTGCCTGCCCTGGCCAGCCAGTTTGGTGCCAAGGTCGCAGAAATAACCGTGAACCACAGGCCGCGTGTGGCCGGGGCCAGCAAGTACGGTATCGATCGAACCTTGCGGGTCGTTCTGGATCTGGTCACCGTTAAATTCCTGCTTAAATATTCGACCCGCCCTATGCAGCTGTTTGGCCGTTGGGGAGTATGGACTTTCCTGCTGGGTGGAGTGAGCGGCTTGACGACCCTTTATATGAAGATGTTTGAAGGTTTGTCTATGAACCGTAACCCCTTAATGGTTCTCACTGCCTTCCTGCTCTTCAGTGGTGTTCAATTCCTGGTGTTGGGGCTGGTTGCTGAACTGGTGACCCGAACCTATCACGAGGCACAAAATAAGCCTGTCTATGTTGTCCGCGATAAACTGAACTTCTGAGCTTGTTTGACCTTGACTGCGCTGCATTGATGGTGTTTGCCAAGTATTCATTGAGCGTGTATCATTCTCCTGACATTTATTGAGTTGGCTATAAAACATCAATAAACTCATTTTTTCCCAGCGCTAAAATATAAACAACACTACACTCTCTCACCCCTGACTTAGCGAGTCGATGCGCATACTTTTTCTCAATTATGAATTTCCGCCGATCGGAGGCGGAGGTGCCAACGCCAACGCCTATCTATTCCAGCAGTATGCGAACAACCCGGACTTTGTTGTTGATTGTGTCACCAGCACTCTTGACAAGCAGGACCAGGTTGAGAGCTTTGCGGAGAATATCACTTTGCATCGGCTTGCGGTGGGTAAGCGGGAACTGCATTTCTGGACACAGCGTGAGGTTTTATCATGGTTGCGGCAGGCGCATCGAAAAGTTCGAGAGCTTGTCAGCCAACATGATTATGATGTCTGCCATGCTTTTTTCGGTTTTCCATCCGGGTTAGTCGCCTGGTGGTACAGAGCTCAGGTCCCCTACGTACTGTCCTTGCGTGGCTCTGATGTCCCTGGTTTTAATCCCCGTTTTGCGTTCCAGTATGTTTTTCTGAAACCGCTTTTTCGCCATATCTGGCAGCAGGCCTCCTCGGTTATCGCTAATAGCCAGGGACTTAAAGTTTTGGCCAACAAGTTCATGCCGAAGCTTTCCATCGGAGTCATTCCGAATGGCATTGATACTCAGCAGTTTAAGCCGGCGACCGCTGGCACGAGGGTGCCGCAACGGATTTTGTGTGTCTCCCGCCTGGTCGAACGCAAGGGCGTCCAGCATTTGATCGGGGCGATGCCTGCGATTGTCGCCAGCTTCCCAGATGTCAGTCTTCAGGTCGTGGGCGAGGGGAACTTGTTGGACGAACTGGCTGCACAGTGTGTTGCACTGGGAGTGCATGAGCATGTTGATTTTTTGGGCTATGTTCCCCACGAGCAACTGCCTGAGTTTTACCAAAAGGCCGAGCTCTTTGTGCAACCGTCATTTTATGAAGGGATGAGCAATACCGTGCTCGAAGCTATGGCTTGCGGTTTGCCGGTTATCGCATCCGGTGAGGGAGGGCGCGAAGAGCTGCTCCGGGACAACGCATTGCTGGCACCCTACGGCGACCCCACTGCTTTGGCAGAAGGGGTCACTGCCCTTTTGTTGAATCCAGAAAAGCTGACAGACATGGGACAAGTCTCACGCGAGATTGCCCAATACTACTCCTGGGCTGCCGTGGCCAAAAGTTATCTCAATGTTTACCATGATTTGCTCGACTCCAGCCACGCGCCACGCGCCGCGCGCCACGGATTATAGCTATGTGTGGCCTTTGCGGATACCTGGGACCAGGCAACGAAGACGTGTTGCAGGCTATGTCAGAGGCTATTGTCCACCGTGGCCCAGATGATTCCGGAATTCACGTCGGTGATGGTTTCGGTTTGGCCCATCGTCGCCTGTCGATCATCGACCTGGCTGGTGGCCATCAGCCGATGTTTTCGCCCGAAGGCGATGTGCTGGTCTTTAACGGCGAGATCTACAATTTCCAGGAAATGCGTGGTGATCTAGAAAAACTCGGCCACCGTTTCTCGACCCATAGTGATACCGAGGTCCTGTTGCGCGCTTATCGACAGTGGGGCGCCGACTGTCTGCAACGGTTGCGTGGGATGTTCGCTTTTGCCCTGTGGGATAATGTTCGCCGTGAGCTCTTGATCGCCCGGGATAGAGTTGGCATCAAGCCACTCTACTATACAGAACACCGGGGGACTTTCTACTTTGCCTCCGAAATCAAGGCACTGCTTGAAATCCCGGATTTCCCGCGTCGTCTCAACCGTGAGGCCCTGCCGCTATTCCTGACTTTCCGTTATACGCCGGGTGAACCGACTCTGTTCGATGGAGTTAACAAGCTTCTTCCCGGACACAGCATGACTCTGAAAAAAGGTCAACCTGCGCAGATCAATCGCTATTGGCAGCTCGAATTCGAGCCGGATGAGGGGCCAAGTGAAACCGCATGGAAAGAACAGTTCTGGGAAACCTTTGAAGAATCGGTTCGTCTGCGCATGATCAGCGATGTGCCTCTTGGCGCCTACCTCTCGGGTGGTCTTGATTCAAGCTTGATCGTCGCCGGGATGAGTGGCCTGTCTAGCTCGCCGGTAGAGACCTTCTCGGTTGGCTTTCGCGACCAGAAATTCGACGAATCCCCCTATGCCAAAGAGGTTGCTGCGCAGTTCAACTGCAATCATCATCAACTCTCAGCAGAAGAGGAAACGGGCGATCTGCTTGATAAGGTTATTTACCACCTTGATGAACCCTTGGCTGACTTGGCAACACTCCCTACTTATCTCATGGCACGTGAAACCAAGCCGCATGTAACTGTCGCCTTGTCCGGTGAAGGTGCTGATGAAATTCTTGCCGGTTATCCCAAGTACCGGGCTTTTCTCATGAGCCGCAAGGCGGCGAATATGTTGCCAACATCTCTTTGCCACGTGGGGGGCCGCATGGCAAACAATATCACTCTGCAACGGGCTTTTGCTTCAATCGGTGAACGGGATCGAGCCCGGGCCTATCTCAATTTAGCTGCTGTCTATTCAGGTGGCGAGCTCTCTCAATTGCTGAATAACCAGGTGCTTGCAGGAGGCAATGCTGCGGAGTTGATCGTCAAGTCCTTCTTTTCTCCCGGGTTGGATGGCTTGAGTCAGCTACTCAACCTCGATTTCCATACCTGGCTGCCCGATGACCTGCTGCTCAAGAACGACAAGATGACCATGGCGCACGGTGTTGAAGCCCGAGTGCCATATCTCGATCACAAGTTGGTGGAGCTCTGCGCCCGGATTCCGTCTCGATATAAACTTAAGTGGAATCAGGAGAAGGTCCTGCTGCGCAAGGTCATGCAGGGGCGATTGCCAGAACGGATCCGGACGCGCAAAAAGACAGGATTCACTGTTCCTTTGGAGCAGTGGATGAAAGGGCCGATGGGCAAACAGGTCAAAGGATTTTTTGAGCCTGAACAAGTTGCTGAACAGGGGCTGTTCCGTCCTGATTTTCTGCAGGAATTGGCACGCAAACCTTTGAATGACCAATATTACCGGCGGCAATTCTGGAGTGTTGCGGCTTTGGGGCTTTGGCAGCGGCGTTTTGGTGTCTGGTCTTGATGGGAAAAAGACAATTTGGCCGCGATGAAGGTCTATCAAGATCTATGGTTAAATCCAAACACAAGGTCATGCTCTTTGGCCACATAGATTTTCATAGATTCTGATAGCGGCTAAATATAGATTGTTGCTTTTGTTTTGTGTGCTCAGGAGGGGAAGATGGTTAGAGATAAAGTGTATTATGATGCATTGGCCGAAGTGATTGTCGGTAGTGCATACAAGGTTGGCGGTACTCTGGGGTGTGGCTTTCTCGAAAAGGTTTACGAGAATTCACTGGCCATAGAACTTGTCGCGTCTGGTCTGAATGTCGAAACACAGAAACCAATCAAGGTTCGTTATGCAGGCGAGGTCGTTGGCGAGTATTTTGCTGACATGCTTGTTGAGAACGATATCGTCGTCGAGTTGAAGGCTGTTAGGGCAATTGAGAATATTCACTTTGCGCAATGCCAGAATTATCTGAAGGCCACAGGGAAAAAGCTTGCATTGCTCATCAATTTTGGCGAAGAGAAGGTCAAGATCAGGCGAGTAGCAAACGGCATTTAAAGACCAGTTTGCCGCGATGAAGGTCTATCTAGGTCTATGGTTTACCCCAAACACAAGGTCATGCTTTTTGCCCTTATAGATTTTCATAGATTTTGATCGCGGCTAAACAAAGGTTTTTGTTTTAGCTTGATCACAATGGCCGTTCAAAAAATGAACAAGAAACATAAATACCCTTGATTTATATGGAGTCTTTGTTGTAGCGTTCATAATATGAACAATAAATCCACCGATCAGGAATCATTCCGTACCCTGCAGTTGATGACAGAACTCGAAGAGGGTTCGACGGTTTCCCAGCGGGAGCTGGCCGGGCGTCTCGGGGTTGCTGTCGGTCTGGTCAACTCCTATCTGAAGAATTTTGTTTCCAAAGGCTATGTGCGGGTTAAGAATTACCCGCGCAACCGCTATGCCTACCTGCTTACTCCTAAAGGTTTTGCCGAAAAAAGCCGCCTCGCACTACATCACCTTAACTACTTCACCAATCTCTACACCATCACCCGTCAGGAATATCTGGAGCTGTTCCGGCAACTCAAAGCCGATGGCGTTGTGGAGGTGGTGTTCTGCGGTGTAGATGAGGTGGCGGAAATCGCCTATATGTCGTTGCAGGAAGCCGGGCTCAAGTTGTCGTCTGTGATCGACGAGAGCTATGAGCGCCGGGAACTGTTCGGCCAGCCGATTCGTTCGTTTCCGGAAAACTGGAGTGATATCTCTGGAGAAATCGTCCTGACGACTCTTAAGCGCGGTGCTGACTTAAGGAAAAAACTACGCGAGCATGGCTGGCAACATGATATCTATGCGCCGCCTGCTTTACTAAATGGTGACATGTGAAAGCGAGACATAATTGAAGCAATTTGATTTTGGCCAGAACTGGCAGGATTTCTCCACGAGTCGCCTTGATGACCTCCATATCGAACAGGCTCGGCAACATTTCCGCGAATTGATGGCAGATGTCGACCTTACAGGGAAAACCTTTTTAGATGTCGGCTTCGGTCAAGGTTTGAGCCTTTTGATTGCTTATCAAGAGGGGGCAATAGTCACGGGTCTGGATATCAACCCGAAGTGTGCCCAGGTTGTTGAGAGGAACAAGCAGGTCCTTGGTGTCGAGGAAGATATCGAGACGATTGTGGGTTCAGTGTTGAACCAGGCTGACTTGGCTAAGTTGCAAGGTCGACAGTTTGATATCGTCCATTCCTGGGGAGTACTGCACCATACCGGTGATATGGCGAGCGCCATCAACAATGTTTGCAGGTTCGTTAAACCTGATGGACTCCTGGTCCTGGCGATCTATAATCGGCACTGGAGTTCTTTGCCCTGGCTTTGGATCAAGTGGTTCTATTGCCATGTGCCGGTAGTTTTGCAAAAAATCATGATTGGTCTGTTTTATCCGGTAATCATGCTGGCAAAGTTCCTTGTCACTGGAAAGAACCCTTTTCGCATGAGCCGGGGAATGGATTTTTATTACAATGTCGTCGATTGGGTCGGCGGCTACCCTTATGAGTATGCTTCACGGCAAGAGCTGGAGAATGTTTTGAAGCTCAAGGGGTTTTCCCTTGAAAGCTTTTCTCCTTGCCGCCTCCCGACCGGCTGCAATGAGTTCATCTTTCGGAGAAATAACGCTTAATGTACCGTTTGTTGAAAGAGCGCGGTCGTGCCGCCTCCGATTACTATGCCGGTAGTCGCGAGTATTTTTTCTTGTCACCGGCAGGGCTGTCGTTGTTGCAGTCACTAAAGCCAGCAATTGAAAGCTGTTGCCGGGGTCGAGTCCTGGACGCTGGAGCCGGCCGTGGGGCCTACCGGGAGTTATTGGACGGATTTGCTGAAAGTTATGTCGGTATGGATGTTTCAGCGACACCGTCGACCGATGTTGTTGGGGATGCGCAAAAGCTCCCCTTCGTTGATGAGACTTTCGATGCGGTTTTCAGTTCGCAGGTTTTGGAGCATGTACCACAGCCCGAGGCAGCTTTAAAGGAGTTTCAGCGAGTACTGAAACCGGGCGGATATCTGATTCTCACGGTTCCGCACCTGTCGTGGTTACACAATGAGCCCCACGATTATTACCGCTATACGCCGCATGGACTACGTTTCCTCTTAGCCAGGGCAGGATTTCAGGATAAATACATTGTTCCAGCAGGAGGTCTTTTGTCATTTTTAGGTCACATACCTTCCACGGTCATGGTGAATTCAACTTTTGGCATCCCTGTCGTGCATCGTCTTGTGTTGGCGTTAAATTCCATTTGGTGTCGGCTAGTTACGTCATTGGACCGTCTAATAGAAAAGAATAAAATTTACGCTCTAAATTATGTTTGCCTCGCTGAAAAAAATAGAGTTTTTCAGCAACGGAAACCAGATGATAGAAGCTAAGTGTAAAATTCTGATGCTCATCGATAACTTTGATCCCGGTGGTGCGCAGACTCTGCTGATTGATTTAGTTAAGGGCCTGGATAAAAATAGGTTTGAGGTGTTCATTGCCCCTTTGCGAAAACCTGAAGCCTTTGCCGATGCTTTAGCGAATTCCGGGGCAAGGATCGTGAATCTTTCCGGAGGGAAATACAACCCATTCAAGATGTTGAGTTTGGTCAGGCTGATTCGTAGAGAGCGTGTGGACGTGGTGCATACCCACCTTACTGCTTCGCGATTTTTAGGAGTGCTCGCAGGTTTTTTTGGCGGAGCAAAAAAAATCTTAAGTCATGACCACAGTGGTGATGAGTACCTGCGTAAAAGAAAATGGGCTGCTAAACTTGTACTTTATCCCTTAGATCGAATGCTCATGAGTTGTACCGATCAGGTTCTGGCTGTTTCAGAAGCGATCGCTGCTTTTAATATCGATTATAAAAAAATCCCCGAGCAAAAAGTTACAATCTGCCACAACTGGATTGATGTTGGCCGATTTTCCCCCGACCCAAGTGACCGCAGGGAATTACGCCTGATATTGCAGATTCCAGAAAGTGCATTTGTGGTGGGTGCAGTCGGCCGATTGAGTTCTCAAAAAGGCTATCGTTATTTTGTGGAGGCTGCTGCTGAGATTTTAGCCGGGGCACCCAAAACTGTTTTTGTTGTTGTTGGTTCTGGAGAAGAGTTTTTACCTCTTAAACAGATGGTGCAGGCTCTCGATATCGATCATGCGTTCCGCTTCCCGGGGTTTGTTCCCGAAGTAGAGAGGGTTTATCCGGTTTTCGATATTTTTGTCCTGCCTTCCGTGTACGAACCTTTTGGCCTGGTCGTATTGGAGGCGATGGCTGCGGGCTTGCCGGTCGTGGCCTCCGCAACAGGTGGTGTCGTTGAAATCATCGAAGATAAACTCAACGGTCTTCTCGTCCCTCCTGGGGACTCAAAAGCTTTGGCTCAAGGGATTGTCAACTTGATGGAGAATATGGAGGCGTTGGCCAAACCAATGGCTGCCAGGGCAAAACAGTTGGTCAGGGACAGGTTCGATCGCAACACCGCGATTTCCCGAATTGAATCACTTTACCTGGAAGAGGGTGTATGAAACCAGGAACCTTGCAAATCCAGAGAAGGAAATTTCACTTCAAAATAATGGAATTCTTTCAACCGACAGGGTTGGAGAGGTTGATGGAGGCGGCTGTTAAACAATGATGGCTCAGGAAAATAAAAGACTTCGAACTGATATATTGTTTGTGTCGATGCCCTCCCGTGCTAACTCGGTGCTGCCTCCCCTTGGTTTTCTTGTCTTGGGTGGTTTTTTGGATAAGCATACGGAATTCACCTCGGCAATTTTTGAGAAGAAGATTTCTAGTCTTCGAGAGGTCACTCCTGCCCGTAAGGTTGAAATTGAAAAGACTATTCTCGATCAAATTGAACTTCAAAAACCCCGGTTTGTCGGTTTCTCTCTCTTCCCTGGCGATCTGAGTGAGTTTTATTCTCTGGCGCGGCAAATCAAAACTCGATTTGCAGAGATTAAAGTAGTTGTTGGTGGAGTGCTGCCAACCATTGATCCTGAATCACTTCTGTGTGATGAGTCCCCTGCCGATATATTGATCCGTGGAGATGGCGAAACACCACTGAGTCATCTTCTTTCTGGAGGGATTCTATCCGAAGTGCCAGGTCTTGCATGGCGAGAAGAGAGAGAAGTCTGTGACACGGGTGTGGCTTGTTATGTCGGTGAATTGGACTATATGCCAAGTTATCACAAGATCGATATGGGATATTACTGCCGTGTCTCCACTGAAATCATCAGGCCCTATTACAGCAAGGGAATGTTCGTTTTCTCAGCGGTAGGATGCCCTCATCGGTGTTCTTTTTGTTTTAATCCAAAGACGAAACTCAAATACAAAGACTTGGACGTATTTATTGAAGAATTGCGACTGCTCAAAGAAACTTACGGGATTAATTCATTTTTTGTTTTGGATGAGTGCTTCCTTGCTAACAAATCAAGAGTTGCCAAATTCTGTACCAGGTACAAAGAATCTGGTCTTGGTATGCCTTGGGCGATGCAGACCCGGTCCAACCTGCTTAAGGAAGAAAACATCGTGACACTAAAGGATGCCGGTTGTGTCCATATCAGTTTTGGTGTGGAAACGGGGTCTCCTGGACTACTTAAAGCCATTACCAAGGGACTTACCGTTGATGACAACCTGTCAGCGTTCAAATTATGTAGAAAACACGGGATCAAAACTTTTGCCAATATGTTGTTTAACCTGCCCGGGGAAACCGTTGAGGACGTCGAATTGAGCAGGCAGTTCCTCAAAAAAGCCAAGCCGAACCATGTCGCACTCAGCCTGACAGTTCCTCTCCTGGGGACCCAGCTTTACAATGAGCTTGTCAAACCGCCGCTGGAGAAAGAAGAATATGTATTGTTTGGCTCAAACGATCCCTATACAAGGATTGTCGATCCACGTTTCCGCTTGGCAGCGCACGACTTGGCCCTTGATAAGTTGTTGGCCCGCGAATCAATAAGATACTATAT
Organism: Deltaproteobacteria bacterium IMCC39524; assembly: GCA_029667085.1. NCBI lineage: Bacteria > Deltaproteobacteria > Deltaproteobacteria bacterium IMCC39524. The sequence goes on from JARUHJ010000002.1 coordinate 18,465, forward strand.
AAAGACGTCCTTTGGCTTGTTGAGCATGGACAAGTGGTACGTGCAAGGGGTCTTGCGGAAGATGGCTCTGTCTGAGTTGGCTTGGGCCATCTGCAAAAAAACAGTTAAACAGGGGCGCTCTTACTTCAAAGGTGGCGTAAGTCTCTTTCGCAGCACCCTTGGAGTGAAAAGGAGAAAGTGTTAGTCCTCTCTTTATTTAGGCTCATACCTTTGTTAGACAAAAGGCTCTCTGTTCCCTCGTGCCCTTATTCTTTGGAGAACTGAAAAGTGAAAGAGGTCAACTCAGATTTAGCGGAGGAGGTGCGCCAAGAAAACATCAAGATGCACGACCGCGACAGTCAGATTTATGATATGCGCCACCCATACATGCGGGACAAGAAGTTTCAGGAAAGCTTTAAGGCTGATCTCGCATTGATGGCTTCGTTGCTAGGGCTTGTTAAGTCGGTCAGGGTCCTTGATTGTGGGGCCGGCACAGGAAATCTGACTCTCAAGTTCCTGGATTTTGGCTGGCGGGTGACAGCGCTCGATATCTCCGGTGGTATGTTGGAGGCCCTTCGTGCCAAGGTGACCGATGGTGATGATCGTCTCGAAACCGTAAAAGCCGACGCTGAAGATTATTTGCGTAGCCAGGAGGGGACCTTTGATGTTGTGGCTTTTGGGGCCACGCTTCACCATCTTCCTGACTACATAACCGCGTTGGAACTGGCGTGCAAGGCTCTGAAGCCTGGCGGTATCCTCTATATCACTGGAGAGCCTGCCTTGGTTGATCAGGTCAGCCCATTGGAGCATCGACTGCTTCGTCTCGACGAATACTTCAATGTCTTTTACAAAGTCGTGAGTCGGCCTCAGCACGGTTTGACTGTGCTGGGAAAGCTGTTGAGTCTGTCCAGACCTGAGGAAGTCGACGAGACCTTGGCCGAGTTTCACGTTGAAGCCGGCATCGATCAGGGTCGCTGCCAAGCTGTTCTTGAAAACTCGGGTCTAACACTGGTCAAATTAGAATTGTTTGGTTATTTCGGGTTTCGCTTCAACCGATTTTTGGCGAGGCTTGGTGGGATTGATCTTCGTTCTCAGTTTAAGCTGATAGCCCGTAGGTGTTGAGTGCCAGTTTCCTGTCGACTGGATAGCGTGTCCTGAATATGCCTTAGGTAAAGGCATGTCCCTCGATCTCCGGGGATGAACTGATCTAAAAAGTCTTTGTCGTTTTCGGTGATCTGGTTGCTGGAATTAGAGCTACGAGTGGCTAAAAAGTCAAGAACCACGTGGTTGTTTTGGTTTCTACGCGATTTTAAGTAAATGCAGTGTTTTGATCAGTCACTCGGACTTAGGCATGAAAGGTTCGATTTCTCTTGCGTGTTAAATTCGGCCAATAAGAGGTCTTTGTGTTATGGCATTTTTTGATCATTATTCTTCAGATAAAGCAACCTCTCTTGGTAGGGGCTTTGTCAGAAAATCTGCACAGATGTTGTATCTAAACATAAAAAAAGTGCAGCCTGAAGCTAAAGCGGCTCTTGAAATTGGCCCTGGTAAGGGTGATTTCTGTGACCTCTGGTTGAGTCATGGCGGGGAGATTGCCGCTATGGAAGCCAATCCTGGAATGGGACATGCGTTGTCAAGAAAAGGTGTTCGGGTTGTCGAGGCTTTTGCGCCGCCTCTTCCGTTCGATTCCGCCGAGTTTGATGTTGTTGTTGCATCACATGTTATTGAACATATGCCTACCGTTACTAAGGCTGTCGAGCTTGTTGAGGAGATGGCAAGGGTTTGCAGGCCGGGTGGCTTGGTCTGTGTTGTTGCGCCAGACGTCCGTGCCTGGAAATCTGATTTCTGGAATGCCGATTACACGCATAATTATGTGACAAGCCCCAGGCGCGTCGAGCAACTATTTCTCAATGCAGGATTACACGTTGAATCTCATGTGTTGTTTTCCGCTTATTTTAGTGGCTTCAGGGGGAGACTTCTGAGCCTGTTGGCGAGCATCTTCCCGGTAAGGTTGCTCGATTGGTTGCCCTTTTGCCGATTCCTGCAAGTCAAGCTTTACAAGTTGAAACTGACTTTTTTAGGTAATTTTCTGTTGATAGGACGTAAGGAATAGAAGATTGTTCTCCGGTTATTGGAAATTTATTGCAAAACTTGTTGCCTCAATCACTTTGTTGGGAGTCCTTTTTGTCTTTGTAGATTGGCGAGAGGGGTTGAGCTTGTTGTTAGAAGTGGAATTGAAGCCACTTGTTCTGGTCTTTGTCCTCTATGCGATTGGTTTATGGCTGTGTTCTGTAAAATGGCTAATGTTACTGAATGTTCATGACGTTTCTGTTCCTGTTGCTAAGCTTTTTCGCTTTTATTGGATAGGGGCTTTTATCAGTAATTTTTTGCCATCAACCGTCGGGGGTGATTTCTCACGACTGTCATTCCTTCGCTCTACCAATCGTCTGGCAGAGGTCGCTGCCAGTATTGTCCTGGAGCGAATGACTGGCATGTTCATGCTTATTGTCTTTTCAGGTTTCTCCCTGTCGTTACGGGCTCATTATTTTGGGGGTAGTTTTTTACTCCTGGTCCTATGGTTAATCTTTGGTTTGAGTTTGGGAGCCTTGTTAGTGTCTTTTATTTACAACAGAAATATAGTTGGTTGGCTGGGAAAGTTATCGTTAGACGAAAATGGGTTTACATGTAATCTTTTAGTGAAAGCAAAAAAAGTTCTTGTTGCTTTGCTCTTTTGCCAAGAGCAGAAACTGGTTTTATTTAATTGTTTAGCATTATCCTTTGTTTTTTATTGCCTTTCTTTTTTGGCACAACAGCTAATCTTTCTTTCCTTGGGTTTGTCTGTTCCTTTCACTGAAATTATGTTTATACTCCCTCTGGTAAGTTTGATTTCTTTAGTTCCTTTTTCTCTTAATTCTATTGGCCTAACCGAAAGTGCTTTTGTCTTTTTTTTCGTTCAGGCGGGCCTTCAGCCATCAGAGGCACTTGCTGCCGCCTTGCTTGGGCGGATTCTCATGGTTTTGTTTTCTTCCTTTGGAGGTGTCTTGTTGCTCATAGAAAATAACACCATTGCAAAAACGCCAGCAAACTGAGGTGGGTTGGAAAAAGTGGACACCAATCTTTTTTAACCTATGCGCCTTAAGAAGGCGTTTGGTTGTAACCTCCTTAATGTGGAAAATTAGATGATCAGAATTGGTAATATTGCTAAATTAAATAATTGGGTCTTATTCCCCGCAGCTTGCTGCATTGTTTAACTTTAAAGAGGCAACCTTTGTTTGGCCGCGATGAAAGTCTATTAAGATCTATGGTTAGAACCAAACCTAGAGCATCTCTTTTTAGCTTGTACAGATTTTCATAGATTCTGATCGCGGCTAAAAATAGACTCCCATTGTGTTGACAACAAAAGTTACACGCTGTTGATACTTCGAAGCTTGCTGCGAGGTAGTTCATTATGATGGAATGATAATTCTCAAATCAATGGAAGGGACTCCACCTTGACGTTTCTGCGCGTAATCAAATATGTGAGCATTCTTACTCTTGGCACCATGGCCTTCGCCGTTCTCGCTGTTGCAATTTCAGAGGTGCATTCCTTTGATGTCTTCTGGCAATTGCAGTCCGGCAAGTATATCTGGCAAACCAAAAGTATGATCCACAGTGACCTGTTCACGCTTGCCAAAGATGTTCCGAGAAGCGAGCATTCCTGGCTCCATAGTCTAATTTTATTCGGTCTGTATTCAATGGGTGGCTATGCCACGATCAGCGTGCTTAAGGGCCTCCTGGTGACGGCAACCTTGGCTTGTCTGGTCTTGGTCGCGCGGCGCCGCTCTGCGAGCTGGACGGCTATCCTTTTAGTTCTGCCGGTTTTTCTGCTGACCAGCGGTGGATGGCTGGAACGACCGCAGCTGTGGACGTTTTTGTTCTTTGCCCTGTTCTTGCTTGTGCTGCAGCAGTTCCTTGAGCAACAGAGCTGGTCGGTTCTATGGCTTTTTCCCATAGCGATTTTCTGGGCCAATGTCCATGCCGGCTCGGTGCTTGCTGCCGCGCTTCTGGTCGCTTTTCTTGTTGGCGGGGTTGGTGACCAGTTTCTGCCTGGAACGCGAACTCCTTTTCAACTTCGCAAATTGCTGGTTGCCTCGGGCCTGGTCGCTTTGGCGAGTTTTATAAGTCCTTACCCGGGCTACCTGATGAATGTTCTCCTTAATGTTTCCAAGCTGGGTGGCTCGACAGATAGCTCTGGCAATTATACCGTTTCGATGGCACAGAAGTTCAACATGGACTGGACGCTGACGACGTTCAGTAACGAGCCGTTGTTCTTTTACCTGATGGCGGCAACTGCTCTCATCGTCCTTCTTGGTTGGCGCAGGGTCAGCCTGGTGGATCTTTGCCTGCTGGCTGGTCTGGCCATGATGGGGATGAAGCTTGTGCGCCACATCCCGTTCTTTTACATGGGAGCGATCGCCATCCTGCCAGCTTACCTCGACCAGCTTGCAGAACCGGTGCGCGTGCGACTGCCCGAGCTTTATCGCAAGCTCGCTGCACTGGTTCTCTGCTGCGTGGCTGTTGTTCTGTTCTGGACTCTCTGGCAGCCGATCTATAAAGTTTATGGCACCTTCAAAACGGGCTTGCGCGAGTGGCATTACCCGATTGCCGCAACCGAGTTCGTCCAGAAACACAAACTCACGAAAAACATCTACAACACCTACGATTGGGGCGGATACATGGCGTTCAAGCTGTATCCCGAATACCTGATGTTCTGGGACGGTCGTCAGAATTCTGCTGAGATGTTCCAGCTCGGTTGGAACGTGATGGCCGGCAAGCCTAATTGGAAGGAAATTCTCCAGCGCTTTGATGTCAATACCATTGTCACAAGAGCGTCGACCATAGACACCGGCCAAAAATATCCGTTGCTGGACCGCCTGAGTGCAAGTGACGACTGGCACCTGGTCTTCAATTCGGAATCATCCATGATTTTTGTCCGTTCCGGAAGTGTTCACCCTCTCTGGTTGAAACGGCATGAACGACCCAAGGAGCAGATTGACAACACGGTTCTGTCTGAAGCCAACTTGATGGTTCGCTACAATGCGGGCCGTTACATGGCCTGGTGGGAAATGGCGCAGATTTACATGAAGCGTAAACATTATGCTCGAGCAAAGTTTGCTTTGGAACAACATATGTCAAGAACTCCGCAACGCAACCCCAATGCCGAACGTATGTATAACCAACTGTTGCGGAGGTTGAATACCACTTCTCATGAAAGAAAGTAACCTGTTTGTGCAAGGGGCGCTATAAAACAATCCTCACGCCATCTTTCTAATATTGCTAACTATTCCGTATCGGTCCCGAAGTTGATTTCTGCTTTGATGCTTGTCATGTATGTGCTCTGTTACCTTCCTCATGCAGGAATAAGAAACTTGTAACAATAAGCTTTAATCGTTAGAATGACTGCCTAAACCTTGGTTAGGATTCCTGTGTCGCTGAAAGGGATGTTAAGTCTGCTGGTTGCTGTGTTTAGCAAGGAAGCGTTCACTCCAAACTCTTGATTTCTTACTGTTAATAGGCTCTGTTATGAAGAAAGTCGCTATTGTTCAGTCAAATTATATCCCTTGGAAGGGGTACTTCGACATGATCGCCTCGGTCGATGAGTTTATCCTTTACGATGATATGCAATATACCCGACGTGATTGGCGCAATCGTAACAAAGTAAAGACGCCCCAAGGGTTGATGTGGCTGACAGTTCCAGTGAAAGTGAAAGGCAAATACCACCAGAAGATTCGCGAAACGGAAATTGATGGCAATGATTGGTGTGAGTCTCATTGGAAGTCTATCTCACAGAACTATCGAAAAGCTAATTACTATGAGGAAATCGCTCATTTAATTGAACCCTTATATTCAAAGGGTACTTACAGGTCTTTGTCTGAACTCAATCGGACTTTCATAGAGGTTATCTGTGGTTATCTGGGAGTCGATACCAAAATAAGCAATTCATGGGACTACGATCTTGTCGATGGCAAAACGGAGCGTCTGGTCGATTTGACTTTGCAGGCAGGCGGGGGGGAGTATGTCTCCGGGCCTGCCGCTAAAGGTTATGTTGAGGAACATCTATTTGCAGATGTCGGGGTTGAGTTGACCTGGTTCAATTATGACGAATACCCTGAATATCCTCAACTTTGGGTTGGTTTCGAGCATGGAGTGAGCATTCTGGATCTCTTGTTTAACTGCGGCAAGCAATCGCCTCGTTACATGAAATACGTCACGATATGAAACTTTCAATTGTTGCAACTCTGTACAACTCAGCCGGCTACATTGAAGAGTTCTGCCTTCGGGCTGCAGATGCGGCGGTCCAACTTGTAGAGGACAGCTACGAAATCGTTTTGGTCAATGATGGTTCTCCAGATAACAGCCTTGATGTTGCCGTTCGGTTAAGTGAGCAGAACCCTCATCTGAAGGTCGTTGACCTGTCCAGAAACTTTGGTCATCACAAGGCAATGATGGCCGGGCTGACTTATGCGCGTGGCGAGAAGGTCTTTCTGCTCGATGTCGATCTGGAAGAGTCGCCGGAGTGGTTGCCCGATTTTTCTGCGCAAATGGAGCAAGAGAAATGCGATGTCGTCTATGGGGTGCAGGAGAGCCGTAAAGGGGGGTGGTTCGAAAGGTGGAGCGGCGAGCTTTATTATCGTTTTTTAGACCAATTGCTGAGCTTCAAACACCCCAGGAATATTACCACCGCCAGATTGATGACCAGGAGATACCTGGATTCTCTTTTGCTGCACCATGAATGTGAGATTGTTATTTCCGGCTTGTGGCTCATAACGGGTTTCAAACAATCTCAGCAGATTGTTCAAAAACAATCGACCAGCAAGACGACCTATAGCTTTTATCGCAAGTTATCTCATCTGGTGAATGTTGTTACGTCGTTCAGCAGCAAGCCACTCAAAACAATATTTCTCAGCGGAGTCGCAATTTTTTCTTGTTCTTTGGCTTATACAACATATTTGGTCTTAAGAAGACTGTTTTTTTTAATACCTGTAGACGGCTATACCTCGATCATGGTTTCTGTTTGGTTGTTGGGGGGGCTGACGATTTTATTTGTCGGGATTGTAGGTATTTATCTGTCAAAAGTGTTCTCTGAGACAAAACAAAGGCCACTGTTTATCGTAAGGAGTGTCTATGGCGGCAATAAAGGGTGATATTGATTCGAGTTATTCAAAATTCTACGCCGATCGGGTTCACAGGCGCGTTTATCCAACCGAGTTCGTAGTACGGACTTTTTTGGCTGACTACCCTGGATTGCATTACAAGAAGCCGCAACCTGGTGATTCGGTTCTTGATGTTGCCTTTGGTGATGGCAGGAATACGGTTTTATTGTGCGACCTCGGTCTTGATGTTTCTGGCATAGAAATTACCGCTGATATTGTTCAGCAGACCGGTACTCGATTGGCAGAGATGGGATACCACCCCGATTTGCGCGTCGGCCGCAATAGCAGCATTCCATACGAGGATGGGTCTTTTGATTATATCCTCGCTTGCCACTGCTGTTACTATTGCGATGAAGGGGAAACGCTCATCGATAATCTCAAGGAATACCAACGTGTTTTGAAACCGGGCGGGGCTTTGATAGCTTCTGTTGCAGATAGGAAATCTTATATTTTTCAAGAGGCTGAAGAGTTGCACGATGGCACAATGCGGATAAAAAATGACCCCTACTGCAACAGGGATGGATACCGGTTGCATGGGTTTCATTCAAATAGAGAAATTGAAGAATATTTTTCGGGTTATTTTGGTAACTTTTCATTTGGCCATGCGAATAATGAATATTTTGGAATTCAGGAGCAGGTGTTCTGGGTTGTTTGTGAGAAGAAGCTTTAGCCGTTAATCTATCCGAGAGGTGTCGGGATGAAGTGGACTAAGCTCGGTCGTGTTTTTTGTGCCGATAGCGAAAGCGAATGGATGGTTACCGGAGGGCGGGCACCCGTCCCGCTACATATAGACAACAACTTGTATCGAATTTATTTTGCCTCGTACGATAAGACAGGACGTGGCAGAATCTTTTCGCTCGAACTGGATATTTGCGAGCCCTCAACAATTCAAGGGTTAACCACCTCCCCAATCATCGACCTCGGTCAGGTGGGGTATTATGATGACAATGGGATAATCCCCTCATCATTGGTAACGCTTGGTGGAATGGTGTACTTGTACACAATTGGGTTCAGTCTGAAAAACAAAATTATTTTTGATGCAGCTTCTGGTTTAGCTGTCTCTCGTGATCAGGGTAAAACTTTTGATAAATACCCTGGTCCGATCCTTGACAGAGGGGTTGATGACCCATGTTTTGCGGCTTCTCCAACTGTTCTCAGGGAGGGGGATACATGGCGTATGTGGTATGTTTCATGTGACCGTTGGGAACCTGAGGGCCAAGGTTACAAGCATTACTACAATATTAAACATCGTACCTCCCATGATGGCGTATACTGGGGGCCCAAGGCGTCGGTATGTATTGACTATGCTAACGAATATGAGTATGCGATTTCTCGCCCGTCTGTGCTCCAAGAAAAAAATGGGTTGTACAGGATGTGGTACTCATTCCGGGCTCAAAAGAATGTAGAGACTTATAGAATTGGTTATGCCGAATCATATGACGGCCTCGATTGGGTGCGTTTGGATGACCAGGTCGGCATTGACGTGTCTGATGCTGGCTGGGACTCTGAAATGATCTGCTACCCCTGTGTTTTTGAGCATAAGGGGCGTAAATATATGCTATACAACGGCAACGGCTATGGCCGAACAGGTTTTGGTCTTGCGGTCCTAAATGAGGAGCTATGAAAAAAGTCATACTTGCAGGAAATGCAGTTACTGCAGATATTCTCAATGAGTACCTGATGCGGGACACACGTTATGAAGTGGTGGCCTTGACTGTTGACGATGAATACGTTAACCAAGGCGGCATCGTGGGTTTGGAAACGATCCCTTTGTCAAAATTACAGCAGCGTTATGACGTTGCCGACTGTGTCATTATTATGGCGGTTGGTTACAACGGCCTCAACCGTAACCGGGAAGCTCTGTTTGGTCGGATCAAAGCCATGGGTTACATCATGGAAACTTACATTCATCCCGACGCGAAAATTTATACGGAGTCTCCTCTTGGAGAGGGAAGTGTCGTCCTGGCCAATGCCGTGTTGGAGCCGCATGCCAAACTCGGTGCTGATACCCTGGTGTGGTGCAACACCACGCTGGCCCATCATTCCGAGGTGGGTGATCATTGCTGGATTGCTTCGGGCTCTGTCATCTCTGGTCACGCCGTCGTCAAGAACAATGTTTTTTTGGGTGTTAATGCGACCGTTGTCAATAAGGTTATAGTCGATGAATTCTGTATCATCGGTGGCGGTGCCTTGATAACCAAATCGACCAAGCCTTCAAGCGTCCACCTGGCACGATCCGCAGAAGAATTGCGGTTTACTTCTGAAGATTACGATAAACATTTCGGGATTTAATATGAATGAGCGTTTAGTTGCAGTTTTGTCGTCAGTATTTGGCCTTCGCCAAGAGCAGATTGTCCCTGAATTGACTAAGGACATGGTCAGCAAGTGGGACTCTCTGACACAAATGGATCTGGTTGTCTCAATAGAGCAGGAGTTCTCCATAACACTTGAAATTGAGGATATCCTCAAGATGAGTTCTGTGGCGGGTATCTTTGAGGTGTTGCAGGGTAAGGGGGTTGATCTTGGACATTAACGATGCCCTCGCATTGGTGACTGGAGGTGGCAAAGGTTTGGGTTTGGCCATAGCCGAGCACCTGCAGGCCAAAGGTGCGCGGGTGATTGTCGTTGACCTCGATCAGGGGGCTCTTGACCGTTTGCCAGAGGGTATGATCGGTTATCTGCTCGATGTCACTGACCCCGATAGTGCCAAGAGGGTGGTGCAGACCGTTGTTGATAAGCACGGTTGCATCGACATCCTCGTCAATAATGCCGGGGTCATATACAGTGAGCCTTTGCTGAATATGATGAACCCGGCTTCGATGATGCACGATTACGAGCGCTTCCGTAAGTATGTAACCCTGAATATGGATTCAGTTTTTATCATGTCCACGGCCGTTGTTGAGCAGATGGTTATGAAGCGTTGCAAAGGTGTTATCGTCAACATCAGTTCGATCAGTGCCCGTGGCAATGAGGGGCAAACGGCTTATTCCGCTGCCAAGGCCGGTGTAGAAGCCATGACAGTCACCTGGTCGAAAGAGTTGGGCCGTCTCGGGATTCGATGTAATGCTGTCGCCCCAGGTTTTATTGGCACAGAATCGACAAGTGCCGCACTGAGTGAAGCGATCATCGAGCATGTGCGTTCGAATACTCCGCTGCGGCGACTGGGTGTGGCGGGTGAAGTGGCCCATGCCGTTGCGGCCTTGGTTGAGAATGATTTTATGAATGGTGTGATTCTGGATGTGAATGGCGGTCTGACTATTTAGACCGTGGCGGTTTTAGATAGCTTACGAGTGATCAATGATTCTTCTAAATAAAAACAAGTACTTGAAAGTACTCGACGTCTATCGTAAAAACGAACTTTTCTTCCCTCTAGTTGCTGCGGTGTTGCAGGAAACCCAGGGCGGTGTCGTCTATGCCGACAGTGCTGAAACACCAGGGCAGTTTTATGTCGAGCACTCGTTCGGTTTTGCTCAAGTCTTTGGCGAGCCGAACCCGTCTTTCGAACAAAACCTTGAAGCTTATTTGCTGAGGGAAGGTCGCTTTCATGCCAGTAAAGTAAGACTTTATGCTCCTTATGTACCTGGTTTTTTATTGGTAGAAAATGACAAGGTGTCGCTGTCCACGCGGCAAAGGTTTGCGCTGGATAAGATGCAGATGACGTCCGAAGATATTCTAACGGCTATGCCGCATCGAGGAGACATCTCTTGTGTCGGAGCGAGCCAGACCAATATTGCTTTGATCGATGAAAAATTCGGGGTCGTCACCCGCTTCTGGGGGAGTCCGGCAGAGTTTATAGCAAAATCAAATATGGTTGCTGTCATGTTCAAAGGGGAGGCGGCCGCGATCTGTTATTCCGCAGCCACGGCTGACAGTTTTGCTGAGATCGACGTCATGACCTTGCCAGAGTTCAGGAAACTCGGCCTGGCGAAGCTGGCTGTTTGTGGCTTTGTTGAACATTGTTTCAATCAGAATATCTCGCCTTTATGGGATTGTTTTACCAATAATGCCCCTTCTATGCTACTGGCAGAATCTGTCGGCTATTCGCCGGTTGGCAAGCCTTACAGCTTTTATACAATCAATCGTTGATTTGGCTCTGATTAGTTAGGAAAAGTCTCTTGTATTACTTCAATCTAGGTTCTCTCTTCGCGGAAGTTGTATCCGGAAACCCTGCTTGCCCTGCTTTGCGTTATCCTGAAGGGGATGTTAGGTATGCCGATTTGCAGGCCACTGCGAATCAGCTTGCTCAACTGCTTTTGGACAAAGGGTGCCAGCGTGGTGATGTTATCGCTATCGGCCATACAAAAAAAACACTCTCCTACGCGTTGATGTTGGCCGGTTTAAAATTGGGTATTCCTTATGTGAATGTTGATGTGACCTCACCTGTGGCCAGGAACGCGCGGATTATTGCTGTGAGCAACCCGCGACTTATTTTTTTCGATGACATGCAGTTTGCAAGCAGTATGCAAGAGCTGTCTGAGACGAGCAGTTGTGATGCCATCTATCTCGATGGAGAGGTGTTACCGCAGCTCTCTGTTCGGCAACTTGAGAACCAGGAGCGTTTGCTCTCGCACGTGGACGGAGCATGTATCGCATATATCATGTTTACTTCCGGCTCTACAGGCGATCCTAAAGGGGTAGCTGTTACCCATCAGAATGTGTTGCATTTTATCGAGTGGGGGCAAAAACGCTTTGACGTGAGTACACAAACAAATTTTGCCAATTTGAGCCCGATGTATTTCGATAACTCGGTCTTTGATTTTTATGTTGGTCTTTTTTCGGGTGCTTGCCTGTCTCCAGTTCCCAGGGAATTGATGACCAGTCCTTATGAACTGGTCGAGCATGTTGGGAAAATGCAGTGCAACCTCTGGTTTTCCGTACCATCTCTACTGATCTATTTGACAACCATGAAAGCAATGAAGGCGAACAGCATGTCGGCATTGCGCTGCATCGTGTTCGGAGGGGAAGGTTATCCGAAAACCGAGCTGAAGAAACTTTATGACGAGTTCAGTGCGCAAGCGATGCTGGTCAATGTTTACGGCCCCACGGAATGTACTTGCATCTGCAGTGCCTACGATATCGTGCAAACAGACTTTGACGATATGCAGGGCTTGCCGACACTCGGGCACCTGAATCAAAATTTCGATTACCGGATTCTTGATGAGGAAGAGAACGCTTCGGATTGCGGCGAGCTCTGTTTGATCGGACCCAATGTGGCCAGTGGCTATTTCAATGATTTAGAGCGAACTTCAGCCGCATTTTATACCTTGACTGAGCCCAACCGTTATATGAAGAGAATGTACCGGACCGGCGATCTGGTAAAGGAAATCGATGGCCGTCTCTATTTCAATGGCCGCAAGGATAACCAGATCAAACACATGGGATACCGGATTGAACTGGAGGAAATCGAGCATGCTCTAGTCAAACTTCCGCAGGTCAACCAGGCTGCTGCAGTTTACCAGCGCGGTAATGTGACCCACGGCAAGATCATTGGCTTTGTCGCTTGTCAGGGTTCGGTTGAGGAAGAGGAACTCCTGGCCTGTTTGGCCAATTTCTTGCCGGACTACATGATCCCCAGCAAGATTGTCGTTGTGGAAGTGTTGCCCAAAAACCCCAATGGCAAGGTTGACCGTCAGCAATTGAAGGCTTTGATCTAATATGGTGTTAAATCAAGAAAATTGGGGTGGCAGCCTTCGGCAACTCATTCGCTATGGTGTTGTTGGCTTGCTGAGCAATCTCCTTGGTTATCTGGTCTACTTGCTGATTACCTGGCTGGGCGTGGACCCTAAGCTCACAGTGACTTTATTTTACCCTCTTGCCGCAACCATAGCTTACTCTGGCCATGCCCAATACTCCTTCGCGTATAAAGGAGGGCATGCCAGTGGTTTTTCGAGGTATGTTGTTGCCCATGTCTTTGGATACCTTTTGAATATCGCGTCTCTTTACTTTTTCGTTGATGTTCTTCTCTACCCACACCAACTTGTACAGTTATGTAATATTTTTCTGGTGGCCGGTTTTTTGTTTGTTGCCTTCAAATACTTTGCATTTCAATCAGGTAAGGAGGAGGCCCGACTATGATTGTGTGCCCTTCTTGCTCGGCAAGCCTTGAAACCATCTCACGGGAATGCACGACCTGTGGCTTTAGTCCTGAAGTGCATGAAGGCTTTGAGTGTTGGGCACCCGAACTTGCCTTTGCGGGTGATGGCTTTAATCCGGAGTGTTTCTCTGGATTGGCCCGCAATGAAGAGGGTCATTTCTGGTTTAATGGCCGGAATCGGTTGATCGTCTGGGCGTTGAAAAAGTATTTCTCGCAGATGACGTCATATCTGGAGGTGGGTTGCGGTACTGGATATGTTCTGCGGGGGGTTGCGGAAAACTTTCCAGCTGTGAAACTCTTCGGCAGTGAGCTTTTTGTTTCCGGGCTGAAGTTTGCGTCGGCGAGATTGCCTGATGCAACTTTAGTCCAAATGGATGCCAGGAAGATGCCTTATTGCAACGAATTTGATGTGGTTGCGGCCTTTGATGTCCTGGAGCATATTGAAGACGATGAGAGGGCTCTGCAAGGGTTGTTTTCGGCTGTGAAACCCGGTGGCGGGGTTGTTCTGACTGTCCCGCAGCATGCCTGGCTGTGGAGCGCGGTCGATGAGTGCGCCTGCCATCAACGACGCTATTCATCCCACGACCTGCACAAGTTGGTGAAGAGTGCGGGCTTTCAGATAATGAGAAGCACATCGTTCGTTTCTTTTTTGCTTCCTGCTATGCTAGCCTCTCGCGTGTTTGGCCGGAAAGAGAATGCACAGGAAATCGACAACTCCAATGAATTTAACTTGCACCCCCTTTTGAATTCAATATTCAGCAGTATCCTGCGGTTAGAATCATGTCTGATTCAACTTGGTGTCAACTTGCCGGTGGGGGGGTCTCGACTCCTGGTCGCCAGAAAGCCGCTAGCTTCCTGAATTTATCTTTTTCCTGATCTGCCGGTTCCTGAGAAATTTCGATTGCTTCTGGAGTACAAGATTATGAAAGTACCATTTAACAAACCTTATATGACCGGCAAGGAACTTTGGTACATCAGTCAAGCTCATCATCGTGGGATGCTGGCTGGTGATGGATATTTTACCAAGCAATGTCACAGCTGGCTGGAAAGACAGACTGGCTGTCACAAGGCGCTATTGACTCACAGCTGTACGGCGGCTCTTGAAATGGCGGCTTTGTTGGCCGATATCGGGCCGGGCGACGAGGTGATCATGCCGTCTTATACGTTTGTCTCCACCGCAAATGCCTTTGTGCTACGAGGTGGTGTGCCGGTTTTTGTGGATATCCGTTCTGATACACTCAACCTTGATGAAAAAAAAATCGAAGAGGCAATTACCGAAAAGACTAAAGCCATTGTTCCCGTTCACTACGCCGGAGTAGGTTGTAGCATGGAAGCAATTATGGACATCTCTAATAAGTACGATTTGCTGGTGATTGAAGATGCTGCCCAGGGGTTGATGGCAAAGTGTGAGGACAAGGCTCTCGGTACGATTGGACATCTAGGAGCCTTTAGTTTTCATGAGACCAAAAATGTGATTTCCGGCGAGGGTGGAGCCTTGCTGGTCAATGATCATCGTTTCCTTGATCGAGCTGAAATTATTCGCGAAAAAGGGACCAATCGCAGCCAGTTTTTGCGGGGCCAGATTGATAAATACACATGGGTTGATGTCGGCTCCTCCTATCTTCCTGGTGAAGTGATTTCCGCTTTTCTTCTTGCTCAGTTGGAAGCTGCCGATGAAATTACACAAAGACGTTTGTTCCTGTGGGAACAGTATCATCAGGGATTCTCCAATCTTGAAACTTTAGGGCATGTCCGTCGTCCGATCCTCCCCGAAAATTGCCAGCATAATGCGCATATGTATTACCTGCTTGTTGAGAGCCTTGAAGTAAGAACAAACCTTTTGGCCTTCCTGAACGATCGCGGTGTAAATGCGGTTTTTCATTATGTCCCTTTACATTCCTCTCCGACCGGTCAAATGTATGGCCGTGCCTCGCAGGGGGCGCTGCCTGTCACTGACTCCCTCAGTGGAAGGCTTTTGCGACTACCCTTATTCGTTGAACTTGAGGATGCCCCTGAGATTGTCGATTTGGTTTGTGATTTTTTTTCAGGGAAAGAACCTTAAAAGAAGCTTTTTATGTCAGTCTTGGTTTTTTTTCTCTCCGAAGTTTAATTCATGAACAGAATTCTTGTGGTGTTTTATTTTATATGGAAAGCCTCTGATCATGTCTTTTGCTAACAAAACGTGGCAAGATAAAATACATTTTATTCTTGCCGCTCTTTTTATTCTTGCTTTTGCTATAACCCTCTTTTTCCAGGCATCAAAACCGATTTATGACCCAGATTTTTGGTGGCATCTCAAAACCGGGGAGCTGATTGTTGATAAAGGGGGGCTATTAGAGACTGATCCCTTCTCTTTTCATGATAATAGCGAACATTCCTTCAGGGAAAAGAATGCCCTGCAGGGCTATTGGCTGTGGCAAGTCTCCGTGTCAACGCTCTACGAAATTTTGGGTCTTAACGGAATCTTACTCCATAATGTCCTCATCTCTTTTGCCATTGTATCCTTATTAGTTTGGCAGTTTTACCGCCAGCGCATCAATATCTGTTTGGCAGCTCCCCTTTTATTGTCTGGCTTTTTGCTGACAAGATATTTTCCTTTGGAGAGACCTCAGGTCTTTTCATTTTTCTTTGCGATCTTTCTTGTCGGGATGCTCTTGTCCGTGCGTCGAGGCGGTCGACTCGGTTTTGCTCTGCCCATAATAATGTGTATTTGGGCCAATGTTCATGGCGGCTTCGTGTTTGGTAGTTTGATTCTGTTATGCTTCAGCGCTGGAGTTGTCGTCGAATACCGTCAAAACCCGGTAAAAATGAAAAGCTTGCTAGCCTGGATAGCTGCTGGCTTGGCTGCTACTCTTGTGACCCCAAATGTAGGGGGAATATATCTAGAGCTGTTCCGTTTCCACGGAAGCGATTTGATGAACCTGGTCCCCGAATACCAGAGCACGTGGGTATCGTTTGTTAAAGGAAGACAGATATATTCGCTATTATGGGTCCTGATAGCTCTTTACTTTACGACAGTGCTTATTTTGAGAAAGATTTACTGGCCAGAATTGCTGATTGCTATTTTTCTCGCTTATATTTCTGTTCGATATACTCGTAATGTTCCCTTCTTTGCCTTGGCTATGTTGCCTGCTATAGGCTCTTCATGCAGTGCAGTGTTGCAACGCTGGAAACCCCATGGTTCTCAACTGGTGGGCTTTATTTCAACAATCCTTGCAATTTCAGTGACACTGTGGCTGGCAACCTCTTATTGGAAGATTTGGCAGCCAGGTGAAAAAATGAGAATGTTTTATCCTGTAGAGGCCGCCGATTTTCTCGCTACAAGTGGGCTTGATGGGAAGGT
The DNA here is from genome assembly GCA_029667085.1 of Deltaproteobacteria bacterium IMCC39524. Lineage (NCBI taxonomy): Bacteria > Deltaproteobacteria > Deltaproteobacteria bacterium IMCC39524. The sequence continues at coordinate 35,074 of JARUHJ010000002.1, forward strand.
CTTTAATGATTATGCCTTAGGTGGTTATTTGTTGTGGCGCCTTTCCCCTGAATTCCGGTTTTTTATAGATGGTCGCGCTATAAACCCCGATGTTTTTGAGGAGTATCACAGGATTTACAAGGCCTCAACCAATGCAATCAGCGGGCAAAGTGACTATCTGACGTTAATTAATTCATACAAAATAGACTATGTCCTGCAGCCGAGTTATGACCCTTATACAGGGAACGTTCAACCTCTGATGACCAGGTTGCTCGAAAGGCCGGAATGGGTGCCCATCTATCTTGATAGAAAAGTATTTATTCTTGCAAAGCTGGATGATCGCAATAAAAGCATTCTTGAGAGACATCAGATTGAGAAGGATGAATTTAAAAACAGACTTCTTCTGATCTACAATCAACTTCAACAAGCCAACCCACGGCAAATTCGTTTTCGGGTTGCGCGTGCCGGAATGCTTATTTATATGGGCTATTACGATGAAGCCAGGAAGGAGGTTGATACAATTGCTACTATTGCACCAGGCAACAGCTCATTGCCTTCTTTGCGGCAAGGCTTGCAAATTCTGTCCTGGCGTCGCAGCAGGTCCTTGAATTAAAGAGTGGATTTAACGGCTGTCGTATACAGAATGAGAGAATGTTTGCTCGTCGAGTCTGTGCAATAATACATCAAAATAACAAATTGATAGGTTGGAATCATTGAAATGATAGAGTTCATGAAAACAAATAAAATAAGCTTCGGGCTGTTTACATTTGTTTTGTTTTGCGTCCTTTTTGTTTTGAACACATTTGCCGTGTTTGATGGAGATTATTTCTGGCACGTCAACACTGGCCAATGGATATGGGAGAACCATGCGCTTCCCGTTTCAGACCCTTTTTCTTTTACTGTTAAAGATTCTAATCCTTTCCGCCCAGAATCCGTACACGTACAGTTCGTTCTCAAGCAATATTGGCTCGGTCAGCTAGCGCTCTACGCGCTTTGGGAGGTATGGGGAGAGACCAGTGCTGTTGTTCTAAGGGCTCTGATTAATTCGGGGCTGATTCTGGCCGTCTTTGTTGTCTGTTGGCATCGTTCGAATTTACACAAGGCCATTATTTTCGGTGTGCTAACTCTGTGTCAATTGCAATCACTCGGTAGTGAACGCCCGGTTTTATTCACTTATCTTTTTGTTTTTTTGTTGCTCTGCCTTCTTGAAAAAATAATTGATAATCGTCCATTGGCAAAGAGTGTTGTAATTTGTTTGCCACTGATTATGATCATATGGGCCAATATGCACGGCGGCTACATCTTGGGCCTGTGTCTTATTGCTGCTTATATTGTTGGTATTGCTTTTGACAGCTTTAGATCAAAGGAGAGCTTTCCTGTTAAAAGAATCTGCTTGCTTTTTGGCTCTGGCTTGCTAGCAACAGCAAACCCTGCGGGCCTTCCCGAGCTCATTGCCGGCTTTTTTCAAGTTCAGTCCAGTTATGCCTCTCAAGTTACTGAGGCCAGGAGTACTGTTGAGTATTTTATTGCAACAAGAGACTTTGGCCACCCCTACTTTATTCTCGCTTTATTGACCGTACTTACCCTGGCTGTTTCATTCAAGAAGATGCGAACAGCACATCTGTTGTCTATCGGAGGGGTATTGACCCTCTCTTTATTGGCTGTACGGTATAAACTTTTTCTTTTTCTTTTGGCTCCTTTGATTACTCTCTATCTGCCCTTTTCTCCCCGAAAAAAATGGTCTATTCCGGTCACTGTGACGCTCGTATTGATCCCACTGCTTCATACCAATTTCCAATCACCGTTGGCCTTCAAGGAAAGTGATAGCTTCCCTGCTGCTGCAGTTGATTTTATGCATATTACGAAACCGGCGCCCAATCTGTTCAATTATTATGACTGGGGCGGGTACCTGGCTAACAAGATACCTGAATATCAAGTTTTCATTGATGGACGAGCCCTTGTTGAGGAGCATTATGTCCAGCATAACGAAGTCGTCTACCTTGAAAATCTCTCAACTTTGGATGCCTATAATATCAATACGGCTATTTTCCCAACTCACAACCTGTCTTCGGGAGGTGTCATTCCTCTGGCCGTTGTATTAACTTATCACCCGGATTGGGTGGCCGTTTTTGTTAGAGATCATAGTATGGTCTTTGTTCGTAATGTCCCGGAGAATAAATCTGTCATTGACAGGTATGCAATCCCCGTGAAGACAATGTTCAAAATACTTATTGATAATTATGACGGGATGCTTAAGCTCTATCCCGACCACTATCGTGCCTTGGTAACAAAGGCTCAGTTGCAAGAGGACATGGGTGACTTTGAAGGTGCAATCAGCTCTCTGCAGAGGGCGCGGGCTGTCAATCCAGAGTCAGTCTACACGAAGCAATCTCTCCAGCGCCTTACGCGCAAAAAAAACTAGTCCAGGTTCATGGTGAGAGGTAGCAACGCGGCTCAATTGATAAGGAGGTTTCTGCGCGTGATGTCGAAGTATCTTAGTTATGAACATGCAATAAATTATACAGTCATGATTCTCTGCGCTGTAATGACCCTCTATGTTCTTACCTACCCGTTACAGGATCCAGATACCTTCTGGCACTTGGCTTATGGGCGGGCCATGGTGGAACAGGGGGCGTTCATTAACCATGAAATTTTCTCTTATACTTCGCAAGGGGTTCCTCTTGCCAGCCATTCGCAGCTGGCACAAGTCCTCCTCTACCTGATTTGGTCTGCTGGTGGGGTGACCGGCCTCTTGGCTTTTAAATTGTCGATCGGCCTGGCGACTTTTGCAATCATTGTGGTCACAGCTCGTTTCTTCTCCGTCAATAAGCTGTTCGCACCATTCTTGGCTATGATCGTCATAACTGCAGGTATGGGGCGATTTGTAGAGAGACCAGAACTTTTCTCTATTCTTTTTCAAGCCTTAATAATCTGTTGTCTTTTTGGTTATAGTCGGGGGTTCTTTACACACCGGGCGCTATGGGTACTCCCCCCGGTTTTGGTTGTGTGGGATTATCTCCATGGTGCCATCTTTGGCTTGGTCATCCTTTTAGTTTTTGTTGCCGTGGAGACCTTGAAGAGCGTCGTGCTTGCGAAAATTGATAGAGTAAAATCTGGGTGGGGCGGTTGTGTAATCGAACCTAAAAGGTTGAAAGAACTCTGGCTTTGGACTGGAATTACTTTGTTTTCAATGGCTCTTCACCCAAATGGCCTTCTTGTTTATAGACGTTTTTTTCGTGTTACAAGTAATACACAAGAATATTCTGTCTTTGCCGAATGGAGCCCAACACTCTCCTCTGGTCTGCAGTTCTTCTGGTACTGGTTCTGTCTGGCAGCTCTATTGGTTCTGGTGCTGCTGACTCTTAGAAGGATTGATCTTACGGCTCTGGCCATTGTCCTTCCTTTTCTCTATCTCTCTCTTAAGTTCAATCGCGCGACCCTGGCTTTTTGCCTGGCAGCGGTCCCCTTGGCCGCTCACTGTATGGCGCTGGTGTATGAGAACTTACCTCGATCTTCTTGGAAGAGATGGGCCGCTGGTTTAGCAGGGGGGGTATTATTGCTCGCGCCACCGATCTACAAAGAAGTCTATGCCCCTAACGCGCAAAAGTTTGGCGTTGGGCTGAATGAAAATGCTTATCCTGTCGGTTCAACGCGTTTTGTCCGTGACCTTGGTCTCAAAGGCAACATGTTTAACACGGACCATTCGGGGGGCTATCTGGCATTCTTTGCGGCCCCGGAACAAAAGATTTTTCACTACAATCAGCCCGGCGAATTTACAGCTTTGAGCGAATATATCCATAAGCCGGAAACGCGTTCACGTTGGAATATCTCTTATGCCATCGTTAGAGAGCTTATGGAATACAAGATGTTCGAGCCCGAAGGTTTTGTCCCGGTTTATCGTGAACCGAGCGGTATGGTCCTGCTGAAGCCGGGCGGAGAGAACGATGTTCTCATCAAAAAGTACCGGATTCGTTACTTTGATCCGACCCTGTCGACAGAAAAACTTGAGACTCTGAGCAAAAGCCCGCTCGCGGGACGTCGTTTGCTGGAGGAAATGTCGATTTATCTCACTTACCGGGCCGACGCAAGGATTGCGTGGTTGCTTGGGAAGCTATTGAACACAAAAAACCCGGAAACGAAGATGGGCTTTTTGGAGCGGCGCCCCCTGTTGGAAAATGCTCTTCGGCAGAATCGCGATAGTGTTGCTCTCTTGCTGTCGCTCGGTAATCTTGATTACCGCATGCAAAACCTGGACAAGGCGGCTATCCTTTTTGATGAAGTGCTCACTCTTGATGGGAAGAACCTCTCGGCATTACTGAGCCGCGGTTATATCCATTACGATCGAAAGGAGTACCTTGATGCCCTTGAGCTGTTCAGGGTGGCGATTGATGCTGCTCCAAAGGAACCTGACGCCTATTATGCCTTAGGCCTGGCGGCCTATCGTTATGGGGATTCAGCTCTAGCCAATAACAGTTTTAAAACTTTTGTGCAACTTGCACCCACCAGCCCTTACGTCGGTAAGGCAAAAGGTTTTCTTGAAAAATTGCGTTGATGCTTTCTTGGATTTAACAGTGAAGAGCAGTGCAACGATGATGATAGCGGCAAATGTTAAGTTGCTTTTCGGTTAACTCGAAGCCCTGCCAACCGATTTAGTGGTTTGAAAATTCCTCCTGCTTGTGACTCTATGGTTTACTCTCTCTCCACCGGGTCCGTGCTTGAGCTGAGTGGTTTGGGGCCGCGATACTGAATTTTAGGGTTGAAAGTGCTTATGTCCGAATACTTAAAATCTAATGCTGAGAAAGGAGACTTAGTTCAACGATCCTATGAGTATATTACTCGGCATTCGGTTCTTTTCGCTTCAGCTCTCCTAATGCTTTTCTCTTTGAGTATTTATTCCAATGCTTTGGATCATGAGCTCGTCTGGGACGATGCAGGGGTTATTGTCGAAGATCATAAAATCCGAGACTTTTCCAATATCCCTTCTTTCTTTGTGAACCCTCTCGTCCTCGGGGATCAGGACGCTCATGACGCTGTTGGGTCTAAGGGGATTCGCTATTACCGGCCTTTAATCAGTACTCTGCACACCTTTGAATACAGCGTTTTCGGCATTAACCCGCTGGGCTATAAAATAATTAATCTGTTATTGAATGGACTGGTTGTTGTCTGCGCATTTCTGTTGGTGCGCGCATTGACAGGTGAGGCTTGGCTTTCTTTTCTCGCTGCCCTTCTCTATGCCGCCAATCCAGTGCGAAGCGAGGTAGTTTATTGGGTATATTCTGATTCGCATTTGTTGGGTACGCTCTTCTTTCTTGTTGCCTTGTTAGCTTACCATTACGGTCGGACAGTTTTAGCTTTTATGGTGCTGGCTGCTGGACTGCTCTGTTTGGAGAGCGTTATCCTCTTTCCTGTTGTACTTCTGATCTACCATCTAACCGTTGTCTCAGCAAAGGGTTGGAGGTGGCAGAGGTTCGTGCCGTTTGCTGCATTGGTGGTGCTTTATCTTGTGATTCGTCAGCAGGTTGCTGGTGTCGTTTCGTTCACAGATTTATCTTTTATGGAGATATTTCGGGCACTTGCTTACCTGAGTGTCAAATACATCAAGATTCTTATCGTTACAGATGCGCCTGTGACTATGTATCGCTTTGTGCCCGGGATGTTTTCGGCGGGTGGGGCTGTGACAGTCACGACCTACGTTATTGCTGGATTTTGTCTTGTTCTGGGGGGTGCGCTCTTCTGGTTCCGTAGAGCTTGGTTTTTCTGGTTCGCCTGGTTTTTTGTTTTGCTCTCTATTTACTTTAACGTGGGCGGTGTTTCCTCTGATTATTTTATGGCTGAAAAATCTCTTTATTTAGCCGCTCTTGGGCCGTGTGTTCTTGTTTCTGCTCTTGTGTTGAGAATGCGTCGTCTCCAGTGGGTCTCTCTTTTGTTTCTACTGGCGCTGGTTGGGTACCAGGCCTGGACAACAGTTGATCGCGGCCGATATTGGACGGACACGGTGACCTATCTTGAAAAGCTGCTGGAGTTTGAGCCAGACTATCATGTTGCCCAATACCAGCTTGGGGTCGAATATCTGCAACTGGAACGCTACGATGATGCAATACATCAGTTTGATATCTTCCTGACTCTTCGCCCGGGTTGGCATACGAGAATCACTGAATTGAAAGTGTCTATCTATGAGCAGTGGGGCAAATCTTTGGCTGATCAGGATGACCTTGCTGGTGCCCTGAAGGCGTTTAATCATGCCAGGGAACTATCGCCGCGGAAATCGACGCTTTATAATGGCTTGGGAATTATCCATTTTTTACGGGGGGAACAATCAAAGGCTGCGGAAAATTGGCGAAAGGCTCTTCGGTTGGATCCCGGCAACAAAGAGGCACTTTCAAACCTGGAGTTGCTTGGGGAAGGGGCTGGAGTGCTGAAATAGCTTTCCCTCAAAGACTCAATGGTTTTGTTATTCGTTCAGTACAGGTCTTTTCTACTACAAATGTTACACCGGGAATCATTGTTTGTAAGAGGGAGATTTGTATGTACATGAGGGACCCTTCATGGTCCGCAGAGCGATGATCCTCTATGTATTGGAATTAATTCTATGGCAATCTTTACCGAAAACAAAAGATATATAATTGCTTTCCTGGTCGTAATGACATCTCTCTCATGGCTTCCTTATCTCCTGGAAGTTAACCCTCGAATATCCTTTGGTGACGAAGGTGTCGTCGCTCAAGGAGCCCTGCGAATATTCAGAGGAGAAATCCCATATAAAGACTTTTTTATAAGCTCGACACCAGGAGTTCTTTATTGGACCGCAATCTTTTTTGAAATTTTTGGCCCAACTTTCCTGGCACTGAGATTAAGCGCCTTTTTTTCAATGTTTCTCGTATTATCTTTGTCCACCCTCATCTTATGGCGGGTTGGGGTTCGTAATACCTCTTCAATCCTTTGTGTTATCTCTTTTTTGGCTTTTTTCGGAGGTCCGTACTGGTTTATAGCCAGTCATCATTGGGTCTCTAATGCCTTTTGCTTGATGAGCTTGTTGTTCCTGCTTACTGAGACAGGCGCAAAGCACCAAGCCCTTAGCTGGTTTTTGGCAGGGGCTACCGGTGGATTAGCCGCTTTAACCATACAGCATAAAGGCTTTTTTTGGGTTATTTTTGCAAGCGCTGCCCTGCTTTTATATAGACAGGAGTGTAAAGCTTCACGCCTGCTTTTGTTTTGGGCGGGGGTTTTGGTTGTAATGCTTCCTGTGCTGGCTTTCTTTTCTTTTCAGGTTGGTCCGCAGGAGCTCTTTTATGATCTGGTTTCTCATAATTTGCTGAATTACAATAAGCTTGATGCTCACAAAGGTGGTGCTATATTCAGAGACCTGGTTACTAATTTTAAGAATATCAACAATTTTGATTCCCAACGCTTAACTTTCAATTCGTTCTTTAATATCCTTGTTTGGAATGTCGGTTACGTTGCGAGAGTCCTTGTTCATTTGCTGCCGTTTTTTACTCTTCTTGCTTTAATCGCCTGGATAGCTCGTGTGAAGAAAGTGAATTTTAAAGCGGTGTTGTTAATCTGTTTTTTTGGAGCATTTTATTTTTCATCCTTGCATAGAATTCATGAGACGACTTTTGTCTTCGCTGCACCATCAGCGCTACTTTTGTTGGTTTATTTAAAGCACAACCTGGGATATCAAGGTTCCTCAATTATAAAAGCGACGGTTAATATTTCACTTGTTTTTGCAACGATCGTCTTTTGCATAACTGCAGCAGGTTTTGAGTTGAAGACTGTGATATCGCGTAAAACAGTTGTTGCGACTCATGTAGGGAATTTGCATTTTGTCTATCCGAATGAAGCAAAATCAGTGCAGACGGTGGTCGATTTCTTTAGTGACAGGTTAAATGGTGAGTATCTTTTTGCTTATAAATATCTAGCCTTCTATTATTTCCTGTTAGATGCGAAAAATCCCACTCCCTACGATCTTTTAGTGTACCCCGCAAGCTCGCAAGAACAGTTAGACAGAGCTGAGTCTCTGCTCAAAGATTCAAATTGTCGTTGGATTCTATGGGATATGTCAACGATGTTGGATACTTCAATTGGTCGGTATATTGCCACGCAATATGCCATACGTGAGAGCTTGGGAGATGTTTCAATCCTTGAAAGAAAATATTCTCGTTGATTTAAATGAAAAAGAGCCTTATCCCCCGCAGCTTGCTGCGTTGTTTAACTTCAAAGCAACAACCTTTGTTTATCCGCGATGAAAGTCTATCAAGGTCTATGGTTAGAACCAAAACCAAGCGCATCTCTTTCTAGATTTACAGCTTTTTATAGGTTCTGATCGTGGCTAAAAAATAGAACCCTACAGTGTTGGCAACAAAAGTTACAGGCTGTTGCTACCTCGCAGCAAGTTAAGAGGGAGTTCGTTTTCTCTAGCTATTGAGTTTCTGCATATTTTTCAATGTACGCCTTGGCTTTATCGTAATACGGCCCGCTTCTCTTGACTTCAATGTATTTGTTGAAGCTGGCGACGGCTAAGTCAGGCCGGCCCTGACGTACCCCTGTAAGACCGAGACCATAGAGGGCCACATCGTAATCAGGCTTGATGGATAGTGCAGCATCAAACCGTTTTTTCGCCTCCTCAAAGTTTCCGCCATCAAGTTCGCAATAACCGAGATTTGCCAAAACAGCAACATTTCTTGAGTCGAGTTCAAGGGCCTGAAGGAGGATTTTACGGGCACCAGTGTAGTCCTTTCGATTCATTCTTGCACCCGCCTGCTGCAGCAAGTCGGTAATTTCCGTGCTTTCCATAAGTCCAGATAGTGCACTGTGAAAATTTTGTGTTTGGTAGCGACGTGCGCCTTCCTCATAAATGGCTTTTGCCTCTTGAGTGCGACCTAAATTCTTGAGCACATGCCCGTAGTAGAGCAAGGCTATACCTGAAGCTCTTTTGACAGGGCCAAGGACTTGTTCAGCTTTATTATTGTCACCAATAGTGTAGTAGCAAATTCCCATGAGAAGTTTGTCGATCGGAGTATTCGTTGCTGCACGCATCAGATCATTCAGTAAGCCTTTGGCATAGCCGGGGTTGGTTTTAAAAAACTGCTCATATGCTCCGGGCCCTGCAAATGGGATCACGTAACGGTAAGTATTTTGGGTGACGAGATTGGCGTAAGGGCCTTTTTTGCGCAGAAAAACGTAACTGTTCTTGTCGAAGTAAACGAGGGACCAGTCGGGGTTAAAGAAGTAGCTTTCCATGCCGTGCGGGTTGATTTCCATGGACTGGTTTCTGCCAAACAGTAGAACCTCAAACCCATATTGAGCCTGTAATCTACTCATTTCCTCAGGATCTTGAAAAGCTTTTGAGTAGGCTTTGAGCGACTGTTCCGGAATCGCCCCACGACCATCTATGAAGACTGTCAGGTCTGGCCAGCCATACCAGATAATGGATTGACCATCCTCGAAAACGTTGAATACCCTGCCGGAAATACCATTTGCTTGCAGGAAGTTGACTGCTTTTCCATGGTCGACCTTGAGGTTGTAACCAAAGCCAAAGCGTTCAGAGGAAATCACATCCCTCTCAAAAGGAGCAACACTGCCAGCTTTCATGCCAGCCAAAACTACTATTAAGAGCGCAGCAGCGACTGTGATGATTTTCCCCTGGCTTAATTTCTTCCAGCGTTGTGGCACTAGAACCGTTATGGAACGGGCAAGGATCGGCGCTTGCATGAGACAAAAGAACTCGAAAAATCGAATTGCCTGGAGTGAGACGTACAGTAGTGCAATGCTGATCAACACGTAAGGAATCGCTCGGCGCCGCAAAGCCAGTATGGAAAGAATGACTGATGCGGCAAACACTGGCGCGATAACGAGGAGTTCCTTGGTGCGTGGTGGTTGCAGTTCGATGATCGACTGTTTGTACCAGCTATTCGACATCACGTCCTGGGCAAGTAGAAACTGATCCATGAAATTAGGGTTAAAAAGCGCAGCGAGAAGCGACAGGACAAAGAAGGAGCACAGCCCTGTCAGGCGACTTTCCTTTTCCTTGCGAGAGATTGTATCTACAGATCTACGAATAAGGATCCATTCTGAGAAATGATAGGCCGCGAAAGCCCCGAACGGTACGAACATGAGAGTGATACTGGAATGGCTATTTGCCCATAGCAGACATATGGGTGGCAGCAGCCACAAGACTTTTCGATCACCATTGAAGGCGTGTCGGCCCAATATCCAGATGACTAAGGAAAAAACAAGAGCGAGTACAATTTCGGGGCGGAAAACAAAGCGGTCTTCTGCCAGCATCAAAGCAATGAAAACTACTCCCGCTCTTATTGCCTGGCCATCTCCCGCCGATAACACTCCTGAGTCTCGGAACAGCACCCAAGCGGTTAGCACAGTAAAAAAGACAACAAGAAGAGATAAACCATAAATACCGAGTAATTTCCATACCAGGAAGCTACCAAGAGCAAATAGCCAGGAAGTATATAAAAATGGTGATTCTTTTGCTGGGTAGCAGAACACCTCATAGTCCGGGAACCCCTGCATTGTCCAGAAAAGCTTGCCCATACTCAGGTGAAGCAGGGCATCAACGTCGGCGATCTGTTTTAGTGATAAAATCAAAGCGCTGACGAGAAGAGCGGCAAGTAGCACTCGGCCACCGAGTCTTTTGAAAAGGTTTTCCATTATTTTGGAGTTCCGTCGTGTTCAGGATATTTGTTCATCTCAATCTCGAATAGCTGGTGATGGTAATTGGCGATAGAGTCCATCATGACCCCCAAACTGAGGAAGTGTCCAGACAGCAGCATCATTCCGGTGGCGAGAATTGCCGACGGGATTTTATAAACCAGGCCTGTACGGACAAACTCAATGACCACTGGAATCCCCGTGGCGAGTCCGAGAAGAAAAAACACCACTGACAGAGTTCCAAAAAATTTGAGAGGACGATAGTTCTTAAACAGAAATAAGATCAGTCTCAAAACCTTGAAGCCGTCGCGGTAGGTGCTCAGCTTCGAGAAACTTCCCTCTGGCCTGCTCAGGTAGTCGACGGGATGCTCGATAATGCTGAACCTTCGTTCCAGGGTAAAGATCGAGAGTTCGGTTTCCAGTTCGAACCCACTATTAAGGGAGGGGAAATGCTTGACCAGTCTTTTGCGCATCACCCTGTAGCCGGACATGATATCGCGAAGATCGCCTTTGAAAAGAAAATTGATCAGAAATCGAACCAGGTTGTTGCCGCTGCGATGGAAAAGACGTCGGGTCGATTCCATGTAATGGCCTTTCGTGAGACGATCACCCACGACCATGTCAGCTCCCGTTTCCTGAAGCAGGTCTATCATGTGCGGTAGCTCTGAAGCCGGATAGGTCGAGTCGGCATCACACATTATGTAGATATCCGCTTCGATGGCCCGGAACGCCTTGCGCACCGCAAAGGACTTCCCTTGTTGACGTTCTGATAACACGCCTCCAGGGATTCGTTTCTCACTGAAAAGGGCTCTTGCAATCTCCCCTGTAGCATCCTGGGAGTTGTTATCAATGACCCAGATTTCGGCTTGCGGGAGAACCGCATGGAAATCAGCAATGACCTTGGCGATGGTCAAAGATTCATTGTAGGCCGGAAGGATAATGGCAAATTTCATGAGTTCCTTAATTACCTTTGTTAGCTCTAGTTCGATTGGACTCAGCTGTTAAGAAAATACTAATCCTGAATCTCAAGAGTGGTATCTGTTACATTGATAATAGTTATCCTTGCGTTCGGTAAAATAACGTACAACCCCGCTGGCAATCAAGAACTTATGAAGCTCCAAGCCTTGCATGCGCCGATTGCCTGTAAAATTGGTTGATCCAATGAAGAATCTTTTCTTGTTAACCTAGTATTTGAAAATTTTCCCATGATGAGATATGGTCTCGGATAATTTCGTCAAGGGAATCTTGTTTGCGGAAACTTGCTCGAATTTTGGGTGTCAATATTGTTTTTGACGCCTTGTTGTTTGCTGTGGAGTCTTCCCTTTGAGGCCATAGCGGAGCGACCAGGGAAATGTCAAATTTGAACAAATCTTGAACATTATAAAAGGACTTAAAAGGTTTTCTTATGAATGAACAGCAATCCAACACGCCACATTCGAAAATGTTTGTCTGTTTTTTAATCTTGACTTCTTTGACCGGCGGGTCGCTGATCATGGTCGTTGAAGTGCTTGGTTCAAAAGTTATCGGTCCTTTCTTCGGGGCCAGTTTGTTTGTCTGGACGTCGCTGATATCTGTGGCGATGATCGCTCTGGCAGCAGGCTACGCGTTCGGCGGATTCATGTCAGATCGTCGGGGGCACGCCGATTATCTCTATGGCATTATCGCGTTGTCGGGGATTGCTGTGCTGCTGATCCCTTCGCTGACGCCACCTGTACTTAAACTCTGTATGCCGCTTGGCTTGCGTACAGGGGCTTTCTTGAGCAGTTGCATGCTTTTCGGACCGTCGCTCTTTCTGATGGGATGCATCTCCCCTTATGTGATTAAAATTGCGGCAAAGGAATTGCACAGTATTGGCCGAACGGTGGGCAGTTTCTATGCAATTTCCACTATCGGTAGCGTTCTCGGAACGATCTCCACTGGCTTTGTTCTGATTGCTTTTTTGGGTGTAAAGCAGATATTTTTCCTGGTTGGCTGCCTATTGCTGCTTCTGTCAGTACTCTATTTTACTCTGTTCAGGAAGAAGGCTGCTGCTGTTTTGGTGCTGCTGCCTCTGTTCTTTTTCTGGCCGGCTGATCGGGTGATTGATAAGGTCATGGAGAATGGTACGCGCGTCCAGGTCGTTGCGAGCGAGAAAAGTTACTATGGAGATGTCAAGGTGGTTGATTACAGCTACCGTGAAAAGCATACGCGCGAGCTTGTAATTGACGGCCTGGTGCATAGCGGGGTTGATATGAAAAGTGGTCGGTCAATTTACCCTTATACTTATATCTTGCCGCATTATGTCATGGAGATGAACCCGCAGGGTAAAGACTGTCTCATGTTGGGGCTGGGCGCAGGGACTATACCTGGGATTTTCCAGGCGCATGGAGTGATGACCGATGTCCTTGATATTGATCCTGTTGTTTTTGATGTTGCTGAGACGTACTTCAACTTCCGTAATAACGGCAAATCTATCGTTGAAGATGCTCGATATTACTTGATAAATACACCCCGAAAATACGATTTTGTTGTCCTCGACGTCTTCAGCGGAGACACGATGCCTGCCCACTTGCTTAGTCTCGAAGCTTATGAATTGATTAATCAGGTTCTTTCCCCAGGTGGTATTATGGCTTTTAATCTTTTTGGCAGCCTCGACAAAGACAGCTATATGACGGCCTCGATCATCAAGACCTTGCAACAGGTTTTTGAGAATGTGGATATCTTCCCAAACTTTAACCCGGTTGGCCCGACTGGCTCTGGGAATATCTCGGTTTTTGCTTACAACGGAGCTTCGCGAACCATTCAAAAAAATCTGTTCTCCGACGTGGCCTCACATCCTTTTGTTGCCAACACCCTGAATTTTCAGCACCTTTGGAAGTGGCGGTTCTCTGCAGATGACAAAGCGATTATTCTGACGGATAACTATATTCCTCTGGAGTTCTATAATGCATGGATCAGCGAGCAGGTGCGCAAGAATATTGTTGAAACAACCGATTGGGATGTGCTTTCATCTTGACCACGCCAGTTGCTAATGATGAAACTCTTGATGAATTGATAGCTACTGGATTTAAGGTTCTGCAGGCGAAAAAAGGTTATCGTTATTCCCTTGATCCAGTTCTTCTTTGCGCGTTCATCTCAAGTGTAAAAAATAGTCGAGTGGTGGACCTTGGCACCGGAAATGGTGTCATCCCGTTTCTTTTGTCGTCCCGGAAGGAAGCGGTGTCGATAATCGGTGTTGAGCTTCAACGGCAAATGATTGAACGTGCTCGACGTTCCGTTGAGTTGAATGGCCTGGGAGAGTCTATTCAACTTGTTCATGCTGATATCCGCGAATTGGACGAAGTTCTATCTGCCGGGAGTTGCGATGTTGTCACGGCGAATCCTCCATACAGAGTGGAAAGCTCTGGACGAAATGCGGAAAATGGAGAACGATGTATTGCACGGCATGAACGTTATGGAGGGCTGAGAGATTTTTTGAGAGCGGCTGCATTTTTGCTCACTTCCGGTGGCCGGTTCTATGTGGTTTATCTTGCTGAACGTTTGCCGGAACTTCTGGCGGAGATGCGAGGTTCCAAAATCGAGCCAAAGCGGCTGCGTTTGGTCCAGTCGCGTATCGATGAGCCCGCCCGAATGGTCTTGGTCGAAGGGCGTAAAAATGGTAACCCCGGAATGAGGGTTGAGCCTTCTCTGGTCATTTACAAAGGGGAGGGGCGAGTTTACTCGGATGAAGTCCTGGCGATGTATAGACCGACAGTGGCAGTAATCACTAACCAGCAACCAGCTTCTCGCCCTCAGCCTTAAGCAGCCGCGATTGTTTTACCAAAAACTTTTCCATCTCATCTCGTAGCTCAGGATTTTCAATTCCAGTCAGCAGTTCTTTTATCTTTGTTTTTTCACTATCGTCTAACTGCACCATCCTCCATTTCGGCGGTGGCTCCACTTCTTTGTCAACACGAACATGAACCTTGCCACGCTTGAGGAACAGGTCCTTGATGGTGGCTTTGCCGAGTTCCGCGTTTAGTTGAGCGAGGATTTTGGGCTTCATCAGCTGCAACTGCTGCATCCAGGTCGGTTGGTCGACGTTGACTTCAAGAATCCCCTCGCGAATTCTGATCGGGCGGGTGCGGGCTGCGATCTGTGGTCCGACGACTTCTTCCCAGATAATCAGAGCGCGGTATTGTTGCAGGCGCTCATCAAGACCGAACCCTTTGAGCAGCTTTTCAACCAGATCACCGGCAAGAGCTGCCTTCTTCATTTTCGGCCTGCGAGGCTTTCTCACCGTTGACTCCGACGATAAAGGCGACTGCCGACCATTTGGCCGGCAACGGCCAGCGCGATGGAGAATGGAATGACTTGCCAGCTGATATTGTTGGAAATACGCAGTCCGATTATGAAAGGTACGGAGAGGTGAATATAGACAAACCACCGCACCGAATACTTTTGCGTGCCCATACGCAGGTAGCCGAGGGGGATGTTGCTGAATACTGCGAAGGCCAGCAGACTGATCAGGGCGATGTTGAATTCAAGGTTCAAAAGATTTCCTTAGGAAATGGAGACGGTCCGTACAGTGACAGCCCCTTAATTTGTGAGATTAAATGACAGTTTATGCTCTGCGTTTCGCTAAAGTCAACCGTGGAGGTTAAGGGTTCAGGGCGCAGGAGTAAGGGATAAGGGATGAATGTGTTTCCCTGGACCCTTAGCCCAGAACCTTGAACCTTTGACACTGATTCTTTGATAAATTGACACCCGAAAACCCCAAGTGCTAAACTTCTCAGGTTTTAGCCAACCTTTTCCCGGGATTTTGCCATGGATCAGAAACAACAGCTTTTGCTCGATGCTACCAGGCGCCTGATCCGGCGCGGGGCTTTTCCTAATCTGGCGAAACTCCTTGCTAAATCTCATCCTGCTGATATCGCACATCTCTTCCGCTACCTTGACCTTAAGGATCAGCGTATTCTCTTCAACCTGATTGAAGATGCGGAGAAGAGCGCCTACGTACTGGCTGAGCTTGATCACAGCACGGGCGCGCAACTGCTTGAACAGCTCGATAAAGAAACCATTACTGAAGTTCTTCAGGAAATGTCTTCAGATGATGCGGCTGATATTATCGGTAACATGCCGCAAGAGCTTGCGGACGAAATCCTCGATATTATGCACGATGAGGATTCTGAAGAGATTGAGCATCTGCTTCAATATGATGAGGACACGGCCGGCGGTATCATGTCGACCGAAATTTTCTCCCTCGATGAAGATCTCACCGTTAAGGATGCCATCGAAGCGATTCAACAGGCCGGAGATGTGGAGATGGTCTTCTATCTCTACGTGGTCAATGAGGCCGGGCAGCTCGTTGGTGTTCTTTCTCTTCGCCAGTTGTTGACGGTTCTGCCAACGAAAAAACTTTCGGAAATCATGATCACCGATGTTTTGAGTGTGCGCACCGACGTGGACCAGGAAGAGGTTGCGAGGATTGTTGAAAAATATAATATTCTTGCGATACCGGTTGTCGATGAGATGAACAGCCTGAAGGGTATTATCACCGTAGATGATATTATCGATGTTATTCGGCAAGAGGCGACTGAAGATATCTACAAGATGGCCGGTGCCAGCGAGGAAGAGCTCCTCTATGGCTACAAAGCGTTCAAAATCGCCCGACTTCGTTTGCCCTGGCTGTTGGTTAACTTGTTCGGTGGCGTTGCGACCGGTTACCTGATGTGGCTTTTCAAGGTGACCCTCAAGGAAGTGATCGCTCTGCTCGTTTTTATTCCTGTTATTACCGGTATGGGCGGTAACGTTGGAGGCCAGTCGGCGACGATTATGGTGCGAGGCTTTGCCACCGGGCGCATTGATTTCACAATGCTGCGTCAAGTTTTTTTCAAAGAAGTCCGGGTTGGTATGATCATGGGAAGTGTTTGTGGTTTCACTGTCGGCCTGGTTGCCTGGTTCTGGCATGGCAACCCCTATCTGGGGATGGTCGTTGGCCTGGCGATGTTTGTCGCGATGATTGTCGCTGCCTCGATGGGTGTGATTGCTCCCGCCGCCTTTAAGCGACTTGGTATTGACCCTGCGATTGCTTCAACGCCTTTTGTTCAAACTGCTAATGATATCACTGGTATCCTCATCTACTTTGCGACTGCGACCGCATTTATCTCTTATTTGCGTTGAAACACAATATAGTTCTTATTCCCCGCAGCTTGCTGCGTTGTTTAACTTCAAAGCGACAACCTTTGTTTAGCCGCGATGAAAGTCTATCAAGATCTATAGTTAGAACCAAAACCAAGCGCATCTCTTTTTAGATTTACAGATTTTCGTAGATTCTGATCGCGGCTAATAATAGATTTCAATTGTGTTGACTACAAAGGTTGCAGGCTGTTGATACCTCGTAGCTTGCTGCGAGGTAGTTCATTCCAAAAAGAGACTAGGGTCTTATGCAATCATCTAACCCATTTCTATGAATTTACTTGTCTCCCCAGCAATCATCCTTCATCACACCGATTACGGTGAAGCCGACCGTATCGTCACCTTCCTCACGCCTGAACATGGACGTCTCAAAGGCTTTGCTCGGGCTGCACGGAAAAGTCGTAAGCGTTTCGGCGCCTCTCTGGAGCCCTGCGCTGAAGTTCAGCTGCATTGGACAGCACGCGGTTCTGGAGATCTGGTCAGCTTGCGCGATGCGGAGCTGGTCGACCTCCATTCCGGATTGCGTCGTGATCTGGAGACCCTGACGCTGGCCAGTTATGGCTGTGAGCTGGCTGATGTGCTTTTTGACGAGTCGGGCGTTGGGGTTGAGGTCTTTCAGCTTTTACAGGCCTTTCTCAACCATCTTGATAGCGAAGGTTATTCCGTTGAAGCACGACTCCTCCTGGAAATTCGCATGCTCTCTGTTGCCGGCTATCTCCCCCATCTTCAGCATTGTGCAGATTGTTTCGGACCCCTGCCGAATGGAGCTGTTAGTTTCTCGGCAGCCCTTGATGGGAGTCTTTGTTCTGACTGCGACGCTGGGCGGGCGACACTGAAAGTCGATCGTATGACACTCGGAACCTTGGGTCGAATCATGCATACCCCTCTGACCAGTTTTGCTGATTTCAAGCTCAGCCCTCTCTCTCGTAAAGAAGGTCAGCTGTTGTTGAGTGACGCCTTGCACTGTCACTTACACAGACCTCTGAGGAGCCTCGAATTTCTCAATCGGTTCAGCCCGGACGAGACACCTTGAATGTCGCCTCTGAAAGAGAGTTTAGAAGAAGGGAAATCTTGACAGCTCATAGGTGTCAAGCTAAGATGCCAAGCCTGTTGCCTGTATACAGTATACGGCTTTCAGGCTCGTTGAAGTCGGTTCATTTTGACTAAATGTTTTAACCCGAAAGACACTAACGCAAAGACGCAAAGGGTAAAGAAAGGCGCAAAGAAAAACTTTAGAGGGTTTTAAAACTTTCTTTTTTCTTGCTTTGTTTTTCTTGGCGTCTTGAGTGAGTAAAACGAACGGGCGTTGAATGTTTTTGTTTGACCTTATTGACATGATGGGCAAACTGCCCCTGGAGGCATTGTGAATTTTCAAGAACTCATCCTGGCACTACAGAACTACTGGGCCAACCACGGCTGCATTCTTCAGCAGCCCTATGATACGGAAAAGGGCGCGGGTACTTTTCATCCTGCAACTTTTTTGCGCGCGCTTGGCCCTGAGCCGTGGAACGTCGCATATGTAGAGCCGTCCCGTCGTCCTACTGATGGGCGCTACGGTGAAAACCCGAATCGTCTGCAACACTATTACCAGTTCCAGGTTCTCCTCAAGCCTTCGCCGATGAATATTCAGGAGCTTTATCTCGACTCTCTCAAGAGCTTTGGGATTGATCCTGCCAAGCACGACATTCGTTTTGTTGAGGATGATTGGGAGTCACCGACTCTTGGTGCCTGGGGTCTTGGCTGGGAAGTCTGGCTGGATGGTATGGAGATTACCCAGTTCACTTATTTCCAGCAATGTGGTGGTATTGACCTCAAACCGATTCCAGGCGAGTTGACTTACGGTATTGAGCGTATCGCCATGTATATCCAGGGCGTTGATAATGTCTACGACCTCGATTGGGGCGGCGGGCTTAAGTATGGCGACGTTCATCATCAGACCGAAGTTGAATTCTCCACTTATAACTTCGAAGAGGCCGACACCGGCATGATGCTGCAACTTTTCGATATGTACGAAAAAGAATGCACGCGTCTGGCGGAAAGAGAGCTGGTCTTCCCGGCTTACGACTACGTACTGAAGTGCTCACACGCGTTTAACATGCTTGATGCCCGTGGCGCTATCTCGGTCACCGAGCGTGCACACTACATCGGCCGGGTTCGTAACCTGTCCAAGCTTTGCGCGGAGTTGTATGTGGCTCAGCGAGAGAAGATGGGTTTTCCGCTTCTGAAAAAATGAGGCGGGTAGCGGGTGGCGGGAAAAATCGTGAACAAAAAAATATACCTTAAGACCGAAAGCGTAACGCAAAGACGCAAAGGGTAAAGAAAGACGCAAAGAAATTCTTCAAGTTGGTTTTAAAACTTTCTTTTTTCTTTCTTAGCTTTCCTCTGCGTCTTGAGTGAGTAAAGCGAACGGGCGTTAAGCGAACGGGCGTTAAAATAATTGGAGTTATACATGTCCAAAGACATATTTCTTGAAATAGGGACCGAAGAGATCCCAGCAGGATTTCTTCCCAAGGCTATGGCCGATCTCGAGCGCATGATTCGTAAAGAGCTTGAGACTGCGCGCCTGGAGTTTGGCGAGATCAAAACCTTTGCCACGCCTCGCCGCCTGGCTTTGGCCGTTAGTGACGTTGCCGAAGATCAGCCGACCTTGCGCACTGAGGCGATGGGTCCAGCCAAGCAGATTGCTTACGATGCCGACGGCAATCCTACCAAGGCCGCGATCGGTTTCGCCCGTGGCCAAGGTGTTGATGTTGCTGAGCTGAAGCTGGTTGAGACAGAAAAGGGTGAGTATCTTTTTATTGAAAAGGAAGAGCCTGGTCGTCCAACACGAGAGCTGTTAGCTACCGTTCTGCCTCGCCTGGTCGCTGCACTCTCTTTCAAAAAGTCGATGCGTTGGGAGACTCAGGATATTCGCTTTGCTCGCCCGATGCATTGGATCGTCGCTCTTTACGGGGGAGACGTGATCTCCTTTACCCATGGCAACCTGACCAGCGGCTATCAATCGCGCGGGCACCGCTTCATGGCTCCACAGGAGTTTACCGTAACCGATATGGGCGATTGGCTGGAAGGTTGTCGCAAACATTTTGTAACGGCCGACCACATCGAGCGCAAGGCAACGATTCGTGAGCAAGTTGTTGCCACAGGCAAGGCTGCAGGTGGAAATACCGTTGTTGATGAAAAGTTGCTCGAAGAGGTGACCTACCTGCTCGAAGATTCGACTCCGCTATGCGGCACCTTTGAAGAAAAATATCTGCAACTGCCGCGTGAACTTCTGGTGACCTCGATGCGGGAGCATCAGCGCTATTTCACCATCGAAGATGCGCAGGGCAAACTGCTCAACAAGTTTATTACCGTATCCAACACCCGCCCGGAAGATGAGCAGGTTGTCGTTAAGGGTAATGAGAAAGTAATCCGCGCACGTCTTGCCGACGCAATGTTCTTCTGGGAAGAAGATCAGAAGATCAAATTTGAGAGCAATCTGGAGACTCTGAAAAATGTGATCTACCAGGCCAAGCTCGGCAGCAGCTTCGAAAAGGTTGAGCGTTTCACGCAGATTGCCAAGGGGCTGGCTGAACGCTTTGAGCCCACAGCCGTAGCCCTGACCGAGCGGGCGGCTCGTTTGGCCAAGTGTGATCTCGAATCAAAGATGGTTTACGAGTTCCCAGAGTTACAAGGCATCATGGGCCGGGAGTATTCCCGTCTCGAAGGTGAGGACCCACGGGTTTCAATTGCCATCTTTGAGCATTACCTGCCCACAGAAGCTGGCGGCACCTTGCCTTCCGATAATCTCGGCGCTTTCGTCTCTATTGCCGACAAGATCGATACCATCTGCGGTTGTTTCGGTGTCGGGCTGATCCCCACCGGATCGGCAGATCCTTATGCCTTGCGGCGCTGTGCGATCGGTGTTCTCAATATTATCCTTGATCGTGGCTACCAGGTCAGCATCCCTGAGTTGATTGAGCAGAGTCTTGGCCTGTTGGAAGAAAAGTTGACTCGGCCACGCGCCGAGGTGCAGGCCGACGTGGTGGATTTCATCCGTTTGCGTCTGGCCAACATGTTGACAAGCCGTGATTTTGCTTCCGACGTCGTTGATGCTGTTCTGGCCGCCCGCTTCGATGAGCCCGGTGATGCCGTGGCCAGAGTCGAGGCGTTGGCCGCTCTTAAAACCGCGGCTGATTTTGAGCCGCTGGCGGTCGCTTTCAAACGTGTCGGCAACATCATCAAGGGCGGTGTTGATAACCCGGTGCAGGCGGATCTTTTTGAAGCCGATTGCGAAAGAGCCCTGGCCGCAGCAATTGAGTCAGCGAGGCAGCACATTGTCGACCAGGTTAACAAGGGTGACTATGGTGCGGCGCTACAAACGATCGCCGCGTTACGCGAACCGGTCGATGCTTTTTTCGACGGGGTCATGGTTATGGCCGACGATGAAAAGGTTAAGACCAACAGACTGGCCTTGCTGACACAGGTCGCCGGCTTGTTCGCCGACATCGCAGACTTTACACGCATCGCCGCTTAGGAAACTAAGCGGCGGTTTTATTTTGGCTGAAAAGACCAAGCATTTTTTCCGGTGTACTGTAAAAATTTGGACGTATCTCTAAAAACAAGCTTTAAAGAAAAGAGGCAAAAACATTAGGGGAACGGATTTGCACAGAAAGAACAGATTCAGATTTTCATTTCTCTTTTAAGATTATATCCTGTTTATCCTGCATATCCCTGTAAATGTTTTTCAGGTTTTAAAGACTTTTTAACAGGGATGTGCAGGATAGTTAGGATGGATAAAGTCGGTTCTTTTTAGATTTGATGAGTGGCCAATTATAGATTCTTTGAACATAAACTATCAATTTCAACGGGGAGGATGGATCAATGGCAAAGTATGTTTATTTCTTCGGCGCCGGAGAGGCCGAAGGGCGCGGCGACATGAAGAATCTGCTCGGAGGCAAGGGCGCCAACCTGGCGGAAATGACCAGCATCGGTTTGCCTGTTCCAGCCGGTTTTACGGTCACGACGGAAGTTTGTACAGAATTCTACAAGAACGACCGCAATTATCCTGCCGGGTTGGAAGAGGAGGTCAATCAGCATCTGGCCAAGGTTGAGACGTTGATGGACAAGAAGTTCGGCGACTCACAGAATCCATTGCTGGTTTCGGTGCGTTCCGGGGCCAGGGCCTCGATGCCGGGCATGATGGATACGGTCCTTAATCTTGGCCTCAACGACGAGACTGTTCAAGGCGTTATAGCCCAGAGTGGCGACGAACGCTTTGCCTACGATTCTTACCGCCGCTTCATCCAGATGTACGCCAACGTTGTGCTCAATATGGATGGCGATATTCTCGAGCATATTCTGGTGAAGATGAAAGAAGATCGCGGCGTTGTGGAAGACACCGCTTTGACTGCCGCTGACCTGAAAGAAATGGTTGGTCTTTTCAAAAACAAAGTTAAGGAAGAGCTTGGTCAAGATTTCCCCATGGACCCTAAAGAACAACTTTGGGGTGCCATTGGTGCTGTGTTCGGCTCCTGGATGAATTTCCGCGCGATCACCTACCGAAGGCTCAACAATATTCCTGCTGAGTGGGGTACTGCAGTGAACGTACAGTCGATGGTCTTTGGCAATATGGGTGATGATTGTGCGACCGGCGTTGCCTTTACCCGCGACCCCTCTACCGGAGAAGATTACTTCTACGGAGAATACCTGGTTAATGCCCAGGGCGAAGACGTGGTTGCCGGTACACGGACGCCACAGCCGATCAACAAGGCCAAACACCAGCCGGGCGACCTGCCCGCCATGGAAGACGTTCTGCCCGATTGCTACGAGCAGCTGGCCAAGATCCGTGACCTCCTCGAGAAGCATTACAAGGATATGCAGGATATCGAGTTCACCATCGAGAAGCACAAGCTTTACATGCTGCAGACCCGTAATGGTAAACGCACTGCAAAAGCAGCTGTGAAGATTGCCGTTGATATGGTTGCCGAAGGCCTGATCAGTAAGAATGAAGCGATCATGCGGGTTGCTCCTGAGCAGCTCGATCAGTTGCTACACCCCTCGCTTGACCCTGATGCACAAAAGACTGTAGTTGCCAAGGGTTTGCCGGCTTCGCCAGGCGCGGCCTGTGGCGAGATAGTCTTTTCGGCTAATGAAGCCGAAGAGGCTGCCAAGATCGGTCTCAAGGTGATTCTGGTGCGTGTTGAAACCAGCCCGGAAGATATCCACGGTATGCACGCCGCTCAAGGCATTCTCACCGCTCGTGGCGGCATGACCTCGCACGCCGCTGTCGTTGCCCGTGGCATGGGCAAGAGCTGTGTGGCCGGCTGCAGCGATATCAAAGTTGATTACGCCAATCAGCAGTTTACCGCCAGGAATGGCCAGGTTTTCAAGCAGGGTGATATCATCACCCTCGACGGGTCCACCGGCGAAGTCATGCGGGGAGAGGTGCCGACCGTACAACCAGAACTGACCGGTGAGTTCGGCCAGTTGATGGAATGGGTCGACGGCATCCGTCGCCTGCGCGTTCGCACCAACGCTGATACGCCGCATGATTCCCAGGTCGCCCGCGACTTCGGCGCCGAAGGCATCGGCCTCTGTCGTACCGAGCACATGTTCTTCGAGGGAGACCGGATCGCGGCCGTCCGCGAGATGATCCTTTCTGCTGATCTGGACGGTCGTAAGCGAGCATTGGCGAAAATCTTGCCGATGCAAAAAGGTGATTTCCTCGGCCTGTTCCAGGTCATGAAGGGGCTGCCTGTAACCATTCGCCTGCTTGATCCGCCGCTGCATGAGTTCCTACCACACACCGACAAGGAGATCGAAGCCTTGGCTGCCGAGATGAACGTCCCGGCGCAGACTCTGAAAGCCAAAGTCGAGTCTCTACATGAATTCAACCCGATGCTTGGTCATCGTGGTTGTCGTTTGGCGGTCACCTATCCTGAAATCTACGACATGCAGGTACAGGCGATCATGGAAGCGGCCTGCGAACTGGTCAAGAACGAGGGCTTCAGTATTGTTCCCGAGATCATGATTCCTCTCGTCTGCGAAGTGAAGGAGTTGGCCATTCTGCGGGCTAATGCCATTCGCGTGGCTGATGAGGTCATCGCCCGTTACGGGGTTGAGGTGACTTACCTGATCGGTACCATGATCGAGTTGCCTCGCGCGGCACTGACTGCTGATGTCATTGCCCACGAAGCAGAGTTCTTCTCCTTCGGTACCAATGACCTGACTCAAACCACCTACGGCTTGTCTCGTGATGATGCCGGCAAGTTTCTGCCCTTCTACGTCGAGCATGAGCTTTTCCCCACGGATCCTTTTGTTGCCATTGACCAGGAAGGTGTCGGCCAACTGGTGAAGATGGGTTGTGAACTCGGACGCAAGACCCGCCCTGACATCAAGCTCGGCATCTGTGGTGAGCACGGCGGTGAAGCCTCCTCGGTGAAGTTCTGTCACCGTATCGGTCTCGATTATGTCTCCTGCTCGCCTTTCCGTGTACCTATCGCTCGTTTGGCTGCGGCACAGGCGGTGTTGGAACAGGCCTGATCTTTAAGGAAATCCAGTTGCTCTCAGCGCCTCCGATCTGGTCGGAGGCGCTTTTTTGTTTTCTGGTGAACTCTTCCGCTCCAGTAAAGCGTCGAAAAAACTGAAACAGGAAAAGCAAAAGACCTAATTTACGCCCGTTCGCTTTGCTCTCTTGAGACGCAGGGAGCGCAGAGTAAAAAAGTAGACAAAACTTTTCCATGAGCAGTCTTTCTCTGCAGTCTCCGCGCCTCTGCGTGAGGCTGGTCTTGGTTGTGCTTTTGTATGGCAGGAATCACGGGGCAAAATTAATAGACTCCGTGGCCTCTTCGCATTATTGTTAGCTTAGTTGATTGCTTCCGGGGCACTACTGTTAAATTTTCCGGAATTAGCTACCTGGCAGCCAAAGTTGTCGTCATTGACGCTGTTTTTGTGTTTAACTTTGCACTGAAGAAGACAATATTGTCTCGTCATTAGTTTAAGTCGATTCTGAGTACATTTGCTTGTTACTAATATTGATAGGAGGAACCTGCATGAAAGCGATTCTGCAAACCTGTGTTGATGTTGAAGAACGGGTGGGTGAGATTTACCAGCAACTCGTCAATCATCCTGATGCCAATGAGGAGTTACGCGAGATCTGGCAGGAGATGGCTGACGATGAGATGCGCCATGCCCATCGCATTCGCCAGGTGAGTGACCGGTTCGATATGGCCGGGGTTATAGCGTGCGGTCTGTCTCGCGAAGGGGTGCAGGAGTTATTAGACCGCGCCGGCGAGCTTTTACTCGACGCTCAGGAGGGCAGTCTTTCCATTGATGAGGCTATCTATGCTTCCGTAGAACTTGAGGACGCGTTCCTGAAAACCCATATCGGTTTTGCCGAGTCGGGCAATCAGCCTGATCTGCAGACCATGTTCAAGGCCTTGGCCGAAGCTGACAGACAGCATACTGTCCGGCTCAAATCTTATCTCAATCGTATGAACGATGGTGATGGCCTGGTGTTCGGGAACGAAGGAAACCCAGAATGAAAATCGTTGTTCTCGATGGCTATGCAACAAACCCCGGTGATCTCTCCTGGGAGGGCTTGAAGGAATTCGGTGAACTGACGGTTTATGATCGCACCCCGGCCGAATTGACTCTTGATCGTGCATCTGACGCTGAAATTCTAATCTCAAACAAAGTTTTTATCGGTGCGGCAGAAATGGCGGCTTTGCCTGCCTTGCGTTATATCGGTATCCAGGCGACCGGAGTGAATGTTGTCGACCTTGAGGCCGCCCGTAAACATGGTGTGGTCGTCACAAATGTGCCTGCATACAGTACCAACTCAGTGGCACAGCACATCTTTGCCTTACTTCTGGAGCTAACTCGAGGCGTTGGCCGACATTCAGAGCTGGTCAAGCAGGGTGCCTGGACGAACTGTCCGGACTTTGCTTTTCAGGAGACGCCCCAGATTGAGCTGACGGATAAAACTTTTGGCATTATTGGCTTCGGTGATATCGGAAAGGCGACGGCGAAGATCGCCAAGGCCTTCGGTATGCAGGTCCTTGTGCATACACGCACGCCTGATCCACAAGCTTTCCCTGATGTGAAATTTGTTGCGCTCGACAATTTGTTGACAACAGCCGATTTTGTCAGCTTGAGCTGTCCGCTGACGCCGGTAACAGAAGCGTTGATAAATGCCGATCGTTTAGCCCTGATGAAAAACTCCTCTTATCTGATCAATACCGGGCGTGGACTGCTGATTGATGAAGAGGCTCTGGCCGCAGCGCTGAGTCATGGTGCCATCGCCGGGGCGGGGCTTGATGTCCTTTCCCAGGAGCCTCCGCCTGCGGATAACCCCTTATTGCATGCTCCGAACTGTTTTGTTACACCCCATCTGGCTTGGGCGACCCGGGCTGCGCGGCAGCGATTGATTGATACCTTGGCGGCAAACCTGCGGGCCTTTTTGGCAGGAGTACCTCAAAACCAGGTGAATTAATCAAGCAAAGGGCTCGTGGGAGTTGAGCACCTATGAAATTCTCTCCCTTGCATTCCTGGAATCTATCGACGAAAGAGGCGATTGCCTTGCAAAAGGAATTGGCAAAGCATATCGTCTTGCACGATTTTGTTCCGGTTGCACCGAGGGTGGTCGCCGGTGTTGATGTTTCTTATGCAAAAATCGCCACACAGTTCCACGCCGCTGTGGTGCTCCTTGACTACGCCTCCATGGAAATTTTGGAGACTGCTGCCGCCAGTGGTGATGTCAACTTTCCCTATGTCCCCGGCCTGCTCTCTTTTCGTGAGCTGCCGATCCTGCTGCAGGCCTTCCGCAAACTCAAAACAGTTCCGAATGTCATCCTGGTCGACGCACAGGGCATAGCGCATCCTCGCCGGCTGGGTTTGGCCAGTCACCTCGGTTTGTGGCTTGATTTGCCGACGATCGGCTGTGCCAAAAGTCGATTATGTGGAGAATTTGAGGAGCCGGCACCGGAAAAGGGTGCGTGGACGTCATTGCGCGATGGTGAAGAGTCCATTGGACGGGTGCTCAGGACGAAGAACCGGGTGAAGCCTCTTTACATTTCTCCCGGTCATAAGATCGATTGCCGACGTTCTGGCGAAATTGTTCTGCAGTGTGGTCGAGGATATCGACTGCCGGAGCCGACCCGCCAGGCCCACCTGTTGAGTAACCGGGTCCGGTTGCAAAAGGAGGCTTGTGGCGGGTAAATGGACACCGCTAGGCAACGGCAACGTTTAACTTGCCGACCTGTTCAATACTCGCTTCGAGTTGATCTCCGCTGGCGATTCTGCCTACACCGGAGGGTGTTCCGGTCAGCAGGATGTCGCCTTCTTCCAGGGTGAAATACGAGGAGGCCGCGGCGATCAGTTCGGCGATACTTCTCATCATGTCACGGGTGTTGCCGTTTTGCCGAACTTCACCACTGACAGTTAATTTCAACTGCAGCTCTTGCGGATTGTCGACCTGGCTTGCTGGTACGAAGTCTGATAGAGGGCAGGAGGTGTCGAAGGCTTTGGCAATCTCCCAAGGCAGCCCCTTTGTCTTTTGTACGCCTTGCACATCCCGAAGCGTCAGATCCAGGGCAACCGCATATCCGTTCACATAATCAAGTGCTGCTTCTACGGTGACGTCTTTTGCTGTTTTACCGATTAACACTGCGAGTTCGATCTCATGGTGGCAGTCGTCCGAATAGTTTGGGATTACGATTGTACCCCCTGACGGTACAATGGCGCTGGCCGGCTTGATGAAGATGACCGGTTTGTCAGGAGTCTGATTGCCAAGTTCTTTGATATGCTCGGCATAGTTGCGGCCGATACAGACAACTTTGCCGACCGGAATGTCACGACCATCGAGTTTTACAGTGTGCATGTTTGACTCCATTTGCAGACGTTAGAGAAAAATCAACGATTCAATAACCCAAAAAAATATTTAACGCAGAGGAGCAAAGAGCGCAGAGGGGAAACGCCTCAAAATTTTAAAAATGGCTCAAATCCGACTATTGCTCTCTGCGTCTCCGCATCTTTGCGTTAATAAGTCGCCTTAGTTTGTCTTGTCTTTTTTTGATTATAGATCCTAAAATCCATAGTGTATGTAAAGAGAATACAGAAGACAGCAGAGAGAATACAGGGTATTTGTAACAGGACGAAAATTCCACTGTAATATGCTATAATGGAGCGGTTTTGTTGGTTAATTTAATCTTTTTACGAGAAGTTTGATGCTCCTGCCCATCGGTGATGTTCCCAATCCCAGGACGACTCCCTATATCAACTGGTTGTTGATCGGGATTAATATTGCCGTATTTATCATCATCACCATCCCTTTGAGTTCCGCTCGTCCCGACCTTAATGATCCGGCTTTGCTGGAATATCTCAACATCCTGGGGGCCCGAGGCAATTGGACGCCGCAGATGGTCTACGATCATATCTCCGCATACGACCTGACAGTGTATCGATATGGTTTCAGGCCCGCCGCATTTTCGCCGCTCACTATGTTTACCGCAATGTTCATGCATGGCGGTTGGATGCACCTGGCCGGAAACATGTTGTTTTTGTGGATTTACGGTGACAATGTAGAGCATCGCCTCGGCCATCTTGGTTATCTGCTGGCTTATCTGGCGGCCGGTGTCTCAGCGACCCTTTTCTTCAGTATGTTCTTACCGAACTCGCAAATCCCTATGCTTGGGGCCTCCGGCGCCATCTCAGGGGTGCTCGGATTTTACTTTCTGTGGTTTCCGCGCAACCGGATCAAGGTGTTCATTTTTCTCTTCCCCCTGATCATGACCACCGTATTGATCCCGTCGCGCATTGTCCTCGGTGTTTACCTGGTGATCGACAATATTCTGCCCTTTCTGACCGGGCCAGCAGAAGGCAGTGGCGTTGCTTACGGAGCACATATCGGTGGGTTTCTGGCCGGACTGGGGCTTGCACTGACTGTTGATCGCTTGCCCACTTTGTTGAAGATGAAAGGAACCACTCCAAAGGTTGGTCGAAAGAGATCGAACCTTGTCGATGTGGTGACTGATATTGTCCGCGCCATCGATCAGAATGATCTGGCACGTGCCGCTAAAGGGCTTCTGCAATTGGACAGCCGCAAACAGCGGGGCCAATTATCAACGCCAAATATTCTCACTATCGGAGAGTACCTGTTGGATAAGGGTTCGATAGATGAAGCCCTGACGATCTTTCGAAGATTGATTTCAGAGCGTCCCGGCGATAATGGCCTTGATCGTGCTTACCTTGGGGCAGGGCGGGCTCTTATGCATAAACCACGTAGCGAAACCTCTGCCTGGCACTATTTCATGGCTGTTATCGATCTGGCGCAAACACCTGAAGTTGCTGAAGAAGCACGCAGTTATCTGAGAAACATAGAAAGGAAAACGGAGGCTGGGGGCTAGGGGTTGGTGTCTGATCTTAACCAGTCTCCAGCCTCAAGCCCCCAGTCACTGAACTTATGTACAACTATTTCGATTACGACTATCCCTTGTACCGTCCACCTAGCGAAGGGCGCAGCCAGATTTTCCAGATTACCCTGGGCTGCTCACAGAATAACTGTTCTTTCTGTGGCATGTATAAAACCAAGCATTTCAAGGTGCGACCTGTCTCCGAGATCAAGGCTGAAATTGATTCGGTACCGACCGCTCACAGGGGTCATATCCAAAGGGTTTTTCTCGCTGACGGTGATGCCTTGGTCTACCCCCAGACCGGGCTGGTTGAAATCCTTGACCTCCTGGCTGGAAGTTTCCCCGGGATGACCCGGGTTGGCATCTATGCATCGCCCAACAGCCTGAAGAGTAAGAGTGTCGAAGACTTGACCCAACTGCGTGAGAAGAAGCTGCGGATTCTTTATTTCGGGCTGGAGAGTGGGGATGAAGAAACGCTCTCTGCCGTGAAGAAAGGCTTCAACCCCACAGAAATGCTTGCCCTCTGCCGCAAAGCACAGGACGCTGGGATGAAGTTGTCGGTGACGGCAATTCTCGGTTTGGCCGGGAAAGAGCGAAGCTTTGAACATGCCCGAGCGACAGCAGAATGGGTCACGGAACTTTCCCCGGAATTCTTTTCTTTGCTGACGATGTTTCATCGCCACAACGATGACTTCCTGCGCTCGATCACCATGCAGACCAATGGTGGAATCATTGAGGAGGCGTTGGAGATTGTCCGTCACCTCGAACCACAGAAAACCATCCTGCGCTCCAACCATGTCTCCAACATCCTAAACCTGGCCGGTTCCTATCCCAAGGACCGGGAGAGGATTATCGCTCTGGCGGAACAGGCTTTGTTGCAGGCGAAGCTTCATCCTGCCTGGTTTAATGAGGTGCCGGATTATTCTGAAGAGAACTTTTAGGGACTGTCCTCATAATTATCTGCGGCGTCTGGCGGGACCCGCCGGTTCTGTTTTCGATCTTAACAGATGTAAGAGTGCAACAGATGATCTGCCCCTATTATTATGAATAGGAGTGCACTGCGATAAATTTCAATGGGTCATGACTCGTTTAGCAATACCTAAAAGGTGCTAACCGAGTCATGACCCTTTCTATTGATTAGAGTCAGTAAGCTGGTTAAGTTGTCCCTAGAGTTTTTCTGGCTCGGATTCTGGCTCCCACACGTTCTATAATGCGGGAATTCCAAATGTAAATAACCATAGTTTTCGGCGAAAGTTTGATACCTTCCTTTAGTAAAAGAAATATCGGCTTGATGGATTGTTGATGTAAAGCTTGTCCGAGGCAGGCATTAACTAGATTGGAGAATTTCGCGGCCTTCAAAATCCTTATATCCTTGATCCTGTTTGAATCAAGCTTGCCGGAATGTCGTTCTAGAGTTTTTTCTAACTGCTCCATGTATTCCACATGATTCTTGCTATGTTGAACTGTTTGCGATTGTGGATGAATACGGAAAAATGAAAGTGATTGATTAATGAAGTAAGAGGGATAATTTCCAAAAAGGCTCAACCAATAATCCCAGTCTGCGGCTTGTTGAAAATTTTCGTCGAATAATCCGATTGCATTAATTAATTCAGTACGAAATATGGGCGTGTTGATGCATATAAAGTCCTGGACTAGTAACTTCCGAAAAAAAATATCAGGTTGAATGACGCGCGAACGCCCCCTAAACGGACAACTCCAGCTTCCAAGCTTTTTACCATTGCAGTCAATGAAGTCAGCATTATGAATAAAAATTTCAACATTTGGATGTTGCTGCATTTCAGAAAAAAGAATCTGTAACCGATCGGGTGCCCATGCATCATCCTGATGTAATTGGCAACAAAAAAGTCCTTTTGCGGCTTTAAGGCCTTCGTTTAGCCCTTTAACCCAGTTTCCCTCCCTATGTGAACGAAGGATCTTAATGGGCAGGTCCTTACTATAATCTAAGAGAATCTCTATGGTACTGTCGGTTGACCCATCATCGACAACAAGAATCTCAATTTTCTGCATCAAGTCTCTGTTCTGGTTGCGAATGGATTCTAATGCAAACGGCAAATATTGGGCGCCGTTGTAGGTGGGCATGATGACTGACAACAGAAGATCATTCACTTTTGCCTCCAATTCCTGCCATGAATTTACCTGTTCTTCTTGAAAATTTTTGCGGCAAGGTCGGAAAAGGCAAGGAGGGGGAGTCCATTGCAAAGTTCAACGTTTTGCGCACCCTGGGTCGTCTTTTCCCCTCAATAGATGTCAAATAAGCAGGATCAGATGTGAAACTCTTCAGTCCCATGGCTTTCGAAATGTCTTTGGCGTGGCGAATCAACTGAGGCAGGGTCTCTATGTTCAATTCTCTAGTATCTTGTTCTGATAAATACTCTGGATCACGTGTGGAAAGTAATGAGCCCCCCCCCTTCTTTTTGTCATAACATTGTTCAGAAAATTCATCGGGGTCAATACCTGTAGTACACCCGTTCAAACTGGCAAACTGGCAACCCGTTCCAAATTCAACCTCTAGATTGTAATTTAGCATTAACGCACTCAGGGCGTTTAACCGCTTAACAATGGGCTTTTCCCTCTTCACTTCACGCAATTTTTCAGCCTCAACTCATAATTATCTTTATCCGTTGTATTCAAGGTTTCACCCTCCGGGTCTAAAACTCCATGTTTTATGCATAACATAGTTTATCAAAAGCATTAAACCCGCCAGGAAGCAACTTGAAAGGAGATAGTGGATATGCAGAAGGTCTACCATAACAAACATTAACAGGACACTAAGAGTTAGGTTCCCTGCCATCACAGCATAATAACGGAGCAATTCTTTCCGCCAAAACTCTCCTTTTGTGCCAAAAGTCACATGTTTGTTTAGTATGAATCCGAACATATTTACACAGAACCAGGTCAAGATTGTTGCTATCAGATAGGGGATATGCAAAACCTCTATCCAAAAAAGCATCAGTGCAAGACTTAGCAAAAAAGACAGTCCCCCGACTAAGCAGAAAAGGAGAAATCGTCTATGCTTCAAAAAGATTGACATGCCGGTAAGCCGTTACTTCAAAGCGAATACTACTTAAATAATGAGATTTTTATCTGCTAACAGAAACCAAAATGACCGCGATACGACAACTCTGACAGAAGGCACCGTTTGCGCGGCATTCGGCCAAATGAAACAGCAAAGCCGAAGCTTTTCAGGCAACGGCTTTGGAATCAAAGAGAATTGTGCTACATTTTCTGTTGTCAATCGACCGTTATATCGCAGGGCAGGTCAATGAAACGGGCGAAATATTATTCCAGTGTCAACGCAATTCTATCGACTTTTGAATCAAGGCAAAAAATGCAAAACTTAAAATATTCGTCCCTCGAAAAAATCGACGTCTCCAGTCCAGCGGATAGACTAGCCTTTATCAGTGAAAAAGTAAAAAATAAAATTGTCTTGGATTTAGGCGCTCTTGATGAAACAGCCTATGAACAAAAAGAGAACACATCATTTTGGCTGCACAAACGAATCTGTGAGGTAGCAAAAAGAGTCTATGGCGTTGACAATTCGAGCCTCATTCCAGAAGAGGGTCTGAAGCCTTTCCCTAATAGCACCATATACAAAGAAGATGTCTATCGTCTAGAGAAGACAGTATCCAAGATTAAGCAGATCGATATTGTCGTTGCTGGTGAATTGATTGAACACCTGACGGATACACTATCCTTTCTCAAAAGCATTAAAAATATCCAGTCTCTTCAAGGCAAGGAATTAATCCTGACGACTCCAAATGCAACAAGTTTACACAATGCAATTGTCGGCACGCTCAAAAGAGAAGCAACTCATGTTGATCATTTGTGTATATACTCTTACAAGACTTTAAATACGCTCTGCAAACGAGCTGGTTTCTGTTCATGGGAAATCATTCCTTACCATATGGCATTCCCTGAAATGATCTCTAGTTCTCACGGCTTTAAAAAATATTCCACAATTTTGTTTGAAAAACTTGTCAATTTTGGGGAAAAGGTATGTCCACTACTATGTGGCGGGTGGATAGTCCATATAAAAATTTAAGTGCTTTGAGACATGAAATTGATAGATAGTTGCTTTTCGTAAATGAAGCTACCATCGTCTAAAATCAAGTAATAGGAATTTGCTTTCGCTGAGTTAACGTAAAGCTGCCCAAAAAGCCCTAACCATGAATTAATTACGGTGACACAATATAATTGTGTCACCGTAATTAATTGTTTTTAGAATGGAAACAGCAGAGGGATAACCAGCGTCGCAACAATCCAGACCATGATGTTAAGCGGAGCGCCCACCTTGGTGTAATCGAAGAACTTGTAGCCTCCAGGACCCATGACCAGAGCGTTCGATTGATGACTGATCGGGGTCATGAAGCACATGGAGGCGGCAACGGCGACCGCCATGAAAAAAGGTCGTGGTGAGACAGCCAGTTCCATCGCTGTGTTGTAAGCAATTGGAGCGACCAGCACGGCAGCGGCAGCATGGCTCATGACTTCGGTCAGACAGAAGGTGATCAGGAAGACCGCTCCCAGAACAACCCATGGTCCATACGAGCCGACCCCCTCGATAATGAAGCCCGCCAGTAGCGCCGCTGCGCCACTATTCTGCATGGCATGGCCCAGTGGCAGGGTGCCCGCAATCAAAATCAGGATTGGCCAATCGATACTGTCGTAGGCTTCCTTGACGGTCAGGCACCGGGTCATGATCATGATAAGGCCACCGAGTGTTGCTCCAATGACGATCGGAGTTGTGCCGGTGACACTTAGCAAAATGACGCCGAATATTGTTGCAACGGCAATCGGAGCCCGTCGCGGACGATAGGAAACAGGGTCCACCCCCCCTAACACCAGAAAACCATGCCCCTGGCCGAGGTGACGTACTTTCTCCTCAGGGCCCTGTAGTAGCAGAACATCCCCAAAGCGCAGAACAACGTGGTCAATTTTTCGAACGACCGGGGCGCCGCTGCGCCAGATCGCCAACACGGTTAACCCGTGCGTGTCGGCGAAGCGTTCCTGACGTAATGTTTTGCCGACCATGTCACTGGTCGTGGTCAATGAGGCTTCAACCACGACGATTTTCTTGTCTGAAGTGCTGGGAAGAGGATTGTCACGTTCTTGCACAACGGATAAACCCTTCTTTTTTCTGATCTTGAGAATCCCTTGAGGATCTCCTTCAAGAAAGAGAATGTCTCCAGCTAATAATTTGCGGTTGCGCTTCGGTTGTGGGAACTTTTGTTTGTCCCGTAACAGGGCACGCACCTTCATGTTGAGCTCACGTTCCAGGTGGCTCTGACTGATTGATTTGCCGTGTAACGGGGAACCTTCCAGGATCTCGACTTCGGTGATGTATTCCTTGACCTGGTAGGCTTCAGTTAAGGAACCCGACTTGCGGTTGGGCAGAAGTTTATGGCCGAAAAAGGCCATGTAACTGATGCCGCAGGCGAGCAGAATGAGACCGAGTGGCGTGAAGTCGAACATCCGGAAACCTTCTCCAGTGTATTGCTGAAGCAAGGTGTTGATGAGGATGTTGGGTGGCGTGCCGATTAAGGTACAGACTCCGCCAAGCAGCGACCCGAAAGCAAGCGGGATGAGAAGCTTGCTGGCCGGAAGTTTGGTTCTGCGGGCCATCATGATGACGACCGGCATCAACACCGCGGTGGCGCCAATGTTGTTGATGAATGCTGAAAAGAAGGCGACAACACCCATGATAGCGGCGATCATCAAGGTCTGGTTGTGACCGGTCATACGGATCAGGTGCTCGCCGAGGGTGGAGATTGCCCCGGTGGAGGAAATCCCTGCGCCGAGCACGAACATGGCGGCAACGGTGATGACGGCGGGATTACTGAATCCGGACAAGGCTTCTTCCGGTGTGACCAGTCCGGTCAAGGCAACAGCCAAAAGAACCATGAGGCTGACCAAATCCATACGAATCCACTCTGTAGCAAAGAGGATGATGGCGATCAGCAGGATCAGTAGCGTGAGGGTTATGTCCATGGAAGCCCTGCAGCTGAGGGTTTTTATGCGAGCGTGATTTTATTTATTCTACTGAATATCGACTTAACTACAAGTCGTGAAAGTTGCAGCGGACAAGCAAGGGTCAGAACTGGCAATAATTGCTGAGATCAGGGCGATCCCACTTGCGCCTGCCTGTTGGACCTCGGTTGCTCGTTCAGGGGTGATGCCCCCGAGAGCAAAGACGGGGATTGAGCTGTTACGACAAGCCTCGGATAATTTTTTCAATCCTTGAGGTTCGCCGTACTTTGCCTTGGACGGTGTTGCGAAAACAGGGCCGAAGGTAACGAAGTCGGCACCTTGTTTGGCCGCGCGCTCAATGTCTTCTTTACTGTGTGTTGACACACCGATCAACATTTTTTCGCCCAACTTCGCCCGGATCACCTCGGTTGCTTCGGAGTGTTCCCCGAGGTGAACTCCGTCGGCTTTTACGGCGAGCGCAATGTCAATGTTGTCGTTAATGAAAAGAAGTGCGCCATGGCTCCTGGTCAGAGCCCTCAACTCTTTGGCTAAGGGCAGGAGCTCGGCTGCAGGCAGGTCTTTCTCACGCAGCTGAACCGCTTTGACACCGCCTTTCAATGCTGCTTCAACAGCAGTGTGCAGGGTGAGGCCGTTGGCCACCTGCTTGCGATCTGTGATCAGGTAGAGGGGGAAGTCGATCATGTAAAGCATGATCTCCTTAGCTGTAAGCTTTAAGCTATAGGGCTGTAAAGTTGTGAGCAGCAAGAAAAATCAGTGTTGCGAATGAACAGTCTTTGCTCCTTGTTGTTTCCCTTTGCGTCATTGCGTTGAAAGCTCAGCCTGTCTCTTTTTGCAAGAAAGCCCCATCCCAATCTTTCCAGACCGGATCGTAGCCTCGTGCTCGTAGAAGATCAGCGATTTCAGCCGGTGTACGGTCATCATCGATAGCGAACTGTTCCGTGGCGGAGTCTTCTTCGCCGTAGCCGCCCGGAGCGGTACAGGAACCGGCGCTCATCTGTGTTACCCCCAGGGGCAACAAGTTGTCGCGCAGTTCTGCATTTTCTCTCGTTGAGAGGACCAGGCCGGCGTCGTTGAGGAGCAGGCGCATGGCGCACATCAGCTGTACAAACTGTCGATCCGAGACAGGGTTCGGTGGTTGAAATCCCCCTTCCGCCGGACGCAGGCGAGGGAAGGAGACGCTCAACAGGGTGCGCCAGTAATTGTGCATCATGTAGCGACCGTGCAAGCCGGCAAAAAAGGCTTCACTGCGGAAGTTGCCAAGGCCAAGCAGAAAGCCTATACCAATGCGGCGTAGTCCGGCTTCACCAGCGCGTTCTGGGGTTGCGAGTCGGAAATTGTAGTCGCGCTTGCGGCCGCTGGGGTGCAGCTTCTGGTAAAGCTCTGGATCGTAGGTTTCCTGGTAGATCGTCAGCCCATCAACCCCGGCAGCCACCATCTCTTTGTAGCCCTCAGTCTCCATTGGATAAACTTCGATGCTGATGGAGGAGAAGAGTGGTCGAATCCGTTCAGCGGCTGCAGCAATAAAATCGTTGCCGACCTTGCCCGGTGCTTCGCCCGTTAATAGCAAAATATGACGGAAGCCCTGATCATGAAGGATGCGGGCGTCACGTTCGATTTCATCAAGATTCAGGGTGCGGCGGGGAATCGGATTGTTGACCGAGAAACCACAGTAGAGACAGCTGTTGTGGCATTCGTTGGAGAGATAAATCGGAGCGTAGAGCAGAATTGTTCGACCAAAACGGCGCAAGGTAATCGCATGAGCTTTCTGGGCCATCTCTTCAAGGAAGTCTTCTGCAGCCGGTGAGAGCAAGGCCATGAAATCCCGGTTGTCGAGTTGCTCGGCAGCCAGTGCGCGTTGCACGTCCGCGGCAGTCATGGCCTCAATCTCGGCAATAACCTGCATCGGGTCGTATTTTTGGATGACCTCTTTAAAACTCATTAGGGTTCAAATCCGTTCGGTTAACGATAAGTTGAAAGAATTAAAGCGTAACGCAAAGACGCTAAGAAAAGCCAAGAAAGACGCAAAGGGTTACTCTTCTCGCTTTTTGAAGTGGCTTTCTGTGCGTCTTGTTAATTATCTTTGCGCCTTTGCGTTAATTCTTTTATTTGTTTGGTTAGCTTCTCAAAAATCCTGTCAGTGGGCTGCTTGCTTCGGCTTTGTCCTGCTGCTTGCCAAGCCCGGCAAGGTAGGCTTCGCGACCGGCTTCGACACCTTTTTTGAAGGCGGCGCCCATGGCCCCCGGGTCTCTAGCGACAGCCAGAGCGGTGTTGACCAGCACTGCGTCGGCTCCCATCTCCATCGCCTCTGCGGCGTGAGAGGGCGCTCCGAGTCCGGCATCAACCACAACCGGTACTATCGCCTGTTCTATGATGATGGCGATATTGTCGCGTGTACGAAGGCCCTTGTTGGTGCCGATCGGAGCGCCGAGAGGCATCACCGTCGCGGTGCCAACCTCCTGCATGTGCTTGGCGAGTACCGGATCAGCGTTGATGTAGGGCAGGACGATAAAGCCTTCTTTGACCAGAACTTCTGCGGCTTTCAATGTTTCGATCGGGTCGGGCAGCAGGTAGTAAGGGTCGGGAGTTACCTCCAGTTTGATCCAGGGTTCACAGCCCGCTGCGCGGGCGATGCGAGCAAGGCGGATCGCTTCTTCAGCGTTACGGGCGCCGCTGGTGTTTGGCAGCAACAGGTAACGCTTGAGGTCGATGTGGTTGAGCAGGCTGTCCTGTGGGTTGTCGACGTCGACCCGCCGTAGCGCAACGGTGACAATCTCACTGCCGGAACCTTCCATTGCAGCCACCATCGCCTCGTTGGATGCAAATTTTCCGGTTCCGACCATCAGGCGTGAGTTGAAGGAACGCCCGGCAATAATCAATTCGTCCATATTAACCTCGAGAAGAAGGGAACGCGGTACGCGGTATGTGGTACGCGAAAAGCTTTTGACTCTCCCCGAACCTCGTCCCAGTTTTTAACCACCCCCGACGAAGTGGATGACTTCCAGAGTGTCGCCATTGTTTAAAAGCGTCTCTGCCAGTCGCTGGCGCGGGATGATGTTTTTGTTGTGCTCGACGACTAGCTGCATACAATCAAGCTGCATTTGATCCAACAACTCCTGAATGCAGATGCCGTCCTGAATCTCACGGGCTTTGCCGTTGACGATGATATCCATCTAAAGCTTTCCTTCTTTGTCCGGAGGTTCGCCCAACAGAAGGCGTAGCACCGCATTCGCTTGATGATGAGCAGCCACTCCGACGCGGGGAGCCATAAGCCCGGTACCCGGTGCGGCTGCGGTGGTGGCATCGCCACAAAGGTAAAGATTTTTGGCGACTTGTTGGGTCCGAACGGTATTCGCCGGGCCATAGCCTGCCATGCCGGAGCCGGTCACCATTGGCCTGTCCGGGAACCTTGCTGCAAAGTTTTCGATCAGCATAACTTTCTGGCCCGCGAGGTCAAAGGCTTCCACCAGGACCTGGGCATGACCAAAGACTTCTGGAATGTTCTCCGGAGTCAAGCGCAGGTGGCAGGCGGTGACGCGGACGTGCGGGTTGATACGTGCCAGTGTGTCGCGAAGGGCATAGACTTTTGGCAGCCCGATTTGGTCAATAAAGTATTGCTGCCGATTCAGGTTGGAAGGCTCGACGAGATCGAAGTCGGCAATAATCAGATGGCCTATGCCGGTCCTGGCCAGTGCTATCGCTATGGCAGAGCCAAGGCCACCGACACCGGCAATGCCGATGGTTGCACCTTTGACCGTTGCATGGACGCCCGGGGTGTGGCGAGCTGTCATCAGGGCATCAAATTCTTCAGCCCCGGGAGCCTCTCCACGTTTTATCAGAACCACCTGGTCGCCGTTGCTCAGTACGGCCTCTGACGAGGCAGGAAAACCATTGACAATCAACAGATCGGCGTCTGACTTGATACGGTCTCTGACCGAACCGAGCGATGCGTTTTCTGCAAAAGAGTGGTCCTGTTCGTTGACTTTGATCTGCATAATCGATCTCAAAAGCAGGGGCTTGAAACAGCAAGAGCCGCACATGGCGGCCCTTTTCGAGGAAACCCCGAAAATTGCGCCGCTTCCCTACGCCGGTATAACCCGGATCAGGTTCGAGGGGTCGTCCATAGTACAGACTCTCAGTAGAAGCTACTCCCCCAGGGCGTGAAACATTCTTTAATTGTTGAAGTTGAAGATTATCAGTCTCCTTCACACCCAGTCAACTGCAAACCTGCCTTTTCGGTTGTCATGATGCTATGGTTCAACTAGGATGGAAACCTGGTTGGGTCTATTGGCCTATGACTGGAGTGTAGTGGTCAGGTAAATTTGAGTTGAAAGCAAAACTTTTATCTGCGATCGAAATTGTTTTTCTCGTGTGTTTTTTATGTGGAAAGGATCTAGCGGATGAGTATCTCGAACCGCTTTCGTGATATAGCAAAAGACGTTAACGATTTTTGGGTGAAGCTCAAAGGTTGTGATGTGAACGCTGAACAACCCTCACGGGTTGTCAAGAAGGCCAACAAGGGTTTGCAGGAATGGGTCGAGCAGGTCGGAGAAGTCCCCCGAATGAAACTTGAATTTCAACTGACACCGGTTCTTATGAAAGCCCACGACACTCTGGATGGTGCTCGATTAATCTTCGAAGAGCGTGGTTTTGACGAGTATGCAAAGACAACCTGGGATTTGCAGCAGAAAATCTATCGTCTGCTGAACGATCTTTAGTTCCCCCGCTTTTCTCAACCTTCCCGAAATTTGAGTTGAACCCCTTTTAGAAAATTGCGCAGAATCTGATCCTTGCACTCACGGTAGTGCTTGTGGTCAGGTCTGCGGAAGAACGCACTCAGTTCGTGCTTGCCAATATGGAAACCGGCCAGGGCGAGGAGTTCAATAATCTCTTCAGCTTTCAGGTTCAGGGCGATTTTCAGCTTGGTAAAAATGATATTGTTGTTCAGTCTTGTCTCCGGTTTAGGTTGAGCCCCTTCTCTTTTCCCTCGTCTTTTGTTTATGAAGCCATTCAGGAAGATGGCCATCCTGGTGTCGCTGCACTCCTTGAATGCAGGGTCGTCATCTTTTTTCAGCCAGTCGCTGATTTCTTCGCGGGTGACTTCGTGGTCGGCCTGACTGAAAATTGCAATCATTTGTGAATCGCTCAAGTCGAAGGTGTAGCGGATTCGGCGTAAAATATCGTTGTTGGTCATCTGGGAGACCTTAATCCTTATTTCTGAAAGAGTTTGTGTTCTGCTGAGATAAGTTTAACAGGAATGCCGGGAATAAACGAGAAGAGGCACGCTTTTCGTGCAAGCGAGGCCGAGTCATGTTTCTCTCTGGGTAAATCAAGTTGCGTCAGTTTTTTGCAGGGTTGCTTGCTGTCAGAAACTGCCGCGTCGACGTTTGCCTGATGACTTGCCAATGAGCCAGCCGAAAAATAAAACCCCGGCACCGGCCAGAAACCACTTGATGACAGCGGTTCTGGTCAGCGAGCCCATCTCTTCATCAAGCGCGATGTTCTTGGCCGAAAGTTCCTGGTTGGTTTTGCGTAGCTGGTCACGTTCTGCCGTGATTGCTATGACTTCTTTAGCTTCATTCTGTAGGGCTTGGTAATCCTGACGGGTCTGTTTTAACTCTGCCTGGCTCTGCATCCACTTATCTTGCAATGCAGTATTGTTTTCTCGCAAGTCAATTAATTGAAGGGCAAGCTCTTGTTGGGATTTGCTGCTTTGTGAGTTTGTCGAAGCGGCCTGCTGCCGGATCTCTTCGATTGTGCTGGCGAGTTGATCCCGTTCCTTCTGCAGTTTGTTGATGATGACGGGTTTGGGTGTTGCCGTTGTCAGGTATTTTTGCAGGATATAACCGACCTCACCTTCTTTGGTCCTGGCCTTTATATATTCGCCTGTCTCTTCGAGAACTTCGACTGCCGTATCAGTGCGCAGGTAAGTGATTGGTGGAGCGCTGTTTTGAGGTTGCTCTCGTAGAGACACAACGAGTTGGTCAGAAACATAGCGTGTTTCTGACCAACTCGTCGAAATAGAGCAGAGTAAAATAAGCAGGATAGAGCTTGTGAGTCGCCAGGAGGTTTTCATCGCAATTTCTCCGAGATTTTTCTTTGTCTGTATATTCAATGAGTTACATAATATATAGGGCTTGATGAAATCTGTCTACCCTTTGTTGTCCTGCCGGATGGTGCTCGCCACTTATTTAGGTCTGCCTGTCTGGGTTGATCGCTGCTTTTCCGGGACAGGGCATTGATAGCCCATGTCGGCGCTATCGGCAGGTACGCACATGACACAGGAGTGCGTCATCTCTCCGCTTTCATTACATAAACGTTTACAAACCATGGTGTTTCTTTTGCACGTCGAACATTCATCAAAAACAAGTTTATTCAGTAACTTAAGCATTCTTCCCTCGCATGGCATGTTGTCTTTTGTAAGGAAGTACTACAATTGGCGTGCCAACTCCCACAGGGAGTTTGCAGGAAGGGTGAGAGGGGAGGTTCAGGCAAGGCGAAGCCTCTCAGATATTGATGTGCAGAAAACTAAAAGTGGCTAACACTTTGTCGTTGTACTGTCTTTTTGAGGTAAGTCGATAGTACTACGGTCATTGACACGTAAACCGTGGCCGATGAGGAGGGCGTTTGAACCGGTTGTGACCTGATTGATACCTAGCAGCTTGTCGGATTTTCCATGAATACGCTGCTAGAATAAAGCCTGGCATGATGTCTCCTTGAACCCTTGTTGTGTTGATCCAGTATAAGGACGCTTTAGGTTCAGTCAAGGTGGCATGATTGTTGCTGATTTCAGGCAGGTTACTCAACTAGATTCAGTTGCATTATGATCAGAAACCATCGTTTCCCGCCCGGCAGCATCGCCTGGCCTATTTTGAAGGAATAGAAATCATGCACAGAAAATTGATGAATCTTTTTTACGAAGTCCGTGATCCCAACCTGAGTTGGGATGATATCGGTGGTTATGTCGATGTCAAAGAGACACTCAAAGAGATGGTCTGCCTGCCGCTGAAAAAGCCGGAAATGATTCGCAAACACAATCTTGGTATCCCTGCCGGAGTCATGCTCTGGGGGCCTTTGGGGACTGGCATCACCATGTTGGCAGAAGCCTGCGCCATGGATGCCGGTGTCAGCTTTGTCTATGTCTCTGGGCAGGAGATGCTCGGCAAACACGAGGAGCTCAAGGAAGCTTTCGATATCGCTATTCACGAAGCGCCCTGCGTCCTCTTTATCTCGGATTGCGAATGGCTGGCTCCCCGGGCCGGTTGCGATTACGAGTGGAGCCCTGGCAACCTGCGTGCTATCCCGCCCACTTTTGCTGACAAAGAACTGACCAAGCTCTTTGTTGAACAAGTTGATCGCATAAACCAGGTCGAAGGTGTGATGCTGCTCGGCTCCTGCTATCGCATTGATACTGTCGACCAGGCTGTGATCAAGGAAAAGAAACGTTTTAACCGTAAGGTTTTCGTCCATCCGCCGACTGACGTGGATCGTCGCGGCATGCTCGATATCTACATGGACCAGATGCCTAACCTGGCTGAAGGCATCGATCGTGATGAACTGGCACGCTTAACTGAAGGCTATGTCGGTTGGGATATCGAGAGCCTTTGCAAGCGGGCAACAGTGAACGCGATCAAGAACGACTCCGAGATTGTCACCGCTGAGCACTTTATGCAGGCGCTCAAGGAAGTTCGGCAGTTTTTGACTCCGGATATGGTTGAGAAGTACCACGTTATTCGCGATACGGATTGCCCGCATCATTATGAGTTCTGAGCAGGTGGATAACCCGCTCTTGGTCGCCGCCATAATCTAAAAGCAAAATGTATTAACTGGAATGAAGGTTTTCCGTGAGTCACGATCCTCCAGAAATTTTCACTCGCATTTATGCCCGCCACGGCCACCGTTGCCCGATGAGTACGCTCGGGGGGCGCCTCGGACTTGCTGCTTTAAAGTGGTTGGGTGTCTGTGATGGAGAACTTCAAGCGATTTACAGCAATCGAACCTGTGCCACGGATGGAATCGCAGAGACGACCGGGTGCACTGAAGAAAAAGGTTCACTGATCGTCAAGAATGACGGTCGTCATGCCTTGACCCTGTCCTCTGCAAAGACTTCTGTCGAAGTTGAATTGACTTCAGAAGCACTGGAGATGGCAGGACGATATCGATCGCTTTGCAACCGACTTGAAAAGGGTTGGGACGATCTGGAAGCAAATGAACAGGTTAAACGGCGTGCCGAGATGGACGCTTTGCTAGATGAGCTTTTACCGCAGTTTTGGCAAGCTGAAGATCAGAAGCTTGTGCAAAAAATATCGAAAGATTAACACACCAAAAGTAGGCGCTCTAGGCGATGACGCAAAGGAAAGCCTTCTAAGAGTTTGCTCTCTTGGTTTACTTTTTTTAGTCTTTGCGCCCTTGCGTTAAGTTTCGTTAGCGTAAGCCTTTAAGAGGTTTTGAAAGATTCACATGCCTGATTCAATCTGGATGCAAATGCTGACCGTGATCTGGGACGAAATCGCCAATATGTGGTGGTTTTTTCTCCTGTCGATTGTTCTGGTCGGGGTCATCAAAGGCTATAAGCTGGACCTGCGCATCCGCGATTTTATCAATAAGGCAGGGCCCTGGGGTATTGTCGTCGCTGTGGCCGTCGGTATGGTTTCGCCGCTCTGTTCCTGTGGTATCTTACCAGTCGTGATCACTCTGGCAATGATTCAGACCCCTCTTGCGCCGTTAATGGCGTTACTGGTGACCTCTCCGGTGATGGGCCCGGATGCCTTGATTCTGACCTGGAGTGCTCTCGGAACGGAGTGGGCGGTTCTTAAGGTGGTCGGTGCCGGAGCTCTCGGATTGAGTGCTGGTCTGATCACCCAGTTACTGATTAATCAGGGCTACCTGGCTGGCAATCTGATCCGGCTTAAACCGAAGTACAGGGAAGACGGCACCCTGGCAACGGCCAGGGAAATTGGTGCTGAGGCAGGGATTCACGTCAAATCGATGACCATCGTGCCGCGTGCCAGTAAGTTGCGCTTCATCTTTGATCGAACCCTTGATGCGGGTCTTTTCGTTGGTAAATTTCTGCTGCTGGCGATCGTGCTGGAAGCGATCATCGTAACCCTGGTTCCGGTTTCCTGGGTTACGGGCCTGGTTGGCCAGAAAAGTTTTGTCTCTCTTCTTCTTGCGGCGATTATCGGTCTGCCGCTGCCGACCAACCAGATTCCGATTATTCCGATCATGGCCGGTCTGTTACAGCGAGGGATTGATCCGGGCGCGGCACTGACCTTGTTCATGGCTGGACCGGTTTCCAGTTTACCGGCTATTATCGCTCTGGCAGGCATGTTCAAGAAACGTGTCCTGGTGGTTTTTTTGAGTGTCAGCCTGAGCGTTTCCATTCTGCTCGGCTGGCTCTATCAACTGCTAGGAGACTTTTGATTTAACAAGGCCCTACTGCGAATCGCTACGGCCCGTTAAAACAAAAAGGCTTCTGGGTGATGGAGTTCCGCCGCCTCTACGGGGGCGACTAGACGGCATTCTGACAATTCAAACGGGTATCTATGCAACGGTTGAAGCAAATAGGTCTCAAACTACTCTTTCTGACAGGATTTTTTTTCGCTCTCGGACTCTCCGGTTGTGCGCCGGTGCTTGTCGATGAAGGTGTCGATA
Organism: Deltaproteobacteria bacterium IMCC39524; assembly: GCA_029667085.1. Lineage (NCBI taxonomy): Bacteria > Deltaproteobacteria > Deltaproteobacteria bacterium IMCC39524. Next base: position 79,923 of record JARUHJ010000002.1, read on the forward strand.
AAGATGTCCAGTCATATGGTAATGATCACATCAGTGAGGATACCGTCTGGTCCGGAAAGATCTTGATCGACGGCACAGTCAAGGTCGCCAAAGGCGCGACCTTGACGATCTCACCCGGAACCAGCATTGCTTTTGTCAAACGTGACGCTGATGCCGATGGCTTGGGAGATGCGGTACTCGCAATCGAAGGCAGGCTGATGGCTCTTGGCACCCGGCAGCAACCGATCCTGTTTCATAGTGCCGCCGAGGACCCGCAACCTGGCGACTGGCTGGAGATACGGGTCGATTTTTCCCAGGAGGTCCATCTTCGTTACTGTGAAATCCGCGATTCCGCCTATACCATGCATGCTCATTTTACCCGAGGCGTGGTTGAAGACAGCTGGATTCATCACAATATCGATGGTTGCCGCCTGGGTCAGGCCAAGTTCACCTTTCGCAATAACCTCATCGAACACAATCAGGGCAAGGGGGTCAACTTCCGTAACTCCACCGTTGATGTTCACCACAATATCCTGCGCTTCAATGGCTCCGGAATCTTTCTGTTTGAGAATGATCGCGACTTTGATATTCACCACAATAATTTTTACGGCAACCTGGACAGCTTGCGCCTCGGTGACTTTTATACCGGTGACGTGACTGTTCATGACAACTGGTGGGGAACCGCCGACCAGGAAGCCGCCAAAGCCACGATTTACGATCGAAGCAAGGATCCTGAAATCGGTGGGGTAATGATTTCTCCTGCTCAGAAATGGGTTGCGGGCAGCGGTCCACGTGATGCCCTGCTCCTAGATCCGGCGTGGGACTATGCAACGGATGGTTATGTTGATGCTAACCTGGTTGCCGGTGATGAAAAACTTTATGTCGCGAGTTGGGACGGCAGTCTCAGGGCGATGAATAAAGCTGGCGAAGTCCTTTGGGGCAAGGACCTCGGTGATACCCTGGATGCAACACCGGTATTGTCTCATGGGCAACTTTTTATCCAGACCTGGAGCCGTGAAGTTTACGCTCTGGATGCGGCAACAGGAGCCGTACGTTGGCGTTTCGATTACTCTCCTTCGCCTGCCGATGATCATCGCCAGGCCGGTCTGTTTGTGGTCAAGGATCTGGTCCTGGTGCCTGCGTGGAACGGTACTCTCTTCGCTCTCGATGCAAAAAGTGGTGAGAGACGCTGGAGCTTTCCCGGTGGGCAGCCCTTGCGTGCCCAGCCGGCGTACGATGGCAAAAACCTCTACCTGGCTAGCGGTGATGGAACTCTTTCAGCCTTGAACCTCGATGGCGTTCTGCAATGGCAACAGACCTTGGCCGCCCCCTTATTGAGGGCCCCGGTTGTTTTGCCGCAAGGGATTGCCATTGTCAGTCGGGAAGGGTTGGTCGTCGCTTACGATCAGCTTGGCCAGCTTCTCTGGCAGCAGGATCTCGATGAAATCTGTTACTACGGGGCCCCTGTCTTCTCGGAGGGTGCTCTCTTTGTGGCGACCGCAGGCAACGGACTCTGGAAGCTTGATGCCAAAACGGGAGAGGTTGTCTGGCGGGTCGAACTGGCCGGACCATCCTACGCTACACCACTCATCGATAACGGTCGCATCTTTATCGGTGACAACAGCGGTGCCCTGCGCGTGTTTGGCGTTGATAGCGGGCATCTTGTGACGCAATACAAGCTGGATCGAGAGATACAGGGCCGTCCACTCGTCTTGTCTGATCTGCTTCTAATTGGTAGCCGAGACCACAAGGTTCATGCCTTCACACTAGTCGAGCAGTCGAAACCATGAGCAAAGAGAAAACCTTTTTTAACGCAAAGACGCAAAGGCGCGAAGAAGGTCAAACCAATAAGCTTCTAAAGGTTCTCTTTGCGTCTTGAGAGAGCTAATGCGAACGGGCGTTAAAAAGTTTGAGTCATTTTGAAGGAAAACAGTAGCTCTATGATCAACCAACCCGCAAATCGTTTTGTGTGCTGGGGAGTTTTCTTCCTCTGCCTTGCGACCCTGATGTACGAGTTGATTTTGACCAGGATTTTCTCGGTGCTGATGTGGTACCACTTTGCATCCATGGCGATCTCTCTGGCCCTCTTCGGCTTTGGCGTTGCCGCACTCACCGTGCAGCTGAGACCCCGATGGTTCCAGGGGGGCGATGCGCGCTTTCTGGCCGCCCGCGGTGCCGTCCTCTTCGGGCTGAGTGTCACACTCTTCTTTGCGGTGTTTGTTCTGTTTCGCTGGCAGCCTCATATTGGTTTCAAGGTTTTGTCCTTTTTTCATCAACCTTTTTATCAACCCTTTCAGCAAGGCACGCCTGACGCCGGTGTGCCGATTGGTATGCTGATTGCTCTGACCTGCCTTTACCTGATAACTGCACTGCCGTTTTTCTTCGCCGGGATTTCTCTCACTGTTCTTTTCGGGCGCTATCATTCTGATTTCAGCCGCCTCTATTTCTACGATCTGATTGGCGCCGGTTGCGGTTGCCTGTTGATTATCCTGCTGCTTAAGTTGTTCGGTGGAATCACTTCGTTGCTGCTGATTGCCGCTGTCGGTGTTGCCGCGGCTTCACTGTTGCTGCCACGAAACATTGAGGCCGTGCATCGTTGGGGTGCTCTGTTGCTGCTGGTGCTGCTCCTCGCGCTCGGTACGGTTCACGCGATGACCGGCTTCGCCGAGATTCGTTTCGTGCGTGGACGTTATGAGCCGAACCTGCTCTGGAGTGCCTGGAACTCTTTCTCGCGCGTGGCCGTTTATCCGGCCGAGGGACAAGCCAAAGATCAGGCCTGGGGCCTGTCGCGTACATACCGGGGACAAGTGCCAGATCAGCTGGGTATGGTTGTCGATGACACCGGCTACACCACCATGTACCGCTGGGATCGTCAGACCGGCCTCGATTTTTTCCGTAAGAATGTCATCGGGCTTGCTTACCAGATCAAAGAGCAGCCAACGTCCCTGGTGATCGGCCCGGGCGGCGGTAAGGATGTCTTGACCGCACTTGCTTCCGGGGCCGAGAAGGTTACGGCTGTTGAGGTCAATCCGTTGATTGTCGATGCGGTCAATGACCACTTCGGTTCCTTGACCGGAGAGCTCTACCGTCATCCGCAGGTGCGTTCCGTTGTGGATGAGGGGCGCAGCTTCGTACGTCGCGATCAGAACCGCTACGACATCATCCAGGCGTCTGCCGTCTTTGGCCGCATGGCTCCGGCCGCCGGTGCCTTTACTCTTTCGGAGAATAATCTCTATACCCTGGAGGCTTTTACCGACTACTGGGATCACCTCCGTGATGACGGAATCCTGACTATCTCACGCTTTATCTTTGAGCGGGAAACCCTGCGCCTGGTCTCCCTTGGCCTGGCTCTACTGCAGGAACAGGGGGTGGCTGATCCGGCCGCCCATATCGCGGTCGTGCGTGAACGCGGGCTGGCTAATTTCATGCTCAAGAAGACACCCTTCTCGGCAGAAGAATTGACCAACCTGAGAGAGCTTATGGTCGATATGGAGTTTCAGGAGGTCTACCTGCCTGATCGTCGCGACGGTAAAGGGGCTTTCCATGAGCTGATCAGCGCCAATGGCAGCGCAGAGTTTTATGCTGACTTCCCCTTCGATATCAGGCCCGTTACGGATGACCGGCCGTTTTTCTACTACATGCTTAAACCTTTTGAATTTATTAAGCTTTTAAGTTTTCCCGAGCAGGGCAAGTTCGAAGATAGAGCCATTGTGACCCTGCGTAACCTGCTGGTTGTGGTGGGCGTTTGTGTCTCGGCGTTCCTGATTCTTCCATTGCTTCTGTGGCGTCGGGAGGGATTGAAAAGCTCTGGTAGCGGTTGGCGCGTGCTTTACTTTGCCTGCCTCGGCCTCGGCTTCATGTTTATCGAGATTGGCCTGCTGCGGCGTTTCATCCTCTTTCTTGGACCGCCGATATATTCTTTGGCGGTTATCCTCTGTTCCCTTCTGATCAGTTCCGGCGTCGGTGCGCTCTGTTCGTCGCGCTTGCCATCCGATCGTTTACATCGCTGGCTGCCAAAGATTCTATTGGCACTGGTCTTGCTCTCTATTGCTTATGTCTTCGGTCTGCCCTCGATCCTTGATCCTTGTATGGGACTGCCGGTCTTTGCCCGTTGCCTGATGGCAGGTGTGCTGTTAATTCCCCTGGGCCTGTTAATGGGGATGCCCTTGCCGATCGGTATGCGCCTGTTTCACGACGGCAACGACCTGATCCCCTGGAGCTGGGGAGTGAACAGCGCCACGAGCGTGCTCGGTGCGATCCTGGCGGTGGTGGTTGCCATGAATGCCGGATTCACGGTGACTTTGCTGGTTGGGACCTTACTGTACTTGTTGGCCTTGGTTCCGGTTTTCAAAAGTGGTCGCTTTTAAGAACTGTGAAAATTTTATGAGCCAAGAAGGAGATTCGACGCGGAGGCGCAAAGACGCAGAGAAAAACTTGTAGATTTTTGCTTTTGGGCCTTATCTGTTGTTATTTGAAGTGAGCTTTACAAGATGAACAATGTCTTTTTAAAATATACCTGTCTGCTCCTGTTGCTTCTGGGGTGCTTGCTGTCAGCCTGCACGCCGGAAAACGAGAGTGGTCTGAGCGGACAACTCCTTTTCCAGGATCAACCTCTGGCGACGGCTCAGCTCGAGATCTATCTCAAGGCCGACAAGGATCGCTCCGTGCAACCCTTTGCGGTTACGACGACTGACGCCGAAGGCCGCTACCAGGTTTCTTTGCCCGAAGGGTCTTACTTCGTGATCGGCAAGAAGCGCGAGACGACAGACGATGGTCGAACCCGTATGCTGATGGCCGAGTCGCCGGCCAACCCGCATCAGGTTGCTGATGGGATAGCATCGGTTGCAAACTTTAATTTGCGTGAAATGGGCCGGGAAGGTTTGCCTGTCGCCGATGAGAAGACCGGGGTCTCCGGTCTGATTACATATCAGGATGAACCGGTCTCAAGGGCCTTTATTTACATCTATACCGAAACCGATGCCGGGCTGACAGGTCCCTCATACGGCGAGGCGGTGCAGGCCGACAAAGAGGGACGCTTCACCATCAACCTGCCCGTTGGACGCTACTCCCTGGTTGCTCGCAAGCGTGCGGACGGCAGCCGCTCAGGGGCCCTGGCTCCCGGTGATCTGAATGCAACTTATCCTGGCAACCCGGTGGAAATTCGCAGCGGGGAGATCCTGGCTTTAAACGACTTTGCCCTGTCCAAGGTGGACGCGGAGGTCCATGCGCAACGTCAGGCAGACGGCGTCTTCACCAAAACAGAAACCTTGCTGCGCGGGCAGGTTGTCGATGCGGATGATTTGCCGGTCAGCGATGTCTATGTCTTCGCCTATCTTGACAGCCGCATGGTTGGCAAGCCGGTGCATATGTCGGTTCCGACTGGCGCTGACGGGAATTTTTCCCTCTTCCTCAGTGATGGCGGGACCTACTACATCGGAGCACGTAGCGCTTTTGGCGGGCCCCTGGAACCGGGGGAGTGGGTCGGCACCTTCGATGGCCAGGCTGATCACAGCGTCACCGTCACGCGTGGTGCGAACGACGATCTCGGTATGATTATCGTCAAGGAGTTCTGGTGAAATTCTTCCTCCTGATAGCTCTAACCTTCTTATTCTCAACCCCGGCAGCCGCTCTGGTTGTGGCCCAGGATACGGTCTGGGACGGTCAGCACTCCTTTGGCGAAGATGTTCAAGTCCTGCCCGGAGCGACCTTGACGGTTACTCCCGGTTCTCAGCTGTATTTTAGGGGCACCAGTCTGGAAGTCTCCGGTCGTTTGGTGGCTGAAGGTGCGGAGTTCTCAGGTGAGAATTGGGAAGGGTTGCGTCTCAAGGGGGTTGATAACTCCACACGAATATCAGACTGCGTGATCAAGGGGGCGGCAACAGGCATCTTTGTCCAGGGGGGTACGCCACTCCTGGAGGGACTGACGCTTTCTGCGAACAAAGTAGGTATCGAAGTGCGCGGCAAGGCAGCCGGAAAGGTTATTAACTGTCGCTTTACCGAGAATCTCAAGGTCGGTCTCTTCATCAAGGATGACAGCACAACGTCGGTCGTTGATTGTCGCTTTGAAGGTAACTTGCGTTACGGTGCTTATCTCTATCACGCCCGTCCGCAAATGTTTCAGGGCAATATGTTTGTTAATAATGATACCGGCTTGATGATCGCCTACCATGGGACTGACCCGGAAGTGTTCGACAACCGGTTTGAAAAGAACCAGATCGCGGTTCAGGTTGATCGTGCCGCACGTCCGGTCCTGCGTGGTAACCTGCTGCTTGGTAACCAGACCGGCTTATATATCTATCGCCGCTCAGATCCTTTGGTGACGGGCAACCGTATCGAGGAAAATGGCGTTGGCCTGTTGGTTGCTTATTCCTCGTATCCGGAGATCGAGAGCAACGATTTTCTGAACAACGGGATGGCCCTTAAACTGGAATTTCAGTCTTCTTCATGGGAAGCAAAACGTGGCGCTGACGCCAGGGCCGGAGAGACCTCAGCCCGCAGTGCTTTTGCCGGGCAGGGCATGCGCAGTGTGAGCGAAGAGGATAGGCGTGCCAAGCGCCTCGATGGTATGGTGAACGCTGGCAATAACTGGTGGGGGAGTGAGGGTACGCTGGAGTTGACAAGCATAGGCTCGGACGGAAACCCCTCTTTTATCCATGATGGCAGGGATCAGACGACTTTTATCGATGAAGGTGAAGAGTACCCCTTGGATAAGGTTGCCCATTCTCCATGGCGCAAAGTCCCTGCAACGGAGATACAACGATGAAGTGGTACCGTCCTCTTTTTGCCTGTGTTTTGATCTGCCTGGTCAGTGTGACCGCGTTCGCCGAAAGTGGTGTGCGCGGTCGCGTCGCCTGGCGCGGTGAGCTGATCCCGGAGATAACAGTCCGGGCCTACCGTCAGATTGCGGACATTGGCAAAGGTGACGTGGTCGCTGTTTCAGCGCCGACTGATCTTGATGGTCTCTATCAACTTGAATTGAAACCTGGCAACTACGTTCTCACCGCCAGCAACAGCTCTGGAGCTCTCAAGCCGGGGGATCTCTTTTGCTACTACAGCGGCAGCCCGATTCAGATCCCGGCCGAGGGGTATCGCAATGTCGGCTTCAACCTGATCCGCGTTCCAGATGCGCAGCCGGTGAAAGATGCTGCACGGTCCGGTATCTATGGGCAGCTCAGCTACCAGGGTGAGCCGTTGGAAAAGGCTTATCTCTATGTCTACAAAGACCCCTCTAAAAACTTCAAGGGGCCGGGGTACTTTATCCAGCCGGTGGCTCGTGGTGACTTCCGACTCAATCTTCCCCCCGGTGAGTATTATCTCCTTGCTCGCAAGAGAATCCAGGGTGGCCAGTTCGGGCCGATAGAGATTGGCGACTATTTCAACTATTACCATGGTAACCCGGTTCGCATCGAAGCCGGTCAGGTCCAGGAGATCAAGATCGAGACGGTGACCCGCCTCTCGATGCTTGAGGAAGATGTTGTTGACCTGCAAGGTGTCAGCGGTCAGGTCGTTGACGCTTCGGGGGTCGCTCAGGCAGGACTGTACGTTTTTGCTTACCGACAAGCAGCGATGACTGGAAACCCCGATTTTTTCTCTGCGCCGACCGGTGCGGACGGGCATTTCGAGATTTCTCTTCCCGACAGTGGGCCCTACTACCTGCTGGCGCGGCAAGCCTTTGGTGGACCGGCGGGTGGTAATGAACTTTATGGCAAGTTACAGGCGCCAGGTGGCGATCCTATGCCGGTTACTGTTTCGACAAAGCAAGAGGAGGTAGTGATCCATGTGGCACCGAAGACTTCTGACTAGTTGGATTGTCGCATTTGCCAGCTTGATCCTGGTCAGCACCTGCTTTGGCATGGAGCTGACAGGGAAAGTAAAATGGTCCGGGCAGGTCGATCTGCAGGAACCGGTCATTGTGAGCCCCGGTGCGACTTTAACGATTGCTCCTGGCACCCAGGTGTCAGTAGCGAATTCCCAGGTGAAAATCAGCGTACGCGGGCTGATCAAAAGCCAGGGCAGCGCAACGTCTCCCGTTGTTTTCAAGGGCCCGAAGGGTTGGCTGGGGATCGAGTTTATGGAGGCGCCTCAAGGCAGCTCCCTGGTCTGGACAGAATTTTACTCCGCCCAGGCAGCGCTTAGCAGCTTTGCGACGGACTTCAAGGTAGCAAACTGCACCTTTAAAGATGGCGAATTTGGCGTTAGGCTGCTGCGCGAATCCAGCCCGGTTATTATCAATTCAACCTTTAAGGACAACCAGGTTGGCATCGCCAATGAAATGAAGTCTGGTGCAAAGATTCGTGGCAACAGCTTTATCAATCAATCGCGCTCAGCGATCCTGGCTTCTCACAACAGTAAGGGCGAGATTGCCGAAAACAGGTTCGAGAAAAACAAGCAGGCAGTCACCTTGCTGCAGGACTACCCGGATCGTATCAGTCAGAACACCTTCATTGAGAATGAAGTGGGGGTCTACTGCAGCCAAACCAAAAGCAGTCCGTTGATCGAAGAGAACCTCTTCGAGCGCAACCAGTACGGGGTGTTGAATTTCTCCTTTTCCTACCCAGTGATCAAAAATAATCGCTTCATCGACAACAAGACTGCCGTACACAACGATCAGTACGGATCTCCTGTGGTTGAGAACAACCTGTTTCGCGGTAACGAAATGGCTCTTTATAATTATCGCAAATCCAATCCCAAAGTTCGTTTGAACAGTTTTGAACAGAATGCTTTGGCGCTCTACTGTGATTTTTCAGCTTATCCGGACGTTAAAGAGAACAATTTTCTGGGTAATGTTCTTGGCGTTAAACTCGGCATTTATCAGAGTGCCGACTGGGAGCGCCGTTCCGGCTCAAAAAAAATCATGCAAAAAGAATCGGCCTCGCGTAGAAGCCAGAACCCGTTGCTCGCCAATGCCCCGGAAACCTTCAGTGACTTCGTTGATGTCAGCGGCAACTGGTGGGGGGATGATACGGCGCAGTTGACCAAGGTCGGGGAGGGTAATAGCCCGCTGTTTTACGATCGACACGACGAGCCTGAGGTTACTTACGAAAACTACGGTCCAGGGGTCTATAAACTTGATCGCGTGCACTTTTCTCCCTGGCTGAATGAGCCGGTGAAAGATGTCGGACCTGTGGAGTCGAAATGAGGCGGTTGGTCTTTCTGATTCTCCTGATGGCAATGCCATCTCTGCTTACAGCGGCAATGATTGAAGGTCGTGTCGTGAGTGGTGATGAGCCGCTCGCCGGGGTCGTGGTGACAGCCCATGCTTCACTCGATTTCACAACCGAGCCGATCGCCCGCTCGGCGGCCAGCGACAGTGAAGGCCTTTATCAAATGGAATTGCCGGCCGGTACTTACGCCCTCTTTGGTTGGAATGATGATCGTAGCCGGTTCGCTTTTTGTGGCCGAAACCCGGTTAACCTGACGGAAGGCTCGACCTGGGTTGGCCTGCAGTCTGTTCCGGTCACAACCTCAGATGTTGATGCTTATGATGATGACTATAGCGCGGCCATAGAAGGCCAGGTTCTGCATGAAGGCACGCCGCTGGAAGGGGCTTACGTTTACCTCTACCTGGATGTAGCTGAAGATCTTAAGGGCCAGGGCTACCGCCTCTCTATGCCAACGGGGCCGGACGGCTATTTCCGTTTTGATGGCTTGCCGGAGAGCGATTATTATCTTGTTGTACGGCATCGTCAAAACGGCCAGCGGGTCGGGCCGGTGCAGGAAGGAGACTCATTTGGTCTATTCCCTGGCAACCCTTTAACTGCAAAGTCAGGACAGGTGCAACAGCTCAAGCTGCACAGTGTTGCCAAGCTCAAAGACGCCAGCGAAAGTGAAACCTTCGGCCGAGCGACGGGCCCGGTTTTACGGGGGACCGTCGTGGATACTTCGGGGCAGGGCGTTGCCGGCGTACACGTATTCGCTTATGTTGACCGGGTTATCGGTCATCAAAGACCTGCGGCTATTTCGACACCAACGGCTGTTGACGGCGGTTTTGTCGTCAACCTGCCGGAGCCGGGCACTTACTATGTTGGAGCACGAGAAGCTTACGGTGACTCTCCTGCACCGGGAGAACTCTTCGGCATGTATGAAGAGAGTGCTGATCATGGTCTGACCCTCGAGAAGGGCCAAAACCTTGACGAGCTTCGCATTGTCGTCGAACCGGTTGCGATTTTTTAGACTTGGGTCTCGTGTTAAGAAATGGGCTGGGCTTTTAACGCAAAGGCGCAAAGGCGCAAAGGCGCAAAGGCGCAAAGAAAGCAAAGAAAGCAAAGGTAAGGCAAAAGCTTAATTTCCTTTGTTTGACGTATTATCCTGTTCATCTTGTCTCTCCCTGTAAGTAAGGGTTTTGCTTTGAGCTATAAAGAAAGGTCATTGTCGTTATGGAAGAAAAGAAGCCGCAAGAAGTTAAACTGGAGATCCAACTTGACGAAGAGACGGCTCAGGGGACTTATGTCAACCTGGCGGTGGTCAATCACAACGATTCGGAATTTGTGGTCGACCTGATCTTTGTTCAGCCACAGACTCCTCGTGCAAAGGTTCGTTCCCGGGTGATCCTTTCTCCTCAGCACGCCAAGCGTTTTGTCGCTGCGTTGCAGGAGAATATTAACCGCTACGAACAGAACTTTGGCGAGATTGCACCGGCCCAGCAACCTGCTGATGATGTGGGACATTATCATTAGGCTATCATGATCTCCTTACTCCGCATACGTCTGGCGCTTGTTGTCGCGGTCTTGTGTCTGCTCAGCAGTTGCACTTTGGGGGCACCTGCCCTTAAACTGGGAGATAGTGTCATCGAAGGCAAGGTGATCTGGAGTGGTCAGGTCCATATCGATGGCATCGTGACAGTCAAAAAGACCGGTCACCTGACTATCGAACCAGGGACACGGGTTCTTTTTGAGGCGAGAGATAAAGATGGTGACGGCATCGGCGATGCTGAGTTGCTGGTTGAAGGGGCCTTGATTGCGCGCGGGACAGAAGACGCTCCGATTGTATTTACCAGCGCTGCCGAGCAGCCCAAGGCGTCTGACTGGAAATACCTCTATCTTGATTTTGCCCGTGAGGCTGAACTTGATTATGTGATTTCCGAATACGCCTACAGCGGTTTGCAGGTACACTTCTGCCGGGCTCGGGTGACCAACTCGATCTTCCGTTACAACATTGATGGGTTGAGGTTTTCAACTGTCAGCCTGTACGCTGCAGGAAATCGCATCTACGGAAATCGCCACGGTCTGCGTTACGAAGAACGTGGCAGTGAGGCCAGGTTGCACCACAATGATATCCGCGATAACGAGATCGGTCTTTTTGTTGTGACCCGATCAGAGGACAAGGCTCTCATTGAACAGAATAATATAACCAATAACAGCCAATATAATGTCAAACTGGGTTGGCAGCAGCCGGGCGATGTGACTTTACCGAACAACTGGTGGGGGATATCAGATCCCGTAGCGATACAGAAAACATTTTTTGATCGGCAATTTGATGACAGTCTGGGGGTGGTAAGTGCCCCGCAAGTTTTGACCAAAGCGGTCAAATTGAGTGACTGGCTAAAACACGAAGGAGCTACACCATGAGCACGATCCGTATCCTTTTTAACGCACTGTTATTTGTCCTGCTCATCACGGGTCTCACCGTCTCTTCTGCACAGGCTTGTGTCGGAAAAACCCTGGTGGTGGGGGCCCTGGATAACCCGCAGCAGCGGGTTCTGGCGGAGATGCTCTCGGTGCTGATCGGCGAGCGGACCGGCACGACCGTCAAGGTGGTCTCGGTTGCAGGGCACGCAGAGGCACACGATGCCATGATCCGGGCTGAAATGGACATGTATGTCGAGTACACGGGGGTGGGGCAGGTGATCATCCTCAAAGAACAACCGATCGCTGATTCTGATGAGCTCTATAAGGCGGTCAAGGAACGTTACAATCAGGATCTGAACCTGGTCTGGCTGAAGCCTTTCGGTTTCTCTGACGAGCGTTATGCGCCGGAAGGGACTGTGGCCGTTGCGGCTCCTGTCGTGCGTAAAGACACCCTGAAGAAATTCCCGGCCTTGGCTCGCTTGATCAATAAACTGGGCGGCTCGATCGATGACCCGACCATGAAAGAGCTGGAAACGGCGAGCGCTGCCGGGAACTCCCGTGATGTGGCACGCAAGTTTCTGAAAGAGAAACGATTCATCTAACCAAAAAACAATCAGCCACAGAGGCACGGAGACGCAGAGAAAAGATTAACCGCTAAGGATGCTTTTACGATTTCCTCTGTGCCTCCGTGCCTCTGTGGCAAAGTGATTGTGGGTTTGTTTCAGAAAGTGAAAACGATGACTGGAATTGATCGCAGAACTTTTATCCGTCAGAGTATTCGAACCGCCGTGGCGTCCTCCGCCGTGGGTTGTCTTCCTGCTCTTGATCTGCTGGCGTTGCCTGCCATTGCTGCCGATTCTCCTCCTCTTGCCGTGCGTAAAGGGAAGAATATTAAGCAGCTGGTTAAAGAGACGATCGGCGCGTTAGGGGGCATTGAACAGTTTGTCACGCCGGGTGAGGTGGTTGTGATCAAGCCCAACATCGGTTGGGATCGCACGGTGGAACTGGCCGCCAACACTCATCCCGAAGTTGTGAAGACGCTGGTGGAACTCTGTCTTGATGCCGGAGCGAAACAGGTCCGCATCTTTGACCGAACCTGTAATGACGAGCGTCGTTGCTATACCCAGAGTGGCATTCGCTCAGCTGTTGAAGGCCTTAAGTCGGATCGTGTCAGCCTCGAATACATGGATCGGCGCGCTTACAAGGAATTGGCGATCAAGGGGGGCAAGGCTTTTGACCGCTGGGAGTTCTATATGCCGGTGATCGAGGCCGACCGCCTGATCAACGTACCGATCGCCAAGCATCATTCGATTTCGAAGCTGACTCTCGGTATGAAGAACCTGATGGGGGTGATCGGCGGCAACCGGGGCCGCTTGCATCATCAGATCGCCGAATCTCTTGCCGATATCGCCTCTGTTATCCATACCGATCTTACGGTGATTGATGCGACCCGGATCCTGGTTGCCAACGGCCCGCAGGGCGGGCGGACCGAGGATGTCCGCAATACCGAGACCTTGATCGCTTCGCCCGACATGGTCGCCGCCGACGCTTTTGCCACCACCTTGTTCGGATTAAAACCGGAAGATGTGTCGACAGTTGTGGCTGCGGCACAAAGAGGTTTGGGTGTCATGGATCTCAAACAGGTTCGCATGGTTTGAAAAACTCCTCCTGGACATACGCCCGCAAAATCAGTCAGAGCTTCTGCCTGGCGGTTTTTCTATGGCTTTTCCTGCAGACGGAATATCGTGGCATAGATCAACTGCCCTATCCGGTCAGCCTGCTGTTTCGCATTGACCCTCTCGCCGCTTTAGCTGACTTTCTCGCACCCGGGCCCTTCGGCTGGCAGATTCTCTGGCCCGCCCTTCTGATCCTTCTGGGAACAGTTTTGTTCGGCCGGTTTTTCTGTGGCTGGATTTGCCCGCTCGGCAGCACCCTTGATGGTCTCGGCAAGGTCATCGGCCGTGGTCGCCGAACCTTTTCACCCGGCTGGCGACGGGTTAAATACTACCTGCTGATCGGTCTGGGGACCGCGACTCTTTTTGGAGTGCAGCTGCTGGGACTCTTCGATCCTCTCGCCATCTTTCTGCGTTCGCTGACCCTCGCTGTTTATCCTGCATACAATTACGGGCTGAACAGGGTCTTTGATTTTTTCTACGAGCACAATGTGCCGCTGCTCTCGGCCACCGTTAAAAACTCTTATCCTTTCTTCCGTGATAACCTGATGGCTTTTCATCAGCCGATTTTTGCCCTCGGCCTCTTTACCCTGATAATTTTCCTGACCATCCTGTTGTTAGAGAAGGTCGAGCATCGTTTCTGGTGCAAGAACCTTTGCCCGCTTGGAGGCCTGCTTGGTCTTTGTTCCCGCTACGCTATTTTACAACGGACCCCGCAGAAACTTTGTGCTGATTGCAAGTCCTGCGACAGCCTCTGTCGTTCAGGGGCCGTGCGTAGCTCGGGACATATGCGTAGCGAGTGTTTGCTCTGCATGGATTGCACCGGCTTCTGCCCGGAAGAGCGGGTACACTTTGGCTTAAGGACCGGTTCCGATCATTACGTCGGCGTTGATCTGCAGCGTCGGGGTGTCCTCACCGCTATGGCCAGCGGCGTCATGATGGCACCGGCCGTGCGCATCGGTCCGGTCACTCATGAGCAGAACCCTTACCTGATCCGCCCACCGGGAGCCGTTGCCGAGGATGAATTTCTGCAACGCTGCGTACGCTGTGCCGAATGTATGAAAGTCTGTATAGGGCGCACTCTGCAGCCTGCGCTGCTTCAAGCTGGTCCAGTTGGTTTGTGGACGCCCCTGGTGGTGCCTCGCATCGGTTACTGTGAATACAACTGCACGCTTTGCGGACAGGTCTGCCCAACCGGTGCGATCGCACCCTTAAAGCTGCCAGAAAAGAAGAAAAACGTGATCGGCCTGGCCGTTATCAAAAAAGACCGCTGCCTGCCTTTCGCCAAGGGCGTTGAATGCCTGGTTTGTGAGGAGCATTGCCCGACCGGGGAAAAAGCGATCGTCATGGAGGAGAAAGAGCTGTTGGTCGATGGTGAAATACGCCGCCTCAAGTTCCCCAGGGTTATCGATAAACTTTGTATCGGTTGCGGGATCTGCGAAACAAAATGTCCGGTAGAAGGCGCTAGCGCGGTTCGTATTATTAACGAGGGTGAGAGCCGTCGCAAGCGCTCTGAGCTTCTTGCTGGGCCCTATGGCTGATATGCCTTTCCTGTTGAAAATCATCCTCCTGTTACTTTTTTTCCCCGCCGTTTCGATGGCGACAGATGTCATTGAGCTTGGCAGTTTTTCCAGCTCAGGGCTGTCCGGTTGGTCTGAAAAGAGCTTTAAAGGGACGACGGAGTACCGAATTGTCGAGGAGGGCGGTGAGAAGGTTCTGTACGCCAAAAGTGAGAAGGCGGCCTCAGGCTTGGTCTTTGAAACAAGTTTTGACCCACAGGAGTTTCCGATTTTGAGCTGGCGCTGGAAAGTCAGCGATACGATCAGCAAGGGTGATAGTCGTAGCAAGGCCGGAGATGATTACGCGGCTCGTATTTATGTTGTCTTTCCTCACTGGTTTTTCCTGAAGACAAAAACCCTGAATTATATCTGGGCCAATCAATTACCGAAAAATTCAAGTCAGCTGAGTGTTTATACCAGTAATGCTATGATGATCGCCGTTGAAAGCGGTTCTGCCAAAGCCGGAGAGTGGGTCACCGTCCATCGCAATCTCCTTGATGATTATCGTAAGGCTTTTGTTGAGGAGCCAACGAAGGTCGGTGCGATCGCCATCATGACTGATACGGATAACACCGGGGAAGCAGCTGAGGCCTGGTATGGTGATATAAAAGTCCTCCGTAAATAAACCTTCCTGCTCATCGTCCCAGAAATTTCTTTTTTTTCAGTTATACTTTAAGTGTGGTCATCAGTTATTGCTGTCAAAATTCTGGTCTAAGGGAGGCTTTCATGTCATTGGTTAAAACCTGGTACACGCCTGAGTCTGCTGCAGACAAGTTTGGTATTCAGATTGGTCAATTGCAGGAGTGGGTTAAGGAAGGGCTGGTGCGGTCAGAACGGGAAGGCGAGAAGGTCGTCCGCGTAAATATCGATGATGTGCGCCTTGAAGTGGAGTCCATGGTCCAGCGCTCCTGATTTTGCCGTGTCCTGAGAGATAAGATCAAAGAGCCCTTGGGCAAGACGAATCGTCTTTACTCAAGGGCTCTTTTCCTATTCTAATCACCGGGATTTGATCTTTGGTTGCTTTTCTCAAATAGTGTTTAAAGGCATTTACGACGTTTGTTGGTGCGCTAACCTATTGGCGCCAGGCTGGATCAGTTGGTCGCGTTCATCTTGAGAATTAAAGCGACAAGGCCGAGCACTCCGATTGCCGCAAACACCATTGTCAACTTGGGAAAGCCCATAATGCTGCTTAAGGTTGCTGCGACCAATCCGGCCACGAAAACAAACCCCAAATAGTAAACCCGCTTGGTTCGGATTTCGTTTCTTTTCTGGCCTTCAACCAGGGGTTCATTGCAGACAGGACAGTTGGACAGTCGGTCTAAGGTATTCTCCCCACATTTTGGACATATCACCTGTGACATAGTTTCCTCCTCCCGTTAAAAAAACCGTATATATAATTCTATACCATAAAAATCGTCAAAAACAACGCAAAAAAACCAGAATAATCAATAGGTTGTGTGTTTAATTCTTTGGGTATGTCCAAGCAGGTAATCTCAAAAGGAGGGATGAACTGTCGTTGCTGGCTTCATAACCTTGCCGATAAAGGGGGAGGTCATGGCGCGAACCAGCGCGCTGTAGTTCAATTGAAATGTCACTTCTGTACCGACCGATAGCTTGAGTTCGTCAGACTCCAGAATGAGGTGGTCACTACTGGCGCCCAAGACATTGATTCCGGTTGGTGCCTGCAGGCCGGACGGATCAATATCCTGCTGTCCGACAGCAAGGATGGCTTGCGTGACCAGGCCCCGATCTGTGACGGGTGGAGCCTCCCCGAATGCGGTTTGTGCGATCGTACCCGATGGCTTTGATGGTTTAACCTTAGCTTCGATTACTTCGGCACATAGCGTGATAGAATCGGTATACAGTCCGTCGATCGGTTGCCGATGGAGGGTTTCGCAGCCAAGCAGGATGGCCTCACCCAGGCGAAGGTCGTTAATCCGACCAATCTCTGCGCCACTTAATGCCCACTCCAGGTTTGCAGAGTTTCCTCCCGATACAATATCTATGTTCAGGCCTAAGGTTGCTTCGATAGAGTCTGCAAGATCGGACAGCATGGTCATATTCCTACTGTCTGGTGATACTCCACTACGGCATGCGAGGTTGGTACCGATCCCTTTGAAAACGATATTCGGCAAGCTAAGTGTTTCTCGGACGGTGTCCGTCACGTCTTCCGGCATGATGCCCTCACGGAGGTCACCCAGCTCAACCATGAGAATCACCCCATGGGTACGACCTGCCTTTTTCGCTTCCAGTGAGAGCTTTTTGATGACCTCGATCTCAGTGTTGCAACTGACATCGGCAGACATGACGACCCGTTTCGCCTGACTCAGCATTGGTGAACGGATCAGGGTCATCTCTGCCGCTCCCAGTGCAGACCGCATCGCTTCAATGTTTTCGATGCGCGAGTCGCCCAGCCTTTTGACCCCGGCTTCAAGCAATGTCGCGGCAATCTCAGCAGAGCCGAGGGTCGCCTTGGTTATGCCGGTGACCGAGATGCCACGCTTGTCCAGTCGTTCAACCAGGGTGCGGGCGTTATGGTGGATTTTGCGGAGGTCTATTTCCAGCCGCGGTGCGAACATCATGCGCTGACAGCCGACGTTTCCTTAAGCTCCGGGAAGGCCGCTAGCACCATTTCCAAGAGCCGCTTAGGAGACCTGGTTAGTGCATCTGTGACCGGGATTCCGAGCTCTTGTTCATACTTGCTAATGGCAGCACCCACCTCTATATCGTTCATCTGTTCATGATTGATGGTCAGACCGATGATTTTAGTGTCTGCGAAGGTTTCGATCAGATTGATTTCACTCGCCGGTGTTGGCATCGCCATGTTTTTAAAGTCGCAGCGCATACTGCGCCCTGGCGCATGCTGTAAGACGACGCCGTTGGGGCAGCTGCCGCGCAGGATAAATGATGTGGAAGAGAAAGCGGGATGGCTCAGTGCGCCTTGGCCTTCGACAATGATGACATCGGGACTCTCATTCTCGAAGGCTTCAACGACGGTCGCTTCCAGCTCGCCAGCGCAGAATTGCGAGGGCACGGCGTCGAGCGCGACACCGTAGCTTGCGCCCTGGATCAAGCCGGTTTGACCGGTACCGATCATCACTGCTTTGATACCCGCCTCATTGAGGGTACTGGTTATGATGTTGGCGGTGGTGCGTTTGCCAATGGCGCAGTCGGTTCCAAGCACGGCGATTACCGGACAGGTGACTTCGGCGATCCGGCCGCTGAACAGATGTAAATCTTTTTTGTCGCGGGGTTTGCGAACGTCCAGAATCCTGACTTTGCTTGCAATACATGCTGCGGCAAACACCGGGTCATCGTTTAAGAATTCATGTAGGCCGTTGACGATATTCATCCCATGGCTCATCGCCTCAAGCACCAGGCCACGCTCGTGCTTTGACAGCATGCCGCTCGATGGTGCCATACCGAAGATGAAGAAATCAGGGACTGAACCCGCCTGTGATAAAGCGTCAGCGAGATCGCGACAGATGGGAATTGCGTTCGGCTTGTTATCGAGAATCATACCGGTATCAAGGCCAGATTTTTCACTGTCGATAACCGATAGAATTTTATACTTTTCCGAGCGTCTGATCAGACCATTGGCGGTTTTGCCGTCAATCTCACCAAAATTGGCTTCACAATAGATAATTGCGGTGGCGGCACGGGTTTTTTTATCTGTGGCCCGGAGGGACGAAGACCTTACTGCAGAGGGTTTTGCAACAAATTTAAGGGTGGATTCATGCGTGTTCACGGACACAACGGGCGGGACGACTAACATAGTGACTCCTTTGAGAATCAGTCTCAGAGGAGGCGACGAGATCGTGCCGGCCAGTATTGGCCGATTGTCAACGAGTGGTCCCAACTAAGGTTGGATGCTGTGGAAATAAATTCCCACTGGGCGGCTTGAGTTGCAAGTCTAACACATTACGGCACATATTGTTGGGAAAGAATTGATAAATCAGTAGTTTAAGTGACTTAGACGTGAGGCTTGTCACATGGCACGTCGCTTGAAGCCCGTTTCATGCCTTGCCGTGATAAAAGAAAAAGACCGTAATTCTCTGGATGGTATATCATGCGGTGAGTCGCTTCATAATTAGTCGCCTAGCAGCCAGTTTATTGATTGTCCGCCCGGTTACCAGATTTTTGAAAAGGCCAGCACATTTCGTCTCTCATCTCCTCTCGTTCTCTTGCTTTTTCCTTTTTCCGGTACGGATTGCCCTATGCGTTTCAATGTATTGACGGCTGAGATTTCCCATGAAACCAATTCTTTCAGCCTGCACAAAACCGGGAGACAAGCCTTCATGGCCCGTTATGCCCTGATGGGCGCAGCAGCCGTCAAGGAGCGTGGCGCAGAGAATACGGAACTTGCGGGCTTCCTTGATGCCGGTCGTGTGCATGACTGGAAAGTCACTCATGTTCTGAGCGCTGCTGCCGGTCCGAGCGGTAAAATCAGGCGCAAGGCGTTTGACTGGCTCTGTGAGCCGATCCTCGCCAGCTTAAAAAAACATTCATTCGACGGGCTGCTGCTTGGCTTACACGGTGCGATGGGCCTCGATTTCTGCGAAGATGGCGAAGGTGAATTACTCCGTCGTGTCCGCAGTGTCGTGGGCAATGAGATGCCGATCGCTATCACCCTTGATCCCCATGCTAATGTCAGCGAGCAGATGTGCGCGCTGGTGGACATCATTGTTTCGTTCAAAACCTACCCTCACATTGATATGCGTGACACCGGACGCCAGGCTGGAGAGATTCTTCAACGAACGATGGCCGGTGAAATCAAGCCGCGCATTATCCGTGTCAGCCGTCCCATGCTGGAAGAAGTCAATGGTGGCCGCACCGACGTCGGCCCCATGGTTGAGCGCATTGCCGCGGCACGAGCCTATGAAGAGAAGGAAGATGTCTTTGCCGTGAGCATAAATGCGGGCTTTGCCAGCGCCGATGTCGCCGAGGTTGGGCCAACGGTTTTGGTGAGCGCACAAGGGGATTTTGCTGCGCACGCAGCTTTCGCTGAAACGATCGCTGATGATATCTGGAATCGTCGTTTTGAGGTACTTAACGATTATCTCAGTGTTGATGAGGCGGCGGCGATTGCCGCGGCTTACGCCCCCGAAAAGGGGCCTCTGGTTATTGCTGATTACGCAGATAATCCTGGCGCTGGCGGTTATGGCGATTCAACCGAGCTGTTGCGCGCACTGCTCGATGCGGGTGTGAACAATGCCTGTTTTGCTCCCATGGTGGATGGAGAGGTCGTGCAGGACCTACAGACTGCTGTGGTTGGCAAGCCTGTGCAGCTGATGTTGGGTGGTAAGACCGACCCAGATTTCGGTGGTGGCCCACTTGCTGTCGAGGCTGAGCTCGTGTCACTCAGCGACGGGCTTTTTACTGGCGATGGTCCAATGATCCACGGGCTCCACGGCAGTTTCGGCCCCAGTGCCGTCATCCGTGTTGGTGGCATTGAAATATTGGTGGTCACCATGCCCCGACAAATCCTTGATTTGCAGCAATTCAAGGCATTTGGTGTCGATCCGCAGAAAAAACATGTCGTGGCAGTAAAGTCGATGCAACACTTTCGTGCTGCCTTTGAGCCGATTGCGGGACAAATAATAGTTTGTGATAGTGGCGCACTTTGCACCCCACGTTATGATCAACTGCCATATCGTAATGTGCCAAGACCGATTTTCCCCTTAGACACCTAATAAAGTTTTTAAATATACAAAATTATGTCCACCAGGCTTCGATCCCTGGTGGTCATTCTTATATTGCAAGGGGCTCGGTTGAATTGGTTCCCAGACGTGGTAATCTACAAGGGAGAGTTGATTATGTGCTGTAAAATTGTTTCGATAATTTGAAGGCTTGACTCCTTTTTGAAAGGAGATCAATCATGAATACGACAGTAACCATGAGCTACGGCTCGCTAGATTCTTTAAGAAATGCTGTAGACGATCTAATTGGCGTCGGCATTCCGCAAGAGCAGTTTCACGTTATTAAAGATGACTTGCAGCTCAAGGTCATCACTCCTGTGGACAGCGAACCAGAAATCCGGGAGCTTTTAGGTCGGCATAACCCGGTAACACATTAATGCTAACATTCTTCGGCCGCTGGATTTGCCACAAGAACAACCCTGGGCAGGTAAAGTTGAGCCTTCAATTTTGCCAGTTTTTTTTGTTAATAACCTGGCTTTATTGCCCCACACCATCTTCCTGCAGACTCACATGACTGCTCGCTTTGCAGCGCACCTGCTTTTTAGACACCATTACGCTCGATTTGTTTCCTGGAAGTCACTCCTTCTATGACGCATAAATGTGTCTTTTTGAACTCTATCGTCATGATTCACATTTTACCTCTTCAAGCATTTGGTCACGGACTTCATATCCACACAGGTTCTAAGCTATAATCATTGAAAAGGAATTCTTGCTCGAAGGTGATTTAGTGAAGTACTTTAAAAAAAGCTTAAAGCTTCTCCCAGCTTTTGTCCTTATGGGGGCCCTGTTGTCGAACTGCTCTTCTGGTAAAGACTGGCGCACTGCGAGTCGCGAATCTGCGGGGCTTGCCCCCGACCCTTCCGTTTCAAAAGAAGCGATTATACATGTTTATGGCGCCAAAGCCTGGAGCTGGCGAGGCTGGTTTGCAATCCACACCTGGATTGCTGCAAAACGGACTGGTGAAGCCACTTACACGGTGTACGATGTTGTCGGTTGGCGTGGTCAGCACGGCGAGCCTGTCTTGAAAATTGCACAGGACATTCCAGACCGACTCTGGTTCGGAGAGACGCCTCAGATTCTCAAAGAACATAAGGGCTCAGACGTTGACAAAATGATAGATGAAATAAATAAGGCCGCACATGCCTATCCATGGAAAACAACCTACAGTGTCTTTCCTGGGCCCAATAGCAACACCTTCACCGCCTGGATTGCCAAACAGGTCCCAGAGCTTGAGCTGAGTCTTCCGTTTACCGCCATCGGTAGTGGTTACGTGAATTAGTGTTTTTTTCTGTATCACGATTTCTGATACCAAAAACAGGGTTGTTGCTGATAGCGATATTTAGCAGACTCGTTAATCTGAAAAAAATGGCCACCCGTTGCCACGTGGCCATTTCCTCTGTGCAGGCCCCAGATAGGTTGAGCCTCTCGTCCAATCTGACCACTCCGGTGCAAAAGGAGATAAGCTCGAACACCACTTCTTTGACCACAACCTATAACAGGGTATAATTGAAAACCCCTTGCCTGATAAAATAAAGATATGCTTCAAATGAGTTGTTCAAATTGTGGTGGACTTATCAAATCGCCTCATCTCGCAGAGGTGCAGATATTTTTGTGCCCTCAGTGTGAGGAAATTGTCGTGGTTGAAGATGTCGTCATTTCAACCGAAGAAGGATCCTTTGACCTCCGTTTTTCTTTGAAAAACTTGTTGCTTGCTGCAAGAGAAAAATTTCAACACAAAAAGTCTGAGAATTTAGAGCTTGAAACGAAATACGAGATTAATAAAAGGTTGGCTCGATTGCTGAGAAGAGACGATTTTCGACTAAACCTGTCTCGTGATTTTTTTGTACAGATAGGCTTCGGCAGGAATAAAAGGTCCGCTAGATTATTAAACATAAGCTCCACAGGTGCAGCCATTGAAATTTTCGATCTGGGTCAACTACCTGATGAGGATTCTGAAACAAAATTTCATTTACAATTACCTGGAAAGGAAGAGCCCTCATCTCTTCATGCCAGGGTTATTTGGAGTGGGAAACCAGAAAACATCCCGGTATCTCCAACGACTACCATGGGCTTACAATTCAAGGATATGGATGAGGAGACACGTGCATATATCTGGGATTTTATTGTTGATGCTGAAACCTCAGATCACACATAACTGCCAGATTAACAACGCAGGAGATCACTCGTCTTCCAAGGCTATAATCTGTTTAGAAAAGTCAAAAAGCAACGGATCTACAACCAAAACAAAGGCAAGGCAAATGCAGGCTAGTTATTAACGCAAAGATGCGGAGACGCAGAGAGCAATAGTCAGAATTGAGCCATTTATAAAGCTTTGAAGCGTTTCAAGAGTCTTTCCGGGTAAGCCGGAGCTTTACAGAGAGTGTCGCTACGACTCAATTGCTTCAGGTTGTGATTGAGGCGATTCTCTAGCAGCTGCCACCACACTCGCAATTAGGTTCTTCACCGGTCAGCCAACCGTTGATGATCGCGCTGGCACAGCCCACTCCTTTTTTAACAGTCAAAGCTTCAACCGGACAGTTGATGGCGCAGGCGCCACATTCGATGCAGGCGTTCAAGTCGGCAATGTCTGCCTTACTGTCTTTCATGACAAGAACTCCGTGTGGGCAAACCACGGTACAAAGGTCACAACCGATGCAGCGTTCCTCATCAAGCTTCAAGCTGGCAACATTTTTAATGTAGCGCGGAGTTGTCATCTCTTCTCTTTTCTCCTTTTAAAAAGCCGCCGCCAGCCAGCAAAGAGCGCCGACCAGAAGAGCCGCTGCCTGCGCAGGTATGGCCCGGCGCATCTCTTTCTCAACGCCCGATGGTGAAGTGAAGGTTGAGGAGCCTGTGAAGTGCATGGCGCACCAGGATGAGATTGTTGCTGTAGCGATGATCAGGGCCAGTGTGTTCAGCCCTCCCAGGGTGTCAGCAAAGATAAGGGAAGCCGCAAGCCCGATTGCGAAGCCGGTTATTGCGCCTTTTTTGGCGAAGGCTCGCCCGGGAACCCAAGGCAGCAGAATTGGAGTCACCACCGCACCGGTCAGAAGGGCCATCATCCCTGCTGCAACGGCAGCGCCGCCGCGTGACCATGCTGCTGAAAGGGAAAAAACCTCAGGGCCTATGCCGCCGACAAGAAACAGGGCAGCAATACTGTAAAGAATATGCTTCCACATGTGTACCAGCTCTACAGGCGTCAAGACCAGGCGGTCGACCAAGCCAAAGGTGACTCGCCGCATCTGCGGTGTGGCTTTGTTGCCGGTATCGATAAACTCTGGCAGGTCGCTGCTGCGGACCGGGCCATAAACAACTTTGAAACCGCAGGCCTTGGCGACTTCGTGGGCGGCAACTCCCGGGGCACCGAGCTGCGGCAGGATCAGGGTGCGATGCTTGACGACATCCTGTAGCTTAACTCTTTTAACCTGACGCACAATTTCGTCTGTGCTGAAAGTCCCTTTGCCGGCGGCGCACCAGACGTTGATGCCTTTGGTGTCGGTAACCAGTATCCAGGCGTCGTGGCCGTACATGTCGCGGCGGAGGATGTCGAAGGTCATCTTGTAGTTGGCGGTCACCAGGACCGGGCTGTCGCCTGAGGGGGTGCCGATGGCGTAGAGCCCCGGTGCGATACTGTAGCGCGTTCGCCCGAAACCCCAGCGCATCAGCCAACGGCCCGCAATGTCTGTTGCGGTGAGGCGTGTTGCAACTTTAGGAATCTGCTGCCCTGATGCCGTTGTCCAGCCGCAAACGAAAGGCCAGAGCTTGTAGCCTGGCCGGTCGTCAGCAACCTCGGTACAACAGGGTCCGGTGCTTTGTGCAGGTGGACAACACTCTGTGCCATCCTTATTTGGAGGGCAGCAGGATGTTTCCGGCGCAGGTGGTGGGCAGCTATTGTTCTTAATCATTACTTTGCGGGCAGGTTGCGACCTCCGCACTCCTTGAGTTTAGCGTGAGCGTGACGCAGCATGCGTTCCGTGGTCTCCCAATTGACGCACTTGTCAGTAATTGAAACACCATAAGCCAGATCCTCGAGCTTTTCGGCCATCTTCTGGTTGCCTTCTTCAAGGAAACTCTCGATCATCAGTGAGCCGATCTGACCGTTGCCGGCCGCAACCTGCTCAATAACATCA
This sequence comes from Deltaproteobacteria bacterium IMCC39524, assembly GCA_029667085.1. Taxonomy (NCBI): domain Bacteria; class Deltaproteobacteria; species Deltaproteobacteria bacterium IMCC39524. The sequence continues at coordinate 104,527 of JARUHJ010000002.1, forward strand.
TTCATGACGCCTTCCTGCAGGGTATGGTCTTTATAAGAGTTGGCGTGGCTGCAGTCGACCATGATAGACGTCTCGATCTTCGACTTCGCCAACTTTTCCATAACCCGGGCGATGTCAGCGGATTCGTAATTGGGCTTATCGTTGCCGCCGCGCAGCACCATGTGGACATCAGGGTTGCCGGTCGTTTTTACGATGGAGATGCGACCCTCACGGTTAATGCCGAGAAAACTGTGCGAGTGGCATGCCGCGCCCATAGCATCGATAGCAATCTGCAGGTTGCCATCGGTGCCGTTCTTGAACCCGACCGGGAAGGAGAGACCACTCGACATTTCACGGTGAGTCTGGCTTTCGGTGGTGCGGGCACCAATGGCGCCCCAGCTGATCGTGTCAGCCATATATTGGGGAGTGATCGGATCGAGCATCTCCGTGGCGACCGGCAGTCCCCTGTCGGTGATGTCGAGCATCAACCGGCGGGCGATACCGAGACCTTTTGAAATCTGGTGCGATCCGTCAAGGTCCGGATCGTTGATCAGGCCTTTCCAGCCGATGGTGGTGCGGGGCTTTTCAAAGTAGACGCGCATGACCAGCAGTAATTGATCTTTGAGTTCCTCATTCAGCTTGGCCAGCAGTTCTGCATATTCGAGGGCGGCCTTGGGGTCGTGAATGGAGCAGGGCCCGACGACGACCATCATCCGTGGATCACGATTCCAGAGGACGTCCTGAATCTGTTCACGTGAGGCGGCGACAAAGCCGGCAGCTTTTTCCGAGAGGGGCAAGACCTGCTTGAGGTCTGCCGGAGCAATCAAGGGCTTGACGGCGCTGACTTTGAGGTTGTTGGTCTGAACCATGGTTCTCTCCTTAAAAATAAGTATATAAAATGAATAGTTTCGCTTAAAGGTCGCTATTATGGCCTCAAGATGCTGAGAAATCAACGTTTTTCCAGAAACTTGTCAGGGAAAGAGTTTGACTGCTCTGTCTGTATTAAGCTATATAATATCAGACATAAATAGTCATTATCGTTGCTTTTTAACGATATCTTCCGAGGTGCTCATGCAAGTTCTCTGGTCTTCGCTCTACGACATCGTCAGCCTGGTGTTCCAGGTTTATATCTTTATCGTCATCGCCCGGGCTCTCATCTCCTGGGTGAACCCCGATCCTTACAACCCGATCGTGCGCTTTCTCTACAGTGCCACCGAGCCGGTGCTTGCTTTGATGAGACGCTATCTGCCGTTGCAGTTCAGTGGTATAGACCTCTCGCCGATTGCCTTGCTGTTTGCGCTGACGATTGTTGAAAAGATACTGCTGAATATCATTGTGCAGTTCAGTCGCGGATTCTGAGGTGACTATGCGAATCAGCCCGATCGATATCCAGCAGAAACAGTTCAAATCGCGTCCTTTCGGTTATGAGAAGACTGGTGTTGATCAGTTCCTGGAAATGCTGGCCGAAGAATTAGAGCGCCTGATCGGTAAGAATCAGAACCTTCAGGAGTCGCTTGATCGGGTCAACGCGACCTTGAGCGAGATGCGTGAACGCGAAGAGACTCTGAAAGAAACCCTGGTGACGACCCAGAAGATTACCGAAGAGCTCAAGTCGACTGCTCGTCGTGAGGTTGACGTCATGATGGCTGAGGCCGAGATCAAGGCCGAACGCTTGATGCACAATGCAGAAGAACGTCGCGGGCAGTTGATTGAAGAAATCCAGGAGATCAAGCGTCAGAAGATTGATTTTGAAGTCAGCCTGCGTGGTTTGTTAGAAAAACATATCCGCATGATCGATCTGAATACTGTGGCTCTTGATGCACCCGATGCTGACGCCAGGATGCTTGAAGAGCCGCTCCCCTTTGTAGAAAAAAAAGACTCCACCGTAGAAGAGGCCTCTGCGGAAGCCGACGGATCGGCAGAAGCACCTGTCGAAGAAGCTGAATTCGATGATGAGACAGAGCTCTTAACGACGACAGTTGAAAAAGCTGAGGCACCTCTTGAGCATGAGCCTCCTGAACTCGCGTTCGATTTCGACCCGAATGATCCCAATGGTGAAGAGGACCTTCTCAAGTGACCCTGCCCTGCCTGCGACAAACCGACGCAGGTGTCGAAGTTTTTCTCTATATCCAGCCCCGAGCCAGTCGCAACAAGGTTGTCGGCCTGCAAGGAGATGAACTCAAGGTTGCTTTGACCGCTCCGCCTGTCGATGGCGCCGCTAACAAGGCCTGTTGTCTTTTCATCGCCAAGCTCTGCAGTCTACCCAGGAGTTGTGTTAAGATAATTTCTGGCGAAATGTCCCGTCACAAGCGCTTGTTACTTGAAGATACTGATTTTCTGGAAGTCACTCGTCTTGTTGAAGATCTGCTGGGGGGTTGACATCTGCTCTCAAAGTCATTAAATTACCGTCGAATTTTATTATAAGAGGTGATTCCTATGCCGATGTACGAGTATCAATGTAAAGAGTGCGGGCTGGTTTTTGAGGCCCGGCAGAAATTTTCCGATCCACCGCTCACCGAGTGTAGAGAGTGTAATGGCGAAGTCGCCAAGCTGATCTCGCAGACCGGGTTCGCCCTCAAAGGTGGCGGCTGGTATGATCAGGGTTATGGTGGCAAGGCAGCCTCCTGTGCTTCAGCGGACAGTGGTGGCGGCTGCGCAGGTTGTCCGAAAGCGGCCAACGAATAGAGCTTTGCCGAGATATATTGAAAAGGGGACGGAATGAAAATTCCGTCCCCTTTTCAATTTGTCTTCTTGTGGTTATCTCTTTTGCTCTTTCTTCTCATTTACCCGTGTTTGTCTGTGTTAAAAAAGATGTCACCAAACAATCTGAGCTTGGCTTGAGTAAAATGAATAAGCAGATCACTTGATTGCTTTCATGGTGAAGTTTGGTGCTTCGTCGGCATATGCATCTGTTTTGTTGTCGACCCAGTCTGCTTGCTTGCCTGCAAGGTCTGCGTTAAACTTCAGATTCTTTGAGCTTTCACGCTTTCAACCATGATGTCTCCGGGACAATAGATGCCTCAACAAAGAAACACCCTGTCGGAACTTGGCTGGAAACATTTTTTCCAGCAGCAGTTAAGCCTCGAGGAGTTGGAAACGACCACTCCTGTGCGGGTCTTCGCCCTGAATCGTCATCTGGTTGCTGGCGTGGGAGAGGATGGTCGCCAGCAGTTCTCGCTCCCTCATTCATGGTTGCGTTACTCAGTAGAGGAGCTGCCGACCGTTGGTGACTGGCTGCTTATCGATGGCGATGGCCATCCACTTCGCCTTCTGGAACGCGTCAGCCTCTTCAAACGCATGGCTTCCGGTCGCGACGCCCGCGTGCAGTTGATGGCCGCCAACGTTGATACCCTCTTCATCGTCACTTCCTGTAATGCTGATTTTAACCTGTCACGTCTGGAACGTTACCTTGCCATGGCACTTGACGCGGGCGTTGAACCAGTGGTCGTGCTGACCAAAGTTGATCTGATCGAAGATGTCGAAAACTATCGTGCCAGGGCGCGGACTCTTCGTCACCACCTGGCTGTGGAAGCGGTCAACTCCAGGGATGCGAGCGTGATTGAAACCTTGAGGCCCTGGTGCAGTAAAGGGCAGACTGTGGCCTTGGTTGGGTCGAGTGGCGTTGGTAAGTCCACCCTGGTCAACACTCTCTCAGCCGCAGTCGTCCAGGAAACCGGCGCGACTCGCGAAGGGGATGCCAAGGGCCGTCATACCACCACCGCGCGTTCTTTACACATCTTGCCGGCCGGCGGCCTTTTGCTGGACAGCCCGGGGTTGCGGGAATTGCAACTGAGCGACTGTGGAGAAGGTGTCGCCTCGCTTTTTGAAGAGATAGAAGCGGTCGCTCGCAGATGTCGTTTCAATGATTGTCGCCACCAGGGGGAATCTGGCTGCGCAGTGGCTGAAGCGGCTGAGAATGACGAACTTGATCCGCGTCGTCTCACCAACTATCTCAAACTGATTGCCGAGCAGGAGCGGGCCGATGAGACTCTTGTGGAAAAAAGACGCAAGGACAAGAATCTCGGTAAAATGTATAAGAGGGTGCTGAATCAGAAACGTAAAGAGCAGAGTTAGGTTGTTCTTGACTCTGCGTCTCGAGGGATCAGCGCGAACGGGCGTGAAGCGTTTGTGTTCTTCCGGATGCACTTAATTCGAAATGGTTTTTCTGGGGCGAATAGCTAACCAGATAACTTTACGGTCAACGGGTTGAAGCACTGCGAGCAATCTTAGCCGCAGTTTCTGGGCACAAAAAAGCCCCGCGGATTTCCGCGGGGCTTTTTTGTTGATATCTGTAAAATGCAAAATTAGATTTTGCATACATTTGATGACTGGGGGCCTTTCTGGCCTTCAGTTACATCAAAACTTACTCTATCTCCTTCAGCGAGAGATTTGAAACCGTCGCCTTGGACTTCAGAGAAGTGTACGAACACATCCGGTCCATTGTCCTGCTCGATAAAACCAAAACCTTTTGCATCGTTGAACCACTTCACAGTACCTTCAGCCATTTTTAACTCCATGTTCCCTTAGTGGGAACGCTTTTGTTGTGCAAACCAGGTCTGCTTAAAAATAAAAAACCACACAACCAAAATAGGTTTGCGTGGCTCATTCGCGACCGATTAACATTTAATCTCGTCCAACAAACATCTTTGCACAAACGTTTAAGATAGTGAACGCTACCACATGTAATCGGACCATTGCAAGCTTAATCGTATTCAGAGAGTTATGGCAAGTGCTGATGGGTAGACTGAGGAGTCGTTTTAATTCGTAATCGTTCAACAAGAGACGACAACCCTACTGGTTTGTTTGTGACGATTTTTGATGAACTTTTTTCGTTCCTTTTTTCCATATTTACTCACCCAGACATCTTTACAATCAACCCCTCGTTGCGTATAGTCATACTTCATTTTATTGCCTGTATCAATGAATTTAATGGTACAGGTCAAGGGAGGTTTTTTTACGTGGATAAGATCATTGATGGTAAGGCGATTGCCGCTGAAATTCGTGAAGAGATTGCCGCTGATGTAGTGACATTGAAAGAGCAGGGTGTAACACCTGGCCTGGCTGTTGTCCTGGTCGGTGAAGATCCGGCCAGCCGGGTGTACGTGACGATGAAGGAGAAGGCGTGTGAAAAAGCCGGTATCTTCTCTGATGAGCATAAGCTCCCCGCTGAAACAACCGAAGCCCAGCTGCTGGCGTTGATCGAGGAGTTGAATAATGATCCGCGTATTGATGGCATCCTGGTCCAGTTGCCATTGCCAGATCATATCGATGAGAGCAAGGTTCTGGAGTCGATTTCTCCGGCCAAGGATGCAGACGGCTTTCACCCCTATAATGTTGGTCGTCTGGTCACCGGCAATCCTCTTTACCAACCCTGTACACCTTATGGTGTTATGAAGATGCTGGAACATACCGGCGTTGATCTGAAGGGCAAGGAAGTTGTTGTGGTCGGTCGCTCCAATATTGTTGGCAAGCCTGTTGCCCTGATGTGCCTGGCCCAGCACGCGACTGTTACCCTCTGTCACTCCCGTACTCAAGATCTGCCGGGTAAGGTCGCACAGGCCGATGTCGTGATTGCAGCGGTCGGCCGACCTGAGATGATTAAAGGCGCCTGGATCAAGGAAGGAGCCGTTGTTATCGACGTCGGTGTTAATCGCGTCGGTGAGAAGAAGCTGGTCGGTGATGTCGAATTCGAGGCGGCCAAGGAACGCGCCAGCGCGATCACTCCGGTTCCAGGTGGTGTCGGCCCCATGACCATCACCATGCTGCTTTACAATACTGTCGAAGGCGCCAAGCGCCGCGCCCAGCAGTAAGTAACTTATACAGCCCGTGATGAATTCTTCGTCCCGGGCCGTTTTGCCTTAAATGTGAAGGGTTGGGCTCTCCACCAGTCCCCAGCCCCCAAACACCAGCCCCCGGATCAATATGATAATCAGCGAACTGAAACCTTATGAAGAACTCCAGCAGGCCTTGGCCGACTTTGATAAGCTCTTTATTGTCGGATGCGCCGCCTGCGCTACGGCCTGTAAGTCCGGCGGTGAAGATGAGGTCTTCAAGTTTCAGGAGTGGCTGAATGAGCAGGGCAAGGATGCGACCGGCAGCGTGATCATTGATGAAGCTTGTCATATCGCGCGCGCGGCCCGCGATCTGCGCCATCACAAGGCCGCGGTGCAGGATGCGGATGCTCTGGTGGTGCTTGCCTGCGGTTCGGGGATTCAGTCGATTTCATCCAACGTTGATAAACAAGTGGTGGGTGGTTTGAACTCCATGTTTCTTGGCAACGTCCGTCGCTTCGGTCAGTACGAGGAGATGTGTTCCCTCTGTGGTGACTGCATCCTCAATGAAACTGCCGGGATCTGTCCGGTGACCACCTGCGCCAAGGGTTTGTTGAATGGTCCCTGTGGTGGCATGGCGGACGGTCACTGTGAGGTTGATGCCGAGATTGAGTGTGCCTGGAGCCTGATTTTCGAGCGTTTAAAGAGTCAACAACGGCAGGGCGTCTTTGCCCGGCGCGTGCCGCCAAAGAACTGGAGTAGGCGCTTTCAACCAGGGCGCTATCGCCTGAAAGATGGCGAAAGCTGATGTCGTTTTTATCGGAACAGCTTGGCAATGGCCAGTTCGTGGTGACGGCTGAAATTGCGCCTCCCAAAGGTACCGATCTCAGCGAGGCATTGGCAGCTGTCGAAAAGTTGACAGGTATTACTGCTGTGAACGTCACTGATAACCAGGGTGCCAATATGCGCTTGTCGTCGTTGGCGCTGGCTGCCCGGTTGCAGCAGCAAGGTACGGAAACGGTTTTGCAGTTGACCTGCCGTGATCGCAACCGCATGGCTTTGCAGTCTGATTTGCTTGGTGCGGCGTCTTTTGGCATCGAAAATCTTTTACTGCTTTCCGGTGATCACAGTAAGTTTGGAGATCATCCCGATTCAAGGCCTGTTTTTGACCTTGATTCCGTGCAACTGCTGGATATGGCTGCCGGGCTTATGGCGGGAACAGATATGGCCGGTAAGTCGCTTGATGGTGTGCCGGAGTTTTTCCCCGGCGCAGCAGTGAACCCTGCGGCTGAGCCCTTTGAACTGATGTTCCAGAAAGTGGCGAAAAAAGTTGATAGCGGTGCTCGTTTTTTTCAAACGCAGTCGGTGTTTGATCGCGAGATACTGGAACGCTTCATGCTCGCTATGCAGCCCTTGCAGGTGCCGGTGATAGCCGGTGTCCTGTTGATTCGCAGCTCCAGGATGGCTCGGTTTCTTAATGACAATATTCCCGGAGTTCAGGTCCCCGAGACCTTGGTTCAGCGTCTGGACTCTGCAGAAGATTCTTTGGCGGAAGGGGTTGAAATCGCTCGTGAAGCTGTTGCCTGGGCACGTGAGCACTGTCAGGGGGTGCACTTGATGACACTGGGACACGAGGACAGAATCCCCGAGATCCTATCTTGATCTTATCGTCGCTACCTGTTTGTTTGCTTATCTCTTAAGGAGAGAACCCGTGAAAAAAACCCCTTTGAATCAAACCCACCGTGAGCTTGGCGCACGGATGGTCGACTTTGGCGGTTGGGATATGCCGGTGCAGTACTCCGGTGTTATTGATGAGCATCAGGCTGTGCGAGAGGCTGCCGGTCTTTTTGATGTCTCGCATATGGGCGAGGTCGAGGTCAGTGGCGCCAACGCTTTGGCTTTTATCCAGCACCTGACCATCAACGATGCTGCGAAACTGGTCGATGGTCAGGTTCAGTATTCGGCGATGTGTTATCCCCAAGGAGGGGTGGTCGATGATGTCACCCTCTACCGCTTCAACGAGTCGCGTTATCTCTTCTGCGTCAACGCCTCGAACACCGACAAGGACTTTGCCTGGATGCAGCAGGTCCTTTCCGAGGCGGCAATCACTGACGTCACCCTGACCAATCGCAGCGATGAGTTTGCCCAGATTGCCCTGCAAGGTCCGAAGGCTGCAACGATCCTCTCCAGCTTGACAGATGTTGTTCTGGCTGACCTGGTTTATTATCACTTCTGCGAAGGAACTGTTGCCGGAGTGGAGATGATTATCTCGCGAACCGGTTACACCGGAGAGGACGGCTTTGAACTGTACCTTCCCGCCGCTTCGGCAGTAAACGTCTGGCAGGCAATCATGACCGCCGGTACTCCGCAAGGCTTGTTGCCTATCGGCCTGGGCGCGCGCGACACCCTGCGCCTTGAAAAAGGCTACGCCTTGTATGGTCATGAACTCTCCCGCGAGATTTCGCCTCTGGAGGCTGGCCTCGCCTGGATTACCAAACTTGATAAGGAAGACTTCGTCGGCAAGGCGGCTCTGGTTGCTCAAAAAGCAGAGGGTCTTCCGCGCCGTCGTGTTGGACTGGTGATGCAGGAACGTGGTATCCCGCGGGAGGGCTATCCGGTTTTTTCTGGTGACCGGGAAGTCGGTGTGGTGACCAGTGGGACCATGTCACCGAGTCTCAAGGCTGGTGTCGCGCTGGCGTTGGTGGAGCCTGACTTTGCCAAAGAGGAGACTGATCTTGAGGTCGCGATTCGTAATCGTCGTATGGGGGCCAAGGTGCAGCGGCCTCCTTTTGTGAAATAACTTAATCCATTCGATATTTTCTTTTCACCCCGGTAAAGGGGGCCTACAGACTGTAAGGAGGTTGTCATGGAATTCCCAGAAGAACTCAAGTACACAGAAGAGCATGAGTGGGTCATGGTTGAGGAAGAGCTGGCTGTGATCGGTATCTCGGATTTTGCCCAGGATGCTCTGGGGGATGTTGTTTTTGTCGAACTCCCCGAGGTCGGTACTCTTCTCGAAGCAGGCAAAGCTTTCGGTGTCGTCGAATCGGTGAAGGCGGTTTCCGATATTTATGCGCCTATTTCCGGGACCGTGGAAGAGATCAACGAGGACCTCCTTGATGCACCGGAGATCATCAATACCTCTCCCTACGAAGATGGCTGGATGATAAAAATCCGTATGGACGACGCCGCTGAGGCTGACGCCCTGATGACCGCCGATGCTTACCAGAAGCTGATCGCAGAGGAGAGCTGAGAACCATGCGTTATATCCCGCACACTGCAGGGGACGTGACTCAGATGCTGGAACGGATCGGAGTCGCCACCCTGGAAGACCTCTTCGTCGAGGTTCCGGAATCTGTCCGGTTAAAGCGTCCGCTTGATATTCAGGAGCCGGCCAGCGAGACAGAGTTGCTTCGAGAGCTTAAGTCTCTCGCGCTGGGGAATGCGACTCCGGAGACTCACAAAAGTTTCCTCGGTGGCGGGGCTTATCATCATTTTATTCCTACCGTGATTGATCTTCTGATTTCACGCAGCGAATTTTATACGGCTTACACGCCCTATCAGCCGGAAATAAGCCAGGGAACCTTGCAGGCTGTCTTCGAGTTTCAGACGCTGATCTGCCAGTTGACCGGTATGGATGCGGCCAACGCCTCAATGTACGATGGCGCCTCGGCTTGTGCTGAAGCCGTGCTCATGGCTATGCGCCTGACCCGGCGCAAAAAGGTTCTTTTGTCAAAGGCACTCAACCCTCGCTACCGCGGGGTCGTGGCAACCTACTGCCGCTACCTGAATATGGAGCTTGTCGATGTTGCTGTCGCCGCCGACGGCCGCACCGATCTCGAGGACCTTGCTGCCAAGCTGGATGACTCCACCGCTGTTGTTGTGGCTGGTTACCCGAACTATTTTGGCGTGATCGAAGATGTTGCCGCCCTGGCAGAAAAGAGTCACCAACATGGCGCTAAACTGGTGACAGCGGTCGCCGAACCGATTGCGCTTGGCCTGCTCAAATCGCCTGGTGAACTCGGTGCCGATATCGTCGCCGGCGACGCTCAGAGCTTTGGTTTGCCCCTCGCCTTTGGCGGCCCCTATGTCGGTTTTTTCGCTGTTCGGCAGAAAGATGTGCGTGGCATGCCGGGACGCCTGGTCGGTGAGACCACAGACCTTGAAGGACAGCGCGGCTTCGTCCTGACCCTGGCGACTCGCGAGCAACATATTCGCCGTGAAAAAGCGACCTCGAATATCTGCTCCAACCAGGGCCTCTGCGCCCTGATGGCAACCATCTTTATGAGCCTGCTCGGTAAACAGGGCCTGCGCGAGATGGCTGAGCAGAACCTTGCCAAAGCTGCATATGCCCGTAAACAACTCTCAGGCATAAAAGGCTTCAGCCTGGTCTTCGATGGGCCTGCTTTCAACGAGTTTGTTGTCCGCTCCGAAGCGCCGGTCGCAGAGGTTCTGTCGCGACTTGAGGCGGCTGGGATTCTGGGTGGTATCCCACTCGGTGAGGATTACCCTGAAATGGCGGATTGTTTCCTGGTTTGCGTAACAGAGCAGAATCAGCGTGAAGAGATTGACGCGCTGGTCGCTGCACTGCAGGGAGGTGCAGCATGACAATCGTAGGTACCAGTGGGCTTGTCCTCAACGAAAAGCTGCTTTTTGAACATTCTGACCCGGGTCGCAAAGGCTACAGCCTTCCAAAGCTCGATGTGCCGGCGGCTGAACTTCCGAGCGATCTCTGTCGCGAAGAAATTGATGGCTTCCCGGAGCTTTCCGAGGTTGATGTCGTTCGTCACTTTACCCGACTGTCGACCTGGAACTATGGCGTTGATTCAGGCTTCTACCCTTTGGGCAGCTGTACCATGAAGTACAATCCCAAGGTCAACGAGGCCGTTGCCCGCATCCCGGGTCTGGCCGGCATCCATCCGGCAACGCCATCGCACCTGGCCCAGGGAACTCTGGAACTGATGCACCGTTTGCAGGTCGATCTGGCAGAAATTTCCGGTTTTGCCAAAGTAACCTTGCAACCGGCTGCAGGTGCTCAAGGCGAGCTGGCGGGTATGCTGGTGATTCGAGCCTGGCACGAAGCCCGCGGCAGCAAACGCAGCAAGGTTCTGATTCCTGATACGGCTCATGGCACCAACCCGGCGACCGCATCATTGACCGGCTATGATGTTGTGCCGATCGCTTCCGACGGGGTGCTCACCCTGGAAGAGGTTGAGGCGCACATGGATGATAGTGTGGCTGCTTTGATGGTCACCAATCCGAACACTCTCGGTCTTTTTGAAACCAACATTGAAGAGATCTGCAAGCTGGTCCACGAACGCGGTGGTCTGGTTTATTGTGACGGTGCCAACCTCAATGCGTTGATGGGCATTGCTCGCCCGGGTGATATGGGCATTGATGTGATGCACTTCAATCTCCATAAGACCTTCTCCACGCCACACGGTGGAGGTGGTCCTGGCGCCGGTCCGGTTGGTGTGACCGAGGAACTCATCCCTTATCTGCCTGGTCCGGGTGTCGAGTTTGATGGCGAGACGTATCAGATTGAAACACCCAAGACCGATTCCGTTGGCCGCATGCTGGCGTTTCATGGCAATGTTGGCGTTATGCTGCGTGCTTATGCCTATATCCGCAGCCTGGGCGGCGAAGGCTTAAAACACGCCAGCGAGATGGCGGTTCTTAACGCCAACTATGTGCGAGCCCGACTGGAAGGTGTTTATGACCTCCCGTATACATCCCGTTCCCTGCATGAAGTTATTTTTTCAGACAAAGACCTGGAAGGGGGTTGTCATACCCTGGATGTCGCAAAGCGTCTGATTGACTATGGCTATCATCCACCGACCATCTACTTTCCGCTGGTGGTGAAGGGCGCGATCATGATTGAGCCGACCGAAACGGAGAGCCAGGAGGTGCTGGACGAATTCTGTGACGCCATGATCGCCATCGCCGGCGAAGCTCGCGATAATCCTGAACTGCTCCTCCAGGCACCGGTTCGTTCGCGGGTGAGACGTTTAGATGAGACGACAGCCGCGCGCAAGCCGAAGTTGCGTTGGCAAGAGACGACGTGATCGAAGAGTTATGAATGCAATGTAACTAAAAATGGCCGGCCTGATAAAGGCCGGCCATTGCTTTTCTCACAAGTTGATAATTAAATCGAAACGCAGCTCGTTAAAGTAAAACTTATTTTGGATAGGTGCCGTAAACCTCAATGACACCTTGTTTGTCAAATAACAAAACCTCGTAAGGTTCAGCCTCTCTGCCGGGCATCTCCATGCCTGGAGAACCTATCGGCATTCCGGGTACACTCAGGCCGATAACCTCGGGTCTTTCCTGTAACAATCGAATCACTTCTGTCTTTGGGACATGTCCTTCCAATACGTAGCCATCAACGATGGCTGTATGGCAAGACTGGAGCTTAACCGGGACGCTGTGTCGGGTTTTGATCTCAGAGATGTTACGAACATCCTCAGAGGTCACGCGAAAGCCTGCGTCTTCAAGGTGTTGGCCCCAGCCGCCGCAGCAACCTCAGCCAGGGGCTTTGTATATTTCTATCAGAGGCTGTTGAGCCTGCTCTTCTGCCGACGTCGGTGATACCAATAAACAGGCCAGGCCGAAGGACAAAAGAAAAATAGATAGCAAGCGAGTCATTACCGATTCCTTTCCAGAGGCTTGAATATCAGAGGAATAACACATTTTTCAGGCAACAGCGATGCTGCCTAATATAACTATAGGCTATCCAATGATCAGACATCAAGTCGGCGGACAAAGGGCAGCATGCCTGCCCGGTGCTTTAGTAAATCGCCCCGGGTCGGCGACGGGAGGATCTGCTGACATTGCCGCTGAGGCGGTAATCGAAGAAGGCCATGACCTTCAACTCTTCATGTGGGTAGGCTCTTGGTAAGGGACCGTAGGTGGCGCCCTGGCGCACGGCAGTTATCGCTTCATCGTCCAGAACCCGATGCCCGGAACTCTCGAGCAGTTGCACATCGCTGATGTTCCCCCGACGATCTATGGTGATGCGTAGCAGGCAGGTTCCTTGCTGACCTCTCTGGACCGCAGAGCCCGGGTAGTTCCAAACATTGTAAACGTTGGTCCGGAACCTCCGCATGAAGGAGTGAAGCAAGTCCTGTTGACTGTCCATCCATACGGTATCGCCTCGTTCGACATCAGCTCGGTATTTGCGCCGCCAGTCACTTTCAATTTTAGACAGGGCGGCAGGTGAAATCTGTGTAAGGGTCTGCAGGTCGGGAACTTCCCGGGACGGATTCTTTTCGGGCTTCTGTTTCCAGCCGTCCGGCGTGAATGGTAACTCAAGATCAGGTTCGGTTTTTTTCTCGACGACTTCTTTGCGCGGCTTCGCTTGCTCTTTAGGGGGAGCCTTCGGAGCAGGTTTCGGAGAACGTACAATTTTTTCGCGATCTTCCGTGTCTTGTGCTTCGGGCGCCATCTCTTTTTCGACGACCTGATCCTTCTCAGCCAAACGTTTGGCCGGTTTCTCGCGAGGTTTCTCCAGCTCCTTGCGGATCGGCAGGTCGAGTTCACGTTCCTGCTGTTGGGGTGGACGTACCTCGACATATACCGGCTCCGGTAGGGCTTCTTCCGGGAACAGCTTGTCTTTGGGCAGTAGCAGCAAAAGCAGGTGCAGCAGCAGCGAAAGCAGTATGAACCCGGTAATGATTCGGTTTTGTCTTTGTTCGGACGTCATCTTCCCTCAGTAAATAAACATCTTATTGTAGTACACTTTCACTGGTTTCTGCCACCATGGAATAAGCGGATTCTCATAACTTTCTGACAGGGAAAGAAGTTGACGCCTTAGAAACCATCCGGTATATTTTTCATCTTTAATAAAATCAATATTGTACTTAAAGGAGCAGATTATGCATCTCGTAGACCAGATCAAAGCCAAGGCTCGCACGAGTCTCCAGACTGTTGTCCTTCCGGAAAGTTATGATGATCGTATGATTCAGGCTGCGGAGCTGATCACCAAGGATGGTTTGGCAAAAGTCGTTTTGCTCGGAGACGCCGCTGCTCTTGAAACAAAAGCCGGTGAGCTTGGTGTCTCTTTGGCCGGAGTGGACTTGATCAATCCGAAGAATGCCGCGCAACTCGATGATTATGTCGCAGAGTTGGTGAAGCTGCGTGAGAAAAAGGGGCTGACGGCAGAACAGGCACGTGAAATCCTGACCGGAGAAGACAACCTCTTCTTTGGTGCGATGATGGTTCGTAAAGATGATGCGGGTGGCATGGTCGCAGGTGCCTACAACACCACCGGTGATGTTCTACGTGCAGCCTTTCAGGTCATTGGCACCGCTCCGGGTATGAAGACAGTCTCTTCCGTCTTCCTGATGGTAACCAAGAACCCCGATTTTGGCGAGAACGGTGTCTTGTGTTTCGCTGACTGCGCGGTGAATCCGAACCCCAACGCTCAGGCCCTGGCAGAGATAGCTATCTCCACTGCGAGCAGCTGCAAAAGCTTCCTCGGTGTAGATGCCCGTGTTGCCATGCTTTCTTTCTCCACCAAGGGGAGCGCCAGCCACGAAGATTGTGACAAGGTTCTCGAAGCTCTTGAAATCGCCAAACAGCTTGCCCCTGATCTGCAGATTGACGGTGAGCTTCAGGCAGATGCAGCCTTGCTGCCCAAGGTCGGCGAGAAAAAAGCTCCCGGTTCAGCTGTGGCCGGCAAGGCCAACACCCTGATTTTTCCGACACTTGATGCTGGTAATATTGGCTATAAGCTGGTCGAGCGTGTTGCCGGTGCTGAAGCGGTTGGCCCAATAGTTCAAGGCTTGGCCAAGCCGGTCAACGATCTTTCACGTGGTTGCTCTGTCGATGATATCGTCTCGGTCTCGGCGATTACAGCAGTGCAGGCGCAGGGCTAGTCTTTCCTGCTCAGGCTTCTGAAATTATTAATATTTCGTTTTGTTTTAAGGGTTGATAGCTTGCTATCAGCCCTTAACTTATGGCATTTTGTGAAGATAAAATCACACCTTTTTCCGGGGGGAAAGAATGCTTCTTTACGAACATGAAGGTTTCATCGAAGCTGAAGCGAAAGAGATTCAGCAACTTTGTCGCTCAACTTTTGCCGTCTCCTTTGGCAGCGATGCCCAGAGTCAGTATGAATTGCAGGCCTCTCTCTGCGATTATCTGGATAAAGATGAACAGCGCTGTCGCGTTGCCTTCTATGCCAAAAGCCTGAAAAAAGCCCTGATCTTTACCGTCGCCGGTCCAGATAAAAAAGCCTTGTGGAAGTACGGGCAGGAGACCCTTGTTGAACTTGGCTTCCAGCTGGAGGACGTCAATCTGAAGCTCAGTTCTGCCATGCTTGAGGTTGTTCTGCGCGATGTTCCCGGTATTGCCTCTCCCGCTGAAGCACAGCTTCAACGAACAGAACACCAACGAATCCTTGCCGATCTTCAGGCCGCCTTTGACGAAAAACCCGAAAGTCCGCAGGGGAAAAGAGCCGCCCTCAAGCTGAGTACTGAAAAACGCATACAGGATCGGTCTGGCGCGCTGCGAGAACTTCTTGAAGAGTTATTCTCTCCCCAAGAATCTGCCGATAATGAGAAGACGACACTTCTGGCCCAGATAAAAGATCTTACTGCAAGGCTGGAAGAAGCAGAAACCGCGGCTGAGTCAGCACGCTCGCAAAAAGAATTCAGCGAGGCCATTACGTCTGCTGCGGAAAAGCGCATTCAGGACCTCGAGGAGAGCTTGGTTGATGTCGAAACGCAGTCTTCAGATGTTTTAAAACAGAAGCGCAAGATTGTCGCATTGAATGGTCGCATCAAGTCGCTTGATGCCGATTTGACTTCTGTCCGAGACGCTTTGGCTGCAGAGCAGCAGAAGCAAAAACAGTTTGTTGATGATGTCAAATCAGCCAATGAGCAGATTGTTGCTTTGCAGAATGATCTTAAAGAGTCTGAAGGCCTTCGAGAGGAGGCCTTTGCTCAGCTCGGAGAGCAGGAGTCTGAGGCGACGCAGCTTGATAAGAACTGCAGAGAGGCCGAACTCCGGATCAAGGCCCTTGATCTGGAGCTCAAGACTGCCGAGCAGAGGGCTGATGGTTTCAGTGAAGCCGTTAAACTCTCGGAGGCGTTGCAGTTTCAGTTGGATAAGGCAGAGGAACAGCTTAAGGAGACGATTGCTCTTAAGGACAGTCTCCAAGAGGAGCTTGCGGTTGCTGTTGAAAAGCAAGAGACTTTGCAGAAGAGTCTTGAGGAGGCTGAGAGCCTTGGGCAGGCCAATGCTGCCAAGCATGCTGAACTCCGGGAATTGGAAGGCCTCTATGCCGAATTGGGGCAGAAAAACGAGAACTTGAAAGAAGAACTCTCTTTGGCTCTTGAAAAGTATGATGGTTTGCAGAAGGGTTTCGAGGAGGTAAAGCGCTTGAGTCAGGCCAATGCCGCTGAGTCTGCCAATCTGCAAGAAACGGAAGGACGGTACGCCGAACTGGTCAAGATGAACGAGAGCCTTCGCCAAGAATTTGATCAGGAACTTAGTGTCCGCAAGCGTTTGGAGAGAGGAGCTGCAGAGGATGATCGACGTATCTCTGAGCTGCAACAGTCTCTGAAGCAGGCTGAGTCTGCCGCTGAAGAATTAAAGTCCAGACCGGGGGTTGCTGAGCCTGAATCCTCTGCAGCGCTTGACCAGGAGGTGAAGGCGCTGACTCTTCGTGTCGACCAGGAGAAAGCTGCGAGGGAGACTCTGGACAACGAACTTCAGGAGGCTCATAAGATCATTGATTCCCTTGAAAAAATGGTCCGTGAGACAGAAGCCAGCAGTCTGGAAGTGAGCTCCCGGGAGGCTTCCACAGGGCAGGACGATGACCGGGTTCAGGAGCTGGAAGAACGACTACGATCTCTGGAGGACCAACTGGAAGGGGAGACCCTTGTTAAGAAGGCTCTGGCCAAAGAGCTTGCATCGGTTGAGAAGAAGCTTGCTGAGCAGGAAGCTTTGCTGGCAGAGGCAACGACTCTGGAAAAAGGGCAGGGTGTCGTGGAGACGGCTGCTCCGGGTGAGAATGAAAAGGTATCAACGTCCTCTAAACCCTTACCTCATGAAGTGCGGCCCACGCCCAAGAAAGGTGCTTTCTTCCGCCCGGATTGGGATCTTCAGGGATTGCCCTGCAGCTCAACAGGTCAAGTCTTCAAGGCATGGGAAACCGTCTTTAATGTCCAGATGGCTATCGAGGGTTATCCCTCACAATACTGTATGGCCTTTATGGTTGTTCTGAAGCAGGGAAAGCAGAAGAACCTTTATCTGCTCTATCGGCTGAAGCAGAACAAACACACCCTGGTCTGTATTCCGGCGAAGAGACCTAAGGATGAAGACTCTATGCAAAAGGCGATCAAGAAAGGCCTGGACTTTCTTCGAAAGAGTGGTTTTGAGATGGACGAGATGACTGCAGAGCATATCGAGAGTACTTTGGGGAGCTATTGCCAGGATTCTGATTGATGTATTGAAACGGTTCTGCCGAAGGTGCTAAGAAAAAGTAAAGGCCAGGAATTATCCTGGCCTTTACTTTTTCTGAAAAGATGAGAACTTTGCTTTTACTTACGTTGGAACTCCGAAGAAGCAAAGCTGTACTTGAAGTTCATGTGATCTGTGTAGGTCCCTTCAAGGATGGCGACAACGTCCTCGGTGAAAACCAGTTCCTCGTCAGTCGGGATGACAAAGACTTTGACCGGTGAATCGGGAGTGGTAATCACGGTCTCCGTCTTACGGGTCATGGTGTTGCGATTCTTCTCTTTGTCGAGAATGATGCCCATGAACTCGAGGCCTTCAACAGCTTTCTCGCGAATCAGAGTCCCCATTTCACCGACACCAGCAGTGAAAACAACAGCATCAATGCCACCGATCGCCGCAGCGTAGGACCCGATGTATTTCTTCAAGCGATAAGCTTCGACCTCGAGAGCGAGCTTGCAGAGTTTGTCGCCTTCTTCGGCGCCTTCGATGACATCGCGGCGGTCAGTGTATTGACCGGTAATTCCCAGGATGCCGGACTTTTTGTTCAGAACGCTGTCGATCTCCATGGGGGTGAGGCCTTCCTGTTCCATGATAAAGGCCGGGATCGCTGGGTCGATATCGCCACAACGGGTTCCCATGACAGCACCTTCAAGAGGGGTAAGGCCCATCGACGTGTCTACGGAGACGCCATTTTTAATGGCAGAGTGGGAGACGCCATTGCCGATA
The DNA here is from genome assembly GCA_029667085.1 of Deltaproteobacteria bacterium IMCC39524. Taxonomy (NCBI): domain Bacteria; class Deltaproteobacteria; species Deltaproteobacteria bacterium IMCC39524. Next base: position 122,466 of record JARUHJ010000002.1, read on the forward strand.
TGCATGGTGATGATATTACAATCTTTCGGGTCTTTACCAAGCATGACTGCGGCACGCTTGGACACATAGAGATGGCTGGTGCCGTGAAAGCCGTAACGACGGACACCATATTTCTTGTACCATTCATGGGGAAGGGGATAGGTGTAGGCTGGCTCAGGCATGGTCTGATGAAAGGCCGTGTCGAAGATCGCAATATGCGGAACGTCAGGAAGAACCGACTGGGCCGCTTCAATACCAGAAATGTTAGGTGGATTATGCAAAGGAGCGAGATGCTGAACTGCTTTAATGGTCTCCAGAACGGCATCGTCTATTGTTACCGAGCAGGTAAACTTCTCTCCGCCATGAACAACACGGTGGCCGACTGCTGATATCTGGGTTATTTCTTCAAGGACACCGTATTCCTTGTCAGTCAGGATTTTGATGATCAGGTGAATTGCAACCTTGTGGTCGGGACACTCGTATTCTTCACGATAGGTCTCCCGGCCGGGGACTTCGTGAATGATGTAGGAGTCGCCTATCGTGACGCGCTCGACCATGCCTTTGGCAATGACTTCTTTCTTCTCCCAGTCGTAGAGCTGGTATTTAACAGATGAACTGCCGCAGTTAAGTGCCAGGATATCCATAAGTTGTTCCTCCTCTTTAATGTAAGCATTTTTTAGGGCGGTAAAACAAAATACTGTTTTAAAAGCGTTTTTTTAGTCATGCTTAAATTTTTGTTAAGTCAGCTTTTATAAAGGGTTACAGGTGTAAAACGTGTTGTGAGAGGGTAATGTAAGGATTACTAAATTGCAAGTTTTTTAAGGAAAACCGGGTGTCTGTTTGCTCTGGACAGAATCATTTTCTTGCGGTAAACTCCCAAAAGTTTCTGAAACATAAATCTATCGAAGAGGAGGAATATTCCATGGCTTACACAATTAATGACGAGTGTATCAATTGCGCCGCTTGCGCAGACACCTGCCCGGTTGACGCCATCAGTGAGCAGGGTGACGTGCATGTAATTGACGCAGCAACTTGCACGGACTGTGGTGCTTGTGTTGACAGCTGTCCTGTTGCCGCAATCGAAGCTCCCTAAGTACCTCTGTAATACGAGTAAACAGAAGGCCGCCCCTGATGATTTCAGGGGCGGCCTTCTGTGTTTATAGCGATAGCCCGGATTAGCCGGCGCCCGGTTTGGAGTCAACCACTTCGACGTTGATGTTAGCAAGTCCGTCAGGAAGGTTTCGGAAGACGATGGTGAAAGGGATCGACGCTCCGGCGGCAACGTTCATGTTGGAAAGGCTGTCGCCGAACTGGTTGTTCATCGCCTCTTCGATGGCTGCAAATGACATGGTCTTAAGAGCGGTGTCATCAAGCTTGTTGCCGCAGAAGACGGTCTGCTGTAAGAGCGTTTGTCCTTGAGTATCGAGAAGGACACCCTTGATCGTAATCGCCGAGCGTGTTGCCGGGTGATTGTTGACGGCCGCACCTTGAATGACCAGCATCTGTCCTGCTTCGCCGTTCACATAGGAACTTCCGAAAACGTTGATGCCGATTCTGTCTCCCGGCGAGCTGACTGGAGCTTCGCCAATATATTCCTGCAGGAAAGGCAGATACTGGCCGATGGTGTTGAGGTTGATTGCACCTTCCTGGATAAACAGGAAGCCTGCCGCTCCACCCAGAATAACGAGCAGAAGAACCAACAGAACCAGAATACGCGAGAGAGAACTCTTCTTGGGCTGCGGTGGTGCTGGCAGCGGCTCTTCATCGTCATAGTCGTCTGCAGGTGGTCTGGAAGTCTCCTGGCTTGGGCTGAAAGACTCCGGTTCCTCTTTCTGTTCCATCGACGCGCTGGAGAAGTCATCATCAGAGTCAAAGCCGGGGGCTTCTTGCTCGGGAGTGTCGCTGGCAAAATCGATCTCGCCGAATTGCAGATCATCACTGCCGGACTGTGCCGCCGGACTTTCTGCTGCTGTCTCATTATTGTCAAACTGGGGCTCTTCAAAGTCGAAGGAGGTGTCCTCATTGGCCGTCTTCTCTTCCCACTCGGAAGAGGAATCGTCAGCGAACGGGTCTTCGTCGCCAAAAGAAAACTCGTCAGGCTCACTGGTCTCCTCGCTTGCCGGAGTCGGCAGCTCTTCCTCTGCGTCACCAAAGGCGAAAGCGTCGTCGCCAGAATCGTCAGCGAAGGAAAATTCGTCTGAAGGCTCCTGCTCATCCGTGTCTTCTGCCGAGGAAAAATCTATTTTGTCAACGGCCGAGGGCTCATCCGTTGAAAAGTCGATCTCATCACTGGATGCTGATTCTGATGCCTCCGGCTCCTCGTTGAATTCAAACTCCACGGCTCCATCGGGTTCACCTGTTTCACTGAAAGCGTCGTTGAAGGCAGTCGATTCGTCTAAGGAGCTCTCTTCCCGTGGCTCTTCTTTGGCCGGAGATTCCTCTTCTGCGGTGTCTTCCCCTGCTACGCTTTCTGTGTTCTGCAGCTGACTCGTGTCAACAAAGGTGAACTCGTCTGCCAACTCGTCATTTGCAACGGCATCACCCATTTCAGATTCCAGACCGCTGAAGTCGAGAGCACTGCTTTCTTCCTGGGCAGATTCTTCCGGTGGCGCCGCGTCCTCAGTTACAGACGTTTCAGAGGGGGGCTCTGCGTTGGTTGGAGAATCCTCGGCAGGAGACTCGTCAGCAACTTTCTCCATGTTGAACGAACCGTAGTCAACCGTCTCTTCAACAGGCTCCGGTTCTGGAGGCATCACAGTGAAGACCTCCTTGCACTTGGAGCAGCGGACTTTGGTGCCGCCAGCCTTGATCTTCTCATCAGCTAAACGAAAACGGGTTTGGCATGCTTCACACCGAACAATCATTCAGTTTCTCCCTCTATATTTCAGGTGCCCTCAACGACACGAATGTCGGGCAGATCTCGATATTTTTCGTCAAGGTCCAGACCATAGCCGACGATAAAGCCGTCATCCATGGAGAAGCCGACGTAGTCGACCGGTACCTCGGTAACCCGTTGGGCCTGCTTATCTATCAGGGTGCAAATTTTCAAACTGGCCGGTTGCCGGTTGAGCAACATTTCACGAAGTGACTCAAGGGTCAGGCCGCTGTCGACAATGTCTTCTACGACCAGGACATGTTTGTCCTTGATCGACATCTCAAGATCTTTGCGGACCTCGATGATGCCCGAAGACTGGGTTGCAGAGCCATAACTGGCAAGGCGTACAAAATCGATGACTGATGGAGTCTCAACAGCTCGGATCAGGTCGGCGATAAAGAGAAAGGAGCCTTTTAGGACCGCGATCATCAAGATTTCTTTGCCGCGATAATCTCGATCTATCTCAGCGGCAAGGGCCTTGATTCGTGCAGCAATATCATCCGCAGAAAAAAGGGGCGTCAGGGATAGCTTTATTTGAGGAGTATTAGAGGTTTCCATAATCGGCTATTCTATAGCAAAGCGGTTGATTTATGTCAATTTTTTAGGCTGATGAAGTTCCAGGACGGCAGTCGCAAAATCCTATGTTATAATCTGCATCAGATTATAACTCTGTAGATAATTCTCTTAAGAGTGTAACCTGCCGCCTTGCGCTGTTTTTGTATTTCATGTCAGGAGAAATTTGATGCGTACCATTGTTGTTCTTGTCAGTCTTGCCTCTTTGTATCTCTTTACGCCTTTCGCGTTTGCCGCTCCGGATTTACACGTTGAAACGCCGACTTTTAATTTTGGTGAGATCTACCAGGGCGATAAAGTCCCTCATGTCTTTGAGTTTACCAACCAGGGGGAAGATCCTCTGCTTATTGATCGTGTTCGCAGTTCCTGTGGCTGTACTGCGGTTCTGGTCTCCGAGAAAAACATTCCTCCCGGTGGCAAAGGCGAGCTGAAGGCCAACTTCGATAGTGCCCGCTTCCGTGGCGCCATTTCCAAAACCATTTATCTCTACAGCAACGATCCTGTGCGGCCAACCATGCAGTTCCATCTTAAGGGCAATGTTCTTGAAATTGTCGCCGTCGAACCTGCACAGATAAACTTTGGCAGGGTGGAGGCAGAAAACCCCGTGACCACCAAGGTTGTGTTGCGCAACCAGGGTCAAGAAACTTTGACCCTCGGTAAGCCCCATGCTACCGCGGCGGAACTTATGGTCAAGATGCCTGAAGTTGATTTTGTCAGCGGCGCTGAAGTGACTCTCGAGCTAAAGCTGACGCCCAAACCTGGCCAGGCCCGTTTCAGCGGGTATGTTCTGGTGCCTGTTGCCGGCGTCCCCAAGAACGAGCTCCGTATTCCTGTTTACGCAACGATTAACAAATAAGTTTCACAGGGACGGCCTCATTTTATCGTTTATGGGTTGAAAGAGCTGTCATGTGGTCTATAATTGCCCTGTTTTGTCCTCGGTCGGCTAGGGGATCAGCACTCTCACAATTTTGTTCAAGGAGCCTGCATGTCTACTCATGTCTCGCCACCACAACGGCGCAAATTTCTCTTTACCATGCTCGGTGGTCTCGGTGTCCTGATCGGCGCTGCATCCGCTTGGCCCATTTTCCGTTTCCTTTCGCCTGTTGCCAGTGGTAGCGGCAACGACCAGGTTGTTGTTCCGCGAAGTGAGATCGCGGCGGGAAAAGCTCATTTCTTCGACTATCGCGGCAAGCCGGCTGTTCTTCTGCAACCGACTCCGGGCAATTTTGTTGCCTTGTCGGCGGTCTGCACGCATCTCGGTTGCGTTGTTGCCTGGCAGGATCAGGCTGGGGAGTTTCTTTGCCCTTGTCATGGCGGCCGCTTCTCTGCCGATGGCCAGGTCCTTGGCGGCCCGCCACCAAAGCCACTCGAGAACCTAGTCGTCGAGCTTGATGGCGACCAGCTTAAAGTCGGATAGGGGGAACTTATGCAACCGATAAAAATGCTGGTCGATTTCGTTGATACTCGCCTCGGCGTCAAAGATCTTTACAACAAGGAACTGCATGGCTATCTGCTGCCGCGGAAAGTCAATGCCTGGTACACCCTTGGCGCGGTGCTCCTGGTCCTCTTCAAAATTCAGATTATTACCGGCATCCTGCTCCTTATGTTCTATGTGCCGGACTCGGAAAAGGCCTTCGCCAGTGTTCAGGCCATTATGAATGATGTGCCCTATGGCTGGCTCTTCCGTATGCTCCATGCCGTCGGCGCCAACGTCATCATGATTGCCCTGCTGCTGCACATGCTCTCTGTGCTCTTTATGTCCAGTTACAAAGGTCGCCGTGAGTTCACCTGGCTGACCGGGTTTACCATCCTAAATCTGACCATGGGGCTCTGCCTGACCGGCTACCTCCTGCCCTGGAGCCAGCTCTCCTTCTGGGCGACCACGGTCGCGACAGATGCCGCAGGTGCGATTCCGGTGGTCGGAGATTACCTGGTGGAATTCCTGCGTGGTGGGGCGACCGTTGGTAACCAGACGCTGGGTCGTTTCTTTGCTTTGCATGTTGTCGGCATGCCCCTGATCCTGCTTGGCTTGATCGGCGTCCATCTCTTCTGTGTCAAGCGTCGCGGTATTTCCGCACCTCCTTTTGGAGATGATTACAAGGCTTCTGAACCACTGCCTTTCTTCGAGCATGAGAAGCATAAGGACGGAATTCCCTTTTTCCCGAACTATTTTGTTAAAGATGCCGCTGTTATTTGCTTCTTTATCGCTTTCATGCTTGCGATCATCTTTTATGCTCCAGGCCTGTTCTTTCCCGAGTCTGCTTTCCAGCCCGCAGATCCGTTTGTGACTCCTCCGCACATCAAGCCGGAGTGGTATTTCCTCTGGGCCTACCAGACTCTGAAGATATTCCCCAGTGAAATTATCGGACTGGGTGTACAGGGTGCATTTATGACATTCCTGGCGCTGCTACCTTTTATTGATCGGAGCCCTGAGAGGCGGCCGGGCAAGCGTCCGTTGTTTATCACCTGCTACGTTCTTACCATCCTTGTTTTCGTGGCGATCTCTGTCTGGGGGCATTACTCATGATTCGCACATATAGTTCTCTTTTTGTCCTGATGCTTTTTACGCTATTGGCGGCTCCTGCACTTGTGCTGGCAGCTGACACCGTGTGCATCGATTGTCACGGCGGTCAGCCTGGCCCTCTCGGTGAGCCGGTTGGGCAATGGCGCACCAGTGTCCACGCTGAGAACGGCATCTCCTGTCACGACTGTCATGGTGGCGACCCCACCGATTACGCTATGGCAATGAGTCCCGACAAAGGTTTCATCGGCGCTCCGGAGTATGCAGATGTCCCAGATTTCTGTGGCCGTTGCCATGTGGGGGTTGCCGATGCCTACAAAGGGGGCGCTCATGGACAAGCCCTTGAAGCTGGCGCGGCGCAATGCGTCGTCTGTCATGGCAATCACGAGATTCAAAGGGCAAATCTCGACCTGATCAATGAAGAGGCTTGTTCGCAATGTCATTCGTATGAGCGGGCCGCTTTGATTCGCTTGGCTCTGGTTGAAACGGATACGATGATTACTGCCACAGAAGGAGATCTTGAACGACTCTACCGTCTCGGTTTCGCGGTTGATGAGATGGAAGATGGACTTTTCAACCAGCGCAACAGTTTTCACCGCATCTTCCATGGTGTTGACGTTGAACGAGTACGAGCGGAGACTGCCGACGTGCAGGCCGAAGTCGGTAAGATAAGAAGCGAAGTCGCAGAGATCGATACAACGATCCAGGAACGTAAACTCTGGGGAAGCGTTGTGCTTGGTCTCTTTATTCTTGCCGGAGTGATCTTCCTTCTGGTGAGGAAAGCTTACGAGGAAGAAGAGCGCAGCGGATAAGAAGCTGCGAGTATAAAAAAGCCAGGGGCGCTGCATCGTGAATGCAGCGCCCCTGTTTGTTTGAAAAGGTCTCTTTGCAAAGGAACTCTAGCAGTCTTTCGGACAATCAATAACCTGGCTGCTAGGGAAGGAAGTTGTTACTGAGATCGTTGTAGGCGCGCTTGAGATTGAGCTGGATCAACTGCTCGTAGCCATCCATCTGGTGATACTGAGGCAGGTCGAAGTTTGCCAGGGTCTGTTCCAGGGTCTCGCCGCGCTCAATGTGTTTCAGGACTTCCGTCAGGAAGTCGCGAAAGAACTGACCGAACTCATAAACATCTTCACTGTCGCCGACCGGTCCATAGCCGGGGATAATCTGTTTAGCATCAATCTGCTCCAGGAAGTCGAGAGCTAGCAGCCAGTCGGTCATGTAGCCGTTGCCCATATAGCCGACACTGTTAATATAAAGTAGATCGCTGGCGAACAGAACTTCGGCTTCGGGGATGAAAACAACGATGTCCCCATCGGTATGTCCTTTACCGATATTGGTCAGTACGACCGAGACGCCGCCGGGCTTCAAGGTTAAGCCTTCGTTGAAAAACATCGTCGAATACTCCGGCTCGCGAACTTCAGAGTCGATGTTTTTCCAGGTTTGCCAACTCATCAAAACGTCTTGGTCCGGCGGAAAATCGAAATCAACATAGGTGTATCCGGCGTGATGGTGAGCCAGGATAAAATAACGAATCGGTTTCGTGGTACGGGCTGCGATAGCTCTGCGCAGGTCGTTGATGACCTCTTTGGTCATGTGAGCCCCTGCGGCAACAACATACTCTTTGCCAACGACAAAGATCGCGTTGGTTGTCGCACTGCCGCCGGGTTTGGCGATAGCCGCAAAGACGCCGGCAGACAGCGGCTCAATCTGGAAACTGTCTTGCACTGAGACGACTGCGACTGCCGATCCGATTGGAGCTGGTTTCTTCTTGGGTGTCGCTGCCAATGAGCCGGTTGTCAGCATATATGTTAAGATCAGGATGATCAGTAGTATTCGACACATATGGAGCATAATAGCAGGGATTTGTTTGTTCCGGCAACTGTCTTGATGAGCTTTGATTACCCGTTGCAAAAACCTACGAAGCAGTGGTATAAACCATCCCCTGTGCGCGATTAGCTCAGCTGGATAGAGCGCTGCCCTCCGGAGGCAGAGGTCACAGGTTCGAATCCTGTATCGCGCGCCAATAAAAACGAGAGGTTGGCCAGTTTTTGGCTGACCTTTTTTGTTGTCGTTTTTCTGTAAGGCCACAGTAAGGCCGATAGGAAAGAAAATACTTCTGAGACGGCTATGGGCCAACCACGTTTACTGTGTGTAGATACTTGATCTTAACCTCTCTATGCATTGCATCTCTCTTGCAAAGCAAAAGAAGCTTTGCAGCTGAACAACCCCGTCTGGTTTAGGGGCCTTTATATCCCCGAGTTTTTCGTTGCTCGCTACGCTTTTGCCATGGATGAGAGGTTCTGTTTGAGAGTTATTGTTGTTTTGTTCTCCAATGATTAAGACGATAACCGTTGATTAGTAGTTTGGTAGGCCTACCTGACGATTGACATACAATGAGAACATAATACGATAGCTCTATTTGATGAGAATTAGAACGCATCTGACGGTAGAAGGTGATCAAAATTACCCGGATTTAACGTCTGCCAGAAGGGTGATGGGGGGGATAACAAGTTGCCGGGGGTACTGCTTTGGGGCCCCTTCATATATCTCAGCGATGTTCTGTTGAAAAGGTGTATGGCACTATACACAAACAATCACTGGTGGGAGAGAAGTAATTTATCTGCCTCAAATATCCCTAGGTGATGTAGGAACTAGTTGCGAGAGGATTTACAATAACAGTATCTTTGGGCTTTGCGGTTTTACTGTTAATTGTGACTTATAAGATAGTTAAGTGTTTGCTGTTGAAACCTTTTTGATAAAAAACTTTTTCTGAAGCCAGAAAGCGACATGGACCAAGCCGATCAAAGCAGGGACCTCAACCAACGGGCCGATAACAGCAGTAAACGCAACAGCCGAATCTAGTCCGAAGACAGCAACGGACACGGCGATTGCCAGCTCAAAATTGTTGCCGGATGCAGTGAAGGCTACCGTAGTTGTTTTGGGATAGTCAGCGCCTACCTTGACTCCCATCCAAAAGCTAACCAAAAACATTATGACAAAGTAGATCAACAGAGGGATGGCAATCCTTACCACGTCGAGGGGGATGGAAACGATGAGTTCTCCCTTGAGGCTGAACATCACAACGATGGTAAAGAGCAACGCCACCAAGGTAATTGGACTGATTTTAGGAATGAACTTTTTCTCGTACCAGTCACGTCCACGACTCTTCAACAAGACAAATCTTGTGATCATACCAGCTACAAATGGGATACCGAGATAGATAGCGACACTTTCTGCGATCTGGGTGATAGAGACTTCCACAACGGCGCCAGCTAGACCGAACAGTGGCGGAAGTACCGTTACGAAAAACCATGCATAGATCGAATAGAAGAACACCTGGAAGATTGAGTTAAATGCGACTAGCCCGGCGCAATACTCAGTGTTTCCTTTGGCCAGTTCGTTCCAAACGATGACCATTGCAATACAACGAGCAAGACCGATCATGATCAATCCAACCATATAATCCGGATAGCCATGCAGAAAAACAATGGCTAGGATGAACATCAATATTGGGCCGATCACCCAATTTTGAAACAACGAGACGCCTAGAATCCTCTTGTTCTGAAAGACTTCTCCCAATTCCTCGTAACGGACCTTGGCCAATGGCGGGTACATCATAAGAATCAGGCCAATCGCGATCGGGATGTTGGTCGTGCCCACCGAAAAGGAATTAACAAAACCCTTGATACCAGGGGCTAACCAACCCACACCAACACCGATGAACATGGCAAGGAAGATCCAGAGTGTTAGATAGCGGTCAAGAAATGAAAGCTTCTTAGTTAGCCCGTGCTCCATAACAACCTCACTGTAAAGATAATCTAATGCACTCTAAAAATTTATCCCATAAAGCTTTACAGTCAAATCCTTGCCAAAAGCCAGGTAAAGAGTAAATGGCCACACTTTGCCAGGTGGCCATAGTTTTGTGTATTAAACAGCTTACTGAATACCTATATCAATAAGAAGCCATATTCCGTCTTAGAAGTCGTAACAAATAAAAAGGCCCCGCCACAATTTGGTGACGGGGCTAAGGTCAGGATACTGATTTATTAGAAAACAAAGGATACGAAACCACCAACTGATAAATCACTTTTATATTTTCCTTCTAACTCAAAGGACATATTTTCTGTCCTCCAAGCTAACCCACCGTAGGCTCCAAGGTTATGGTTCTCATCAATGTCCGTATCGTCTGACACGCTTGCGAAGCCATTTGAAACTTTTAAATCTAAATTTGCTGTTGATATGTAGGCTACAGGGCCAAAATAAAAAAGAGCATTATTAGCTTTTACCTGAACAGGAAAAGCTAATTCAGCATCTACAACATTTTCTATAGTAGTTGTTAAATCAAAAGCGGTTCCGCCCAAAAGAAGCGTTGTACTGTCATCGAAGGAATCGATATACGAGACCTGTAGTACTCCACCAATCCCAAAGACTTGGCCTTGGAAGAACTCATTTCTCATCCCGACAGCAAACATGAGCTCTTCATCCGCATCAAAATCCAAGTCGTCATCGTCTTCAAGGTCTGCAACACCAATTCTCGCAAAGACTTCATAATTCGGTGTACTCTCATCGCCAAAGACTGCTCCTATGTGGGCATAAGCTTGATTTTGTTCCATCTCAACATCTCCGCCACCGTCGACGTCCCATTCAGATTGGACGTAACTGTAACCTACACCAACATTTGGAGATGCGACGCCACCTGAAATGTTTACTGCCGGCGTAGCTGGCCCAATATGCTGAGCGTTAGCAAAAGATGCACACGAAACGACAACCAATAAAGTTAAAACCAACCTTTTCATGTTTTTTCCTCCTTAGATTTGTGAAACCATCACCCCAAAAAACCATGTGTACGCTGTGTCTTCAGTCTCATTCATCAAACATTTCGGTTCAATCACGAAACAAGTAATTCGTTAACTACACATTAAAGCTTGCGGCACAAAAAACCGCCGGTCAGCACAAAGCCAACAGCAGCGGTTCAGGTTCTCTTTATAGGTAGTCCTGCAAGCCTGTAGATCATTTTCATCCCCCGACAAAAACATCAAATAAGATTCTGTTAATCTACTCGCCGATAGGCAGTAAGTAAAGGGTTATTTATTGTTTATCCTCTTGCATTGTTTTGAGGTCTCCAGATTCAATAAAACACGAAATTCTTGCTGACTCTGCATTCCAGTAAAAAAGGTCACCAAAGCGTAAACCCTGGTGACCATAATTTTGTGGATTAAAGAGCTTACTGAATACCTCTATCAATAAGAAGCCGTTTTTCTTCTCGTAAGTCGTGAATTGTAAAAAAAGTGTCTGATCTTCATGGATAACATGGATGCCTTGTTTGGCAGGATTCGCATGTCCATGTTTTGTTCTTATTGCGGGTCATTTTTTCGCCACACTCTGGGCAGCGGAGATCTCGATGTAAATACCCAAAAGCCGAAACACAAATGATTAAAAGAACAAATACAGCAAGAATAAAACCTGCAACTCCCAAAAGATCACCTCCCTCGGAAAAGGCAAAGAAACAGCACAAACACTGCAACCAGGACAACTATGACGCCGATTATATCTTCCATTTAAAAATCTCCTTTTTTAAAAAAATAGGCTCAATAGAATAATTTTCACATACCCTGCATTATAACAAAAAATCCCCGCAGCCAAAGGATGGGGGAAGAGGTCTACGGGGAATGTCATTCAGGAGGCAAACAATTATCTGTTTACCCACCTATATTTTATCACTTTTCCCAACTCCTCATATATCCTTTCATTAAGTTCGACAACATAGGAATGCCCCCGGTCATAAGAAGGAGGGGCTTTCGTGTTTTATCAGTAGCTATCTATGGGATACACACCCAATTATATTCACTCACAATTTTGGATTTGTATTGCTTATATCTGGCCTAGAAAATCCTTGAACGCTTGTCTCGCTGTTATCGGGGCATCATTTGAGAAAACACCCTCGGCATAAGAATCCGTAAGTTCCACGGTGACATAAACATCTTCTGCCGCTACTATTTTTTCTATAAAGGACACATCTACAAGGTAATCTTTTGAAGACCAATTAGATGGAGCAACGTAAAAACCAGAACCAGTAAAACCCTCTGAAGTTTCAATGTCTCTCAACCTGTCAATTGAACTCAAACTCAAAGTTTCACCATCGATATTGAAATGCAACGAGGGATCATCATCAAAGATATGAGAACCACGTACCACTGCAGTAAGAATCAGTTTTTCGTTAGGCATTTTTGAACTTTTGAATAAAGCTAGTTTGATTATTGAACTATAAAGCCAGGCGGGCTCCATAATAAGCTGTTTTGAACCATCAAAACTGGATGTAGCTTGCGTGATGTGTCCTGGCGACTGCGTTCCACATGAAGCCAAAGTAACGACTGATAATATCAAACAGATAAGAAAGGCTCTTGCTATAATCATGCTCGATTTTCCTGCATTCCTGTAACGCAAATGCTTACTTGCAGTCATATCTTATGAGACAAGTAGCAGACAGTTTTAAGTAATTAACCTTCCAGCTTTCTTGCTATGTAGACCCCATAACTGTAATACGACTTGTATTTCTCATATAGAGCGATTTCAGTTTCTTCAGCAGAGACTATAGCCTGCGCTTCTTTGCTTTTGCCGTTCCTCTTGAGAAAATCACCAAAGGTTCTCTGCATGGGGCGATAATAATTATCTAGCCAGCAGTGTTCCGGCAGCAAAAAGTAAGCAATCGGTGAATAGCCGTTGTCTTCCAGAGCTTTAATCTTTGATGATGCAGTATTGATTTCTGGATATTCTTTTTCCCAGTGCGCTTGAAGCTCACAGGGTCGGCTGTTTGTACTCCAAGTAATTTCTGATACAACCAGCATGCCCCCAGGCTTGAGAAAACGACTCCACTCCTTAATGCCCTGCTCAAACCCCATATTGTAGATAGCGCCTTCAGACCAGATCACATCATATTCTTCATCACAGAAAGGCAAATCCTCCATGGAGCAAACAAGAGGATGTATTGAGTTTTCCACTTCTGCTGTTATGGAGTTTTCTTTCAAGACATCAATAAAATCTGGCAGAAAATCTACGGCAGTCACTTGAGCGTTTAACTGTTTGGCGAGCAAAATTGCTGAAGCACCAGTTCCACAACCAATATCAGCAATCTTTAATTTTTTCATCTTATCCAGCATGGCCAACGCAATGGCTTTTTCCGTTTCTTTAGCACCGCCAGGTCCTTGCCGATTCGCATGCTTATGAAGATCAATTAGAAGATCAAGCTTTTCCATTTAGGGGCATTCTCATCCTGAAAGGGCCTAAGCTTTTAGTCGTGTCAGACACCTGCCTTTGACACACTTAAAAATTCTCAGAAATCCTCTCACATTGTTTTGATGCCGTCAAACTTACAGAAATGCGAAATTCTTGTTAACCCTGACATATAGGAAAGGCCACCAAGGATCGAACCCTGGTGCCATAGTTTTGTCTTCCTGAATGTCTCTATCAATAAGAAGCCGGTTTTCTTCTCATAAGTCGTGACATTTAAGACAGCGCCCAACAATAGCATTTCATCTTCAGGGATGGTTATGCGAAGGATCGGTTGAGGGACGGGGCTGAAAATTCACAAACATTATTGTAAAGAGGAGATATCGTACTTGTTTTCTTTTAGGTGTTTGAATATGAAATTCTTTATTTTTGTTGCGGATGGAACTTCATTCTCATCTAGTGGATTTGTATGACCTTCGATCTCACTTGAGACAATCTGGCCATCCTTTAAAGAGAGACAATAGAACCTGTCTCTAATGATGACCGACACCGCATGCAAACTATAGAAAGGTGCATTGTAGTTCGACGCCATAGACAACCCATTTATCCAATCCCTTTGTTTGACAATGGTTGAGATAATGGGTTTCTTTATCCCTGCATCACTGAGGAGAAGGGGTTCTCCGTCGAGCCAGCCCGGCACCTCTAAGCCCAAATAATCAAGGATCGCTGGGGCGATGTCGATAATCTGGACATTCTTGGTTACAAGACCACGGTGCTGCTGATTAGGGAAACGTATTATAAGGGGAAGTCTCTGGTTTGCTTCCCATTTTTTTCCATGATCTGAGGTTAATATTATAAGTGTGTTCTCATACTGGCCAATCTTTTTAAGGTGCTGTACGACTTCTCTCACATTATCATCAAAATCTAAAATAGCATCATCGTAAAAATCATCCATCCACTTGTTGTCTTGCTCTTTGCCAGCTGAAAAAGTTGAATGTCGGGGGAAAAATTTGGGCCCATGGGTGCCCATTAAGTGCATATGTACGAAAAAAGGTTCCGGAGAATCTTCGATAAAATCAAAAAACTGCTTAATGCGTTCTGAGTCTGGAATACTCTTTTTCTTTTGTGTAACCATGCTAAAAGCATTGACCATATTTTTGATTCTAAAAGTGTGGAATAGGCGACCTTTGATTCGTTCCAAGGTTTGTTCAAGAAAATAAACCTCTGCCTCAAATATTTTATTAATTTTTTCGAGAATTGGGATAGTAGTTTCCTCATTAATTGTCCGCCCATTAACCATATGGAACGCTTCCCTCATGTTTAGGTCATAAGCATCACCATAATGTCTGATGCTGATATCTGCACTGCGATACCCTTTTTTGCGAAGCACACCAGGGAGGTGTTGATAGATGTGAATACTAGTGAAAATGTCCGGATTGTAGATGACTTTTGTGTTGGTTGGCAGCTTGCCGCTTAATAATGAACCAATGGAACCTGGACTATTTGAATTGTTAGTAAAATTGTTTTCGAATAGCAGTGATTCGGGCAGAATTTTTTTTATGAAGGGCGTTGTGTTTCGATGATAACCATAAGCCGACATATGGGTCGCATTCAGACCGTCGGCTGAAAGAATTAGGATGTTGGGAAATTGGTCGAGGCCTTCCTTCAAGGTCGAGTGAGTTTCCACTTCTGTATTATCTGGAACTTTTGCTAACAGATAATTTGTTACAGTAATTACTGTCGAAAGTGTGACTAATGTGCCAACAAAAAAGAAGGCTATGCGCCCCTTTGTGTTCCATAAATTCGAATTGAGCCATCTGTGAAGAGTTTGGTTTGAACAAACGAAGAGGAGAATAATTAGCAGAGCATAGATGAAACGGATTATACCTCCCGATAAGCCTACATTAAAACCAAACAGTGTGTATGTGAAGTTTTCGAAAAGTAGAAAGGCTGTCGCGGCAATTATCAATGCGGGGAGGAGAAGGGCGGTATGTCTGAACAACTTTGCACGCCATGACTTTCTTGTCGTGGTCGTAAGTAACCCAATGAAAAGTAGAGACGGTACGGTTACTAAAACCAGAAATAAAGGTGCTGTTGCCAGTACCTCAATGCTTTGTAAAATACTAAAACGAGTCAAGAATGATGGCTTCGTAATAAAGAAAAGCCATTCCATGAAAAGGTAGATATAGCTGGCCAGTATCGTGAGTAGCGTAATTCTTGCAAACTCATGTCTCATAAAAATTCCACCTGCTCTTATAATATCTCTGCAAAGTAAAGAATCCGAGTTCGTGATTCAAGAATCTCACTGCGTTGTATTGTGAAAGAATTTTTAAGGCAATTTTCGAAATATTCGACTTCATACTCGTCATGATTGCTTTCCTTGTTGCAGAGCAACTTCTTAACCATGACATCATCCTTGGTCACAAACTCTATCACCAGAGAGGTGTGCAGGCTCGCTAGCCACTGAACAAACTCTTGCAGCGGAACATTCGCTCCAATTACGATGTGGTGAATTAATGCTAGACATAGGGTGAGCTCAGGCTTACCACGTCTGGCTAGAGACTTTCTTTCCTGGCCCCGCCATCCTAAGTTTGGTGATGGGTCAGCAATATTAGCAACAAGTGGAAGGATGTTCTTGGCGTCATCATCATTTAAGGAACGATAAAGATGATCAATCGCCAAATGGTCGAAATCCAACGCGACCACGCAATCTGCATTTTCCGCGGCGATTTTCGAGAATGTTCCGGTGTTGCAACCGATATCCCAGACAAGCGGCCATCGGCGCAATGTTACGATCTCCCTTACAAATTCGGTTTTTCTACGATGATCAGAATCGCTATAGCTGTGGGTATTGGCATAACTTGACCATTCCGAGTTGGAACGCTTCCATTCCAGTCCCTGTACGAGCTTTTGAATCCGCTGTACGTTGGCCTCAATAAGTTTCTTATTGAAACATGCTTTCTGAAGTTCGACCTTTATATCTCTATCAGCATCTCCGTAACGATTTTGAATTTTGGCCTGAAGAAAGACGTTCAAAAAGATCCCGGGCCGAAGGAGATCCTTCGTGGACATAAGGTTATTAAATTGTTCAGGGGCAATCCCATCAATGCTGCCTCGGAGCCATGGATGAAAGGCCACGTCCTTGTAGGCCTGGAGAAAAAGAGGGTAGAGGAATAATTGGCAAAACTGCCGGTAACCGACCCAAGGGTCCCCTGGTTGAAGTATCTCAAAAGATGGGATGTCAATGAATACTGGTGTAGTACCGATCCATTGGACATTAAATGCAGATGAGTCCTTTAGAATCATATCCTCATCGAGAGCCGCGAGTAACAGTTCAAGGTGCAGCAGCGCAGCATTTTTTAGCATGCTAAAGGACCATTCGTAAGGATAAGAAACAAACGGGACTGCTTGATGTTTCAATACCGCTGCCCAGTCCTGAATAAGGTCTGGCGGAAAGCCCTCATCAGTCGGGTCAACTTGGGTCGTTCCCACAAGCTTCCCGGCAGCAAGAAAGTGCGGAAAAAGATTTGTCGATGACAATCTTTCCCAGTCGCAAAGTGCTTTTTTGCTCAGTCCACGGTAAATGTTGCCTCTACAATAAAACACTCTGCCGTTAGAGTCCCTAAAGGAGCTGGGTTCGACTTGGTAGTCGGTCATATATTCAAGCCCTTAATCGTGCGAAGGTGGATATATCTCAAGGGGTGCCAGCTCTGACATAAAAAGTTCTGACAGGCTTACAGCTCTGTTTTTTCATCCCCGGCATTCTTGTGTTTACTGAATTGGAAAAGTGTTTTGAAACGGTTCCAGAAAAGCTTTACGAAAATAGCTATGCCGGCAATGCCACCAAGTATTACCTGAAGAATCAAGCTCCCCGCGCCTGGATCCAAGTATGCATGGGCAGGGCAGGTTGAAAAAATGATCATATAAAACATTAATGTGGCGATTCCTGTTTTTCTCATTTATTTCCTCCTTGTTAGTATGTCCTACAATCAAAGAATCATCCCGATGATGGGGAAAAAAAGAAATTCAACAGTATGGCAGCCCATAACCAAAGCCACCAAAAGCTACGTTAACCTAACTTTAGTTTCCTCCAGAACAGTAGGCTCAAATCCAGTGAATCAAACAAAAAAACCGCTGGTCAGCAATAAGCCGACAACAGCGGTTGAAGTTTGATGAGTCTTGTCCAGTAAGTCGTTCGATCATCCATCCCCCATAGGATACATCAAAATTGCCATACAAATTATACTCGAGAAAAATTAGCCGTCAAAGGGACGAGGTTCTTATTATCCCTCCTACATTGTTTTGAGGGTTTGAAATTGGTTGAAATGCGAAATTCTTACTAACCCTGCAATTCAGTAAAATCTTCCGATCCTAGATAAACTTTCATGACCACTCCCACAGCAGCGGATGGGCAAAGACAGCTATTAAAGGGAGGCTATCATGGGCATGAGAGTAGGTTATGCAAGGGTTAGTACCGTTGGCCAGAAACTGGAAGTTCAAATGGACCACTTGTCAGATTGTGAACGCATCTTTCGAGAGAAAGCCTCGGCCAGTTCGACCAAAAATCGTCCTGAACTAAAAAATGCTCTCGACTTTGTTAGGGAGGAAGATGTTTTCGTGGTCACAAAGCTTGATCGCCTTGCTCGATCCGTAGTTGATTTATCAATAATTGTTCAGCGACTTGAAGAGAAGAATGTGGATCTCGTTGTCATGGACCAGGGGATCGACACCACAACCATCTACGGCAAACTTCAATTCAACATTCTCGCAGCTATTGGTGAATTTGAGCGAGGATTGATCAGGGAACGCTCACTGGAGGGCCGAGAGAAAGCCAAAGCTCGCGGTGTTGTCTTCGGGGCGAAACCAAAACTTACACCTCAAGAGATAGTCGAACTTGTAAATGATTACGAAACGCCAGGGTGTAGTAAACGTGAGATTGCCGAACATTATGGCATCAGCACATCCTCTGTATATCGACTATATTATGAGAACAGACAGGCATTGTCTGCATGAACACAAAAGGCCACCCGACGATGATCCGGTGGCCTTGATTCTGTGGATTAAAGAGCTTACTGAATACCTCGATCAATAATAACCCGATTTTCGTCTTATAAGTCGTGATTTACAAAAACATTCATCGTGGGTGCTTGAGTCCGGATTGATCCCCGAACCAGCCGGTGCAGGTACTGGAATGAAATAATGTTACTCAAGTAGACTAGAAAGAAGGTCAATCCCCGACGGGATTTCTTCAATGGGGATTCCACCGAAACCGATCAGCAGCTTGTTGTGCTCTTTTTTGCCATCTACATAAAAATCTGAAAACGACAGCAACCTGCATTCCCGTTGCTTCGCTTGACTGATAAATTCAGTCTCATCCTTAATCCTATCCGCTAACTCCAAGACAATATGAAGTCCAGCGCCTTGGCCGATTACCGTTACCTTATCTCCGAAACTTTGCTCAATCGCTCGAAGCGTTAAGTCGTGTTTCTTTTTGTAAAATATGCGGACACGTCTCAAATGCTGCTCCCAATGTCCCTGCTCCATGAAAGAAATCATCGCCCGTTGAGTTAGGAGAGGAACAGGAGAAAGATAATTTTTAAACTTCTTCTTGTAGGTATCTGCCAACCGAGCAGGAAGAACCATGTAGCATAAGCGTAACGCCGGAGAGAAAACCTTTGAGAAGCTCCCCAGATAGATAATGTTCCCTTGAGGATTCAACCCTTGGAGAGACGAAATTGGTCTTCCTATATATCGGAGCTCACTGTCGTAATCATCCTCTATAATAAACTTTTCACCCATATCGGCCCAGGAGATGAGCTTTAATCTATCAGCGACAGGCATGACGTAACCGAGCGGCATCTGGTGTGAAGGCGTTATATAAACAACCGTGCTCTCGCTTGATTTCAGTATATTTGGATTGAGGGTGGAAGAACCTATATCTATTGGATTGATTCTGAAACCGAGATTTCTGAATACATCTTGCGGTAGATGGTAGCCGGGATTTTCAGTAGCGATGGAACTGTGGTCATCCCGAATTAACTGGGCAACTATCTCCAGGTTCTGTTGCAATCCTGAACTAATAACTATTTGATCCGGGCTACAGTGAACACCGCGAGAACGCTCCAGATAAAATTGAATGTTGCAACGTAACCCCCATTCGCCTTGAGGTTCGCTGTACTCAGAAAAACTACCTGCTTCCGTGCGAACGGCGTCAATGAGACATCTTCTCCAGTGAGTTGTAGGAAAAACTTCAGGGTCGAGGCGAGCCGGATGGAAATCAAATCGATAACGCTCTGCCAACTTTGGGTGAAGATCCTGCTTCGGATAAGACACAGTTGTCGCAGTCGCTAGCTCCAGTTCAATGTCTGAGACAAAGTAACCACTCCGCGACTTGCTGTAGATGTACCCCTCCGCACACAGTTCTTGGAAAGCCCCTTCAATTGTATTGCGGCTTGCTGACAACTCTTCCGCTAAGTCCCGAATTGAAGGAAGCTTAGTATGCGCTGGCAACTTTCCTGACAATATTTTTTCTTGAATTTGAAGGAAAAGTTGCTGGTAGAGCGGAGTGGAATCTGTATTGTTTAAATTAAACATGATCTGATTACGGGCAATCTGTCCTCATAGTTTTTTTGTGAATTGTACCTTTTGATGGGGACAGCAATCAAGTACCCTTACACCATCTTTAATAACAAACTATTTAGTAAAGGAGAACCCATTATGATTTCTGAAAAACTACTCGAAATTCTCAAAAAGGACGGAATTGTTTCGATTGCAACGCAGGGTAAAGATGGCCTTCACATGGTCAATACCTGGAACAGTTATGTCCAAATATCACCGGAAGGGCGTTTTCTGATCCCAGCCGGATATATGCATAAGACAGAAGAAAACATCAAGCATAACCATGAAGTTGCCATCACTACAGCAAGTAGTAAGGTTAAGGGACTGCACGGAGCGGGCGCAGGTTTTTTGATTAAGGGGAAGGCCGAATTTGTAACTTCCGGGCCAGATTATAACATCTTGAAGGAGAAGTTTAGCTGGCTAAGGGCAACGCTCGCTGTCACAATTGATTCCGCCACCCAAACCTGGTAACCCTTACTCAAAAAGAGAATTTTCACTGAAGGAGTATAAAAATGGATGTTACTGAAAAGGTTCTCGAAGTTATGCGTTCTGAAGGACAGCCTCTCAATGCAGGCAAGATCACAGAACTTAGCGGACTTGACCGCAAAGCAGTCGACAAAGCAATGGCACAACTAAAAAAAGAAGATAAAATCGTCTCGCCTAAACGTTGCTACTGGACTCCAGCTTAAACCACATTTTCCTTCATATGAGAAAAGGCCCACCGTTAACTAGTGGCCTTTTCGTTTGAATTAAAGTGTCTCTAAAAGGAGCAAGAGGGCGTTGGTTTGAATCTAGCCTATCGGTTACTATTTATACTCTCACCTTGTTTTGACTAGCAGTGATACACAGAAATGCATAATTGCTGCTTAAGCTTCATTCCAGTAATGGCCACACCAAAATAATGCACTTGCCCTAATGCTATATGGCTAATATTCAGCCAAGTTCTAGTTAAATAGCTAGAACTTATAATAAGAACAAATCCTCTTTACCCTGTAAGAGGTTAATTAATAGAGGCAAAGCCCTGTTGGCCTGCTTGTTGCTAATCTATTAAAGAAGAAACTCCGATAAAGGCAAAGTCAGGGTAACCTGATGACGCAAAGCCACGGGTCCTAATTGAGGATAGCCGAGTTACCAGGAGGCCAATAATGAGAAAACAGTAAAAGCCATCCGCATTTATTAAAGTGGGTGGCTTTCTGTTTTGGTCGGCATGCTAATTCTAAAGGGGGAATCATGCGTAAGTACAGTTTCTAAATACTATTGACGTTTGTTTCTTTTTTCTGTTGTGCTTTTAGTGAGGAAAACTACA
Organism: Deltaproteobacteria bacterium IMCC39524; assembly: GCA_029667085.1. Lineage (NCBI taxonomy): Bacteria > Deltaproteobacteria > Deltaproteobacteria bacterium IMCC39524. The sequence continues at coordinate 143,568 of JARUHJ010000002.1, forward strand.
ACCATAAATTTAAGACAGAATATCAAACATCTGCAGGAATCGTAATTTTTGACCATGAAGTCCATTCCATGGATCGCCTGAATGATTGCCATGCATGCCATAGCGCATTGAAAGCTTTTGGTGGTTCTATGACTAAACTGTTGGCGCATAGTTATTGTCAAAATTGTCATGAATCCTCAAAAGGGCCAACCGAATGCAACGGTTGCCACCATCAAAAAAAGATAGCAAGTAAATAGCTTGGTGTTTAAATCGGACGAAATATGCTAACTTTTACTCCAAAGGATTCGGGAGCTGGGGGAGCGGCTCGAATCCAGTTACCCTCCTTACTATTAATCCTCTCGTATTGATTTGGGTTGCTCAGATTGGCAGAAATGAGAAATTCTTACTGCCCCTGCAATCCAATAAAAAGGCCACCCATTCCCAGGTGGCCATTATTCATTATATAAGTCGTGACATATAAGAACAAAATCAGGTATCGACGACCTTGCTAGACAGCCCCCCTTGACGCCAGAACTACCAAGGTAGATAATTACAGTTGTAAGGTCTCGATAAAACCAAACTTGCTGAAAAGCAGGGACGGAAAGCGGCGGATCTCACTTCTTAAACACTTCCAGATGGCCGAGCTACCGAAGGACAAATTCTAACGGTGCGCTCGGTTTTATTTTTGATGCGGGCGCAAAGGAAAGGACTCTGCCATGAAAAATCTTGCCAAGGTATTGCTCTTCAGTATTCTCATCTCTTTGTTTGCCTTAACAACCCCTACAGCAGTTATTGCAGGAGGCTATGGGACAGCTAATGTTTATCTAGAGGATAAAGGCTCAATTGATATTATGGGAAACGACGGCATTGAGTTTGCCTACTCACCGATGACGGTCAGTAGCGGTCTTGCATCTGCTTCTTCCAAGAATACTAATAGCGAAGTTATTGAGTTTGATTACTCACCTAGAAAGAGCAGCAGCATTGGTTCTGTACTCTCGATGAAGAAAGACAGTGAAGACATCGAGTTCGACTACTCACCGAGGCCGGTGAAATGCGGGACCTCATATTGCTAAACAGGGAACATAGGGGCTAGAGGCAGACGTCTTATAAGAAGGCCACCAAGGATCGTCCCCTGGTGGACATAGTTTTGTGTATTAAACAGCTTCCTGAATGTCTCTATCAATAAGAAGCCGTTTTTCATCTCAGAAGTCGTGACTTTTAACAACTAGGTTGCATTCTATACTTTTTTGGTTATATTTTGGGGGTGTTTTTGTTTTCGTAGAGCTCTCTGGCCACTAAGTGAAATTGGTGGCTCCTGAAAATTTTAGTAGAGAGGTAAGTTTTATGCATTTCATTGTTATGTGTGGGGTTTTCGCTTCGTTTTTAATCTCTACACAAACTATTGCCGCGCCCTTGCCAAACTCTGGAAGTCTGTATCGCCAAATCAAAGACGATTCTTTGCGCGACATTGGCAAAGGTAAAAAGCAACCTGAAACAGAGATCTCAGTTCCAGACCAAATAACCTATGATGATACGCATCAACTGCACGTCAATGGTTTTAAGATTGTTGGCAACACGCGTCTGAGTAAAAATGAACTTCATCATGTAATGCAACCCTTTACAAATCGCCTGCTTAACACATCGGCGCTACATGAAGCGGCCAACACCTTGATGAGATATTATCGAAATCAAGGCTATTTTGCCGCTAAAGTCTACATCCCACCGCACAGTATTCACGAAGGAATCGTCATTTTACATGTCTACGAAGGCTATCTGGAAGATGATGGTATAGAACTGGAGAATAGTGGTGATCGCGTCAAAGACGATATCATCACAAAACTTTTAACGAGCACCCTAAAGCCGGGAATTATCATAAAAGAGGATTATGAACGTGCCATTCTTTTAGCTAACGACCTCCCTGGCATTACTGCAAGGGGGGTCCTGTACCCAGGGCGTGAGGTTGGTGCTGCAGGATTTTTATTGCAAACTCATGATGAAGATGTCTTTCAGGGCAACTTAGACTATGACAACTTCGGTGATTATTACACTGGCGAGAACCGTTTTGGGACAACACTGTATTTCAACAGCCCAACTAAAAACGGTGAGGAGTTGGTTTTCAGGTTTGTGACTACTGGCGAATACTCTAATTTTGGTTATGTTGATCTAGCTGTTCCCGTTTCAGATAATGATATGCGTATCGGCGCATCTTTTGACTATTATAAGTATAAACTTGATCATGAATTTCGCGATGTAGGCGCTGAGGGTGATGCTTTTAGTGCTCGGGTTTATGTAAAATATCCCTTTGTGCGTACGCGACATAACAACGTTCATGGTGAAGCGAGTTATATCTATACCAGGATGACCGATGAGTCAGATGCAGGAGAGTTAGCAGATCGCGTAGTGCATACAGGAGTATTCGGTCTTCACGGAGATCATGATGATGATTTTGTCTCAAATGGAGTCACCTATTTTGATTCTTCTCTAACGGTTGGCTATCTCGACTTAGATGGCAATGATGGTTATGAAAATTTCGATGACATGACGGCTGAAACAGCCGGGAGTTTTGCTAAATTAAACGTTTCATTATCAAGGCTACAGCATCTCTATGGAAATCTTTCGTCCAATATTTCTGTTTCAGGCCAAATTGCAAACAAAAACCTAGACACCTCGCAAAAATTCTATCTTGGGGGCCCTTATAGTGTGGGTGGATATCCAACGGGTCAGGCAGGTGGAGATGATGGAGCGCTGTTAAATGCAGATCTGAGGTATGATTTTTATGATCTCCCCTGGAAAGGGAATCTCCAACTCAGCGCCTTCTATGCATATGGCTGGACTAAACTTCACAAGGACCCCTGGGATGGCTGGGAAGGGAATAACGATTTCATAAAGAATGATATTGTACTTCAATCTGTTGGACTTACTTTGACTCAAACATGGAGCGACACTATGGTGATCCGTGCAATGTTGGGGCGACAAATTGGTAATAATGACACGAAATGGCCAGATACTGGTGAAGCCAGAGATCGTTCGGATAGTGACTATCGTTTCTGGATAAATACGATTTTTTATTTTTAGGAGCTTGCCATGAGAAAAGTTGCGCCTTTGGCACTATTGCTGTTCTTATTGATGAACAGCATGCTCTTCGCAGGACTTTGTACGACGGGGAGACACACCGGTAACCCACACTGCCAGAGTCACACCTCAGACAGCGGAAGGGCCCCCAGCGGGACCACGACAGGGATTGGATCTACCGGAGTAACACCAGACACTTCAACAACCAACCCACACACTGGAACAATTACTCCAGATCATCACAATGCTTACCTTGTTCCGCCTCAACCGATACCAACGCCAACAGCAACACCAACGCCGGTGCCGCATCAAGTGCCTCAACCAACACCTGGGAAAATACCGCAGTTGGTTCCATCGCAGGTTGTAACGGGTACGTACGCTAAAGGGCCTTCAGGCTATGCTCCTGTTCCACCTCAACCGATACCGACGCCAACGGCAACACCAACGCCGGTGCCGCATCAAGTGCCTCAACCAACTCCTGGGAAAATACCGCAGTTGGTTCCATCGCAGGTTGTAACGGGTACGTATGCTAAAGGGCCTTCAGGCTATGCTCCTGTTCCACCTCAACCGATACCGACGCCAACGGCAACACCAACGCCGGTGCCGCATCAAGTGCCCCATCCAACTCCTGGGGCAATACCGCAGTTGGTTCCATCGCAGATTGTAACGGGTACGTATGCTAAAGGGCCTTCAGGCTATGCTCCTGTTCCACCTCAACCGATACCGACGCCAACAGCAACATCAACGCCGTTACCGCATCAAGTGCCCCATCCAACTCCTGGGGTAACACCGCAGTTGGTTCCATCGCAGGTTGTAACAGGCATAGTTAGCCCTGGAGCAACCTCACAAGCGTTATTGCCTAAAACACAACCAACGCACTACATCGGAGTCGTGAGCAAAGGCACTCAAATGCCTGTAACCTCTGGAAGGCACATCGTTCAAACGAGTTATGGGTTCAATGTAATCGAGCCTGGCATTCAAAATAAGCAAGTAGCCGTATATCGAAGTAATGATGCAAGAGAAATGCTCTACAAAGACACCATCAAAATGGACAATACAGGTTTTTTACTTATAGACTTGGGCATACGTGATCCGGACTATATTAAATAAGCTCTTTGAGTTTTTCATTTTGAGAACCTGAATAGTTTTCAGTTCGCTCAGATCTCACATCTGAGAAGAACGTCATCTTTCCAACTGGTAAGTTAGCCTAATTATCTTGATTTTTAAGCATCATTTTGACGAAGAGGAGATTGATGATGAGTCATGATTACTATAATTCCTCCTGCATTGCTGTAAGTCACGCAGTTTGACCGAAAAAAATATTCTCACGAACCCTGTCCTACGAGCAAGGGCACCAAGGGTCAAATCCTGATGGCCATCATTTGTTGTATTAAAGAGCTCCATGAGTACCCCTCAATCGGGGAAAAAGCCATGGCCGTGAATGGGGCGCGGGGTTGAATCTTGAGTATCTCTGGTAAGGGTCACAGCAAAAAAGCCGGGCCAAAGCCGACAGTCCCGGCCGGTCGAAAAGTCCCGGTCGTGAGGAAGATCTTGAAATTCAAGATTTTCCTGGCAAGCCTGGTTCTGCTTGTGTTGGGATTCACGAGCCTGTTCCTTGAAAGCACCTTCTACCAGTATCTGGACAAAGACGGCGTTTTGCATGAGAGTTTTTTTCTGCCCCTTGGATGTCTGAGCCTGATCGCTGGTGGATTTGGTCTGCTTATTATGGGGATTAAACTCATCTGGACTTATTTCCAGAGGAACAACAACGGCTCACCCTAGAGCGACAAGATCCGACTCGCCAGGTCTGTCACTGAAATGATTTAAAATATGAAATTTCTTGTCATCATAATGTGCCTTCTCATGCCCCTGCAGGCACATGCTGCATGTGCGGTCCTTCTTCACGGTCTTGCTCGTTCCGACAGCTCAATGGAAAAGCTGGCAGAGTCTCTAAGGCAGGAGAACTTCCAGACCGTAAATGTTGACTACCCTTCTCGAGATTACCCTATTGAGATCCTGTCTGAAGCAACGATAGCTCCGGCTCTGGAGCAGTGCTCCGACGATAAAGGGATCAATTTTGTCACGCATTCGCTGGGCGGCATCTTGGTTCGACACTATCTGAGCAATCACGAGATTCCAAACCTTGAACGTGTTGTCATGCTCGGGCCGCCCAACCAGGGCAGTGAAGTCGTGGATAAATTGAAAAGTTTCCCAGGGTTTCATTTCATAAATGGGGATGCCGGGATGCAGCTCGGCACAGGAGAGCTGAGTATTCCAAACCAACTCGGCAAAGCTGAGTTTGATGTTGGTATTGTTGCCGGTACGAAAAGCATAAACTGGATTTTGTCATGGATCATACCGAGCACTGACGACGGCAAGGTTTCTGTCGAAAGGACCAAGCTGGAGGGGATGAATGACCATATTGAAATGAAAGTCACTCACCCGTTTATGATGAAGAATGATGACGTGATCGCTCAAGTTGTCCATTATTTGAAGAACGGGACATTCAAACGCCAGTAAGCAGAGCATAAGCAGAAAACGCCTTGGATCGGCCCGGTGACACAATTGTCTCTGAGAGTTTATCGTGTAAGCTAGTTGATAAACACTTAACTTTTCCCAGTGGTGATTTCGATGACAACAAGGCCCTCCAGGCTGTTTTCATATTTCATTTCAATGCTGCTGCCAATTTCCCTCTACGCTGGTTGCAGTGCGCCCCCGCAGTTTGTTCTGATGGAGACCCCTGCGATCTACCATGAGGCTGCGGTTGATCCCTTTGCCCATCTTGATGAAACGCAGCATGAGACGGCCCTGTCCGTGTTCTATGTGACCAACCGGAAGCCGCAACAAATCGAGACAGGAGGGCTCCCCTACGGCAACGATAAGGGGCAAAGACTCCATCTGGGTCATTCTGTGCTGCGCTTTGGAGATGAGAACTTTAGCTGGTCAGACCTGTATCTCGCCTCGACTTCAAAGCAACGGGAGTCTCCCGTTCACATCACTCTGGAGAGCTTTGAAGAACTAGCGACCTTGCCGGAAAGTTTCCAGGCCAAAGACAATGTACCTCTCTCTGCGGAACAGAAAAAGTTTGCCACAGAGATCAATGCGCAACTGGCCGCAGCGGAAGATAAGGAAATTATGGTCTACGTGCACGGCACAAAGGTCGACTTTCTGAATTCTGTGGCCATGACGGCGGAAATCGACCATTTCACCGGGCGGGATTTTGTTGGCGTTGCATTCTCCTGGCCGTCCCATCAGAACATCCTTTACTACCTGTTCGGGGTCGACGTGACTCGCGCCCGGGATTCCAGCCAGGCCCTGCGCGCGCTGCTGGAGTTTCTCGCCGAGCATACGACAGCAAAACATATCAACCTGCTCTCCTATAGCGCCGGAGCTCGCGTCGCTTCAAAAGCCCTGCATGAGTTACGTACTTCATACAACTCTCTCGACCAGGATGCGGTTAAACAGAAGTTTCGCCTTGGCTCTGTAATCTTTGCGGCCGCCGATGTTCCCTTGCACACCTTCCAGGAACGACTCCCATCAGTCAGTGCTCTTGCTAAGCAGGTCGTCGTCACAGTCTCCGATCATGACCCGGCCTTGCTGGCCGCGGAAAAATATATGGATGGCGGGGTTCGCATCGGCGAAGAATCGGCATTGACGGAAGAACTAGCCGTGGTTGAGTCTTTGGGGGTCGAAAACTTCGAGGTGATTGACCTGTCGCTCAACCAGGAAGGGAGAGGCTTTGATATTATCGGTCATCACTACTGGTATCGTCACCCCTGGGCCAGCAGTGACATCGTCCTGTTACTGCGGACCAACCTGCCATCCCATCTCCGCGGTTTAAGTTCCGCCGAACTGGAAGGTGTTTTTTTCATGTCACCAGAGTACCCCAACGAAGTACGCGAAGCGACCAGGCAAGAGCTCGGCAGTCGATGGTTTGGCGGCGAGAAAGAAAAATAAACGACTGTTTTTGCAGCCGCACGGCAGAGTCAATGAACATGAATACCCGAATCTTCCTAATGACAGTCACATTTGTTTTATCCGCAACCAGCCTGATTCTTGCCTCACCGTCCTTCGACTGCAGCAAAGCCGCCGGCGAAGTGGAACAACTGATCTGTCGCGACCAACCGTTGGCTAAGCTGGATCAAAACCTGGCCGAGGTTTACGAGTCCGCAATGAAACGCCTGCCGACGGATGAGCATGCCAAGACACGAGCGATGCAGCGAGGCTGGATCAAGGGTCGAAACGATTGCTGGAAGGCCGAGGACGTAAGGGGCTGTGTTGAAGTTAGCTACCAGACACGTATCGTCGAATTGCAGATTACAGGTGGTCTGCTGATGTCTCCCAATTACACGACCCTGATCTGCAACCAGCAACAGAGCATACCGTTCACGACCGTATTTTATAACCAGACGATTCCGCCCAGTGCTGTCCTGACCTGGGGCAATGATCAGGTCATCGCCTTTATTCAACACAGCGGCAGCGGCGCACGCTATGCCGCACCGGGCGTTGAATTCTGGTCACATCAGGGTGAGGCCACGGTTGACTGGTTCGGCACCCGGCTACTCTGTCTCCCTCACGGTGGCGCAACCACAGCCTTGCCCGGGGAGACCCTCTCTTTAAAAGCTTTGCGTAACGCCAATTACCGCGGCTTTGAAGGTCTTGCCGCCGAGATAACCCTGCAAAATGGCCGCTGGGAAGGCGAGCCGTATGTCGCTGGAGGCGCCACTCTGCCCCAGGCACAGATGGTTGAGGATCTTTACCTCAGCGGAGATCTCGATTTGGATGGCAGCCCAGAAACAGCGGTCCTGATCAATTATGCCCCCGGCGGCACCGGAGATTTTTTATACCTGGCCATCATGAAGAAGTACGAGGACATGCCGAATAACCTGGCAACATTGTCCGTTGGAGACCGGGTCCGGATTCGTGACTTTTATCTCAAGGGTAACCGCATCCATATTGACCTGATTCAGGCCGGCCCCGATGATGGAATGTGCTGCCCTGGTGATGCGCTGACGCGAATCTGGACCTTTGACGGGCAGCGTCTGGAAGAGCAACCTCTTGAGCGGGCGGCTGAACGTCTGTCTCCCGAGCTTTTGCAAGGCCAGCTTTGGCGCCTGACGCGTTGGCGTAATGAGGAACCGGTTGCTTCCGCTATCAACATAACCTTGAGCTACAAAGGCGGTCGATTGATCGGTTCTTCCGGCTGCAATAATTATTTTGCCAATGTCGCCAGCGGTGAGAGGCCCGGCGACATCACGGTTACAGCTGTGGGTTCCACCCGCAGGGCCTGCGCAGACCCGGTGCTTTCTGCAGCAGAGCAACGATTTCTTGAACTTCTCTCACGAGTGGGACACTTTTCCTGGGCTGCAGGCAAGCTGACCATCAGTTACGGGCAGGGTGAGGATTGGGGTGTCATGTTCTTCGCAGGCGCATCTGATATGAACATGCAATAAGCGGCTGTGTTCATGCTCTCCCGGGGTCTGGTGTCTTAAGCTAGATAACTCTCGATATCCACCTCGTCAATCTGGTCGGGGGCAAGATATTCCTGTGCATATTCCAGATAGATGCCACTCCTTAAAAACAGATCAAACAGATCACCATCGATGTGCTGGTCTTTTTTAAAGAAACTCATGACGCGGATTGCATCGCTCAGTTTCTTGGGCTTTTTATAGGGCCGGTCCGATGCAGTCAGGGCTTCAAAAATATCGGCGACAGCCATCATCCTGGCTGGCAGAGACATCTCCTCTTTGCTTAATTTCTTCGGATAGCCCTGACCAAGCATTGTCTCGTGATGGCTTCCTGCGATCGCCGGAACCTCCTTGAGATGTTTCGGATAGGGGAGCTTTTCCAGCATCATGATTGTCTGCACGACATGATCGCCAATCTTGTAACGCTCTTCGGGAGTCAGCGTTCCCCGTTCGACCTTGAGATTGTATAGCTCTCCCTGGTTATAACGGTACTCGGGGACCTTCATCTTGAATCCCCAGGGATTGTCCTCGGGCATCTTTTCGTTTTCCGTGCGTTCGATCAGATGGTCAATTCTGTCGGCAAGCAGGTATTCCTCAACCGGGAGCGGCGCTCGTGGCAACCTGTCCTTGCGCTTCTCCTCCTCCCAGGAGATACCCACACGGTCGTCAAGTGTCCGCGTCCAGGTCCTCTTGGCGATTTGCTCCAGGCGCTCAACCTGTTCTGGGGTGACCATCTCGTCGCCGAGATTGCAACCCGCGACAAAGGTGAACTCTTCATCAAGCTGACTAAGTTCCTGGTCCAGTTCTTCCCGCAAGGACTTCCTGTCAGCGCCGTCAGCGACCTGTTCCCAGTACTTGATCTGCATATCTCTTTTCAGGACTTCAAAACGGGTTCGCACTTCGTGAATGCGGTCGTAGATCGTTTCAAGCTTGGTTGCCTTGTCGACAACGTACTCGGGCGTGGTCACCTTACCGCAGTCATGCAGCCAGCCGGCGAGGTGCAGAGCCTCCCAGCCATCTTCATCAAGCTGGAAGTCCTTGAAAAAGCCCTTGTCATGGCAGGCAGCCTTTGCCAGCATCTTGACCAGAACGGGAACCCGCTGGCAGTGGCCACCCGTATAAGGTGACTTTGCGTCTATCGCTCCGGCAAGCAGGAGTATAAATGAGTCGAGCAAGCGCTTCTGCATCTCCAACAAATGTCTGCTTTCCAGTGAAACCGAGGCAAAGCCGGAGAAGGTGCGCACAAAATCCATGCGACCAACGGCCGCTTCACTTTTCAGACTCTCATCCGTCGCTTTGTTCAGCTGGCAGAGCAGACCAATCACCTCGTTCTTACGGTTGCAGAGAGGAAAAGCGGTGACCGCCAGCGTCTCAACATCAAGGACTTTAAAAAGGACGCTCAAGTCGCCATGGTCGATCTTGCGAAGATTCCATTGACTGACATTGCCTTGCCTGGCGGCTTCCGCCAGGGGCTGCTCGCCATCAACAGCGTATGACGGCAGGCCTGTGAGGTCCGCTTTTCCCTTTCCCTGGTCATAAAAGGCGACGGGTGTCAATGCATTGGTGGCGTCATCAACCAGCCAGGTCAAGACGCCATCGGCTTCACTGACATGCAATGTTTCTTCGGTAATTTGTTCGAGCATGGCTTGAAAATTCTGCTCGCTGGCCAGCGATTTAATCAAGGCAAGAAACCTGCTGATGGTACTTTTCATCATCTCCATCGAACGAGCCAGTTCGTCGACCTCCTTGATCTTCGACCGCAGAGGCAGCGGCCTGTTGAAATCAAATCGACTGATCAGGACGGCTTCTTCAGCGAGCTTGTTTAAAGCCTGTGAAATCATCCTGGCGACAACTGAGACCAGTGGAATAGAAACGAGTAAAATTGCGAGGGTAATAAGAAGGGAGATTTTAACCCTCCTGTTGACATCGGCTAACAGCTCATCACGCGGGGAGAGCATCACCAAGGTCAGGTCTTTTCCCTCGACACCACTGACATTGAACGTGCGAACAGAGCCATGCCAGTCTCTGCCTTCGTCTGAGAAGCTCAGTGGCCCCGGTTGCAGCAGCTTGTTGGTATTTACGAAAGTAAAAACACGACTGCCCAATTCATCAAGTTTGGCAATTTTGAACTGTTCATCGTCTTGAATGATAATGTTTTTTTCAGGCTGGTTATAACCCAGCACGTAGCCATCGGCGCTCAGCAGAGCGATCTCGGAGCCTGGCGTAGGCAGGTATTCTGCCAGGGTCGCAGAAAGTTGCTGTAAGGTGACATCTGCGGCAATAACCGTCTTTTTGCCGGCGGGGGCATAGAAAACGGTTGTGCCAATTTCTTTGAGAAAATAAAACAGGTAGGGCGCTACAGCGGCGACGCGATCTGTTTTGACGGCCTGAAGGTACCAAGGCCTCAGTCTGGGGTCATACTCCGTGACTTCGGGAGCTTTACGCCATAATTGCGCCATTGACTCATCAAAAAAAAGTCTTTCCAGAAATCTTTGCCCGGTTGCAGAATCCGTCGTAATGTTATCAACCGTAAATGCCGTGTTGTCCGGCGCATCAAAAAGGCTGCGGAGCCGACGGGATGGTGTTGGGCGGACAATGAAATAGTCACCATTTTCATAGCCGACCTGCAGCCCGGCGACCTCCGCGCGGTTGCTCATAGCCGTAGTCATCAAAGGCAACTGCTGCAATCTCTCGTCAAGGGTTAGCGCATCCATGATAGGCGTCATGGAAAGCAAGCTGACCGTATCGAACACAGGTTTGTAGGTGTGTTGAAAATCTTTGGCAAGAGAAACCAGGGTGTGGTCATACTCCTGCTCAACTTCGCTCAAAATTATTTTTTTTGTATCGCTGTAGTTGTGCCAGGCAAGAATCCCTCCAATAAAGATTATGACGGCAATAAAAAGCGCATTGATGGTCAGGTAGAAGGTCGGGCGGTAATTTTTATCCTGTGTCATTTAAGCCCCCTGGTGAAAAATATTCATTTAATCTTATGATTTTTAGAATATCAGGTTATTGCGCCCGGTCTAGCGATCCTCTTGCCAAACCGGCTGCGCCCAGAGGAAATTATGGGAAGAGCGGGTCGTTATGGACTTTCTCATCCTCTTTAGGTTATCTTGCTTAAATATTACTAAAAGGGTGTTTAATGGCAAGTGGGAGAACGTTTGCCGAGACTCAAATGGGCGCCCTGAGCTTTTTTTCTGTGATAGCCACTACCAAGCTGAGGTTGTTATGAATATCTCTCAGATGAAAGACGTTTTGGCCGAAATCCTGACCAAAACGAATTTGACCCCTTGCGTTGTTGGTCATCGCGGGGTCGGCAAGAGTGCCGGTATTACCCAAGTCTGCCGTGAAATAGGTCGTGATTATGTTGCCTTGCGTCTTGGCCAGATGGAGGTCGGCGACCTGGTTGGCATCCCCTACCGCGAAGAAAAAGTCATGCACTGGTCGCAACCATCGTGGTGGCCAGTCTCTGGCGCCCCCGCAACCATTGTGCATTGTGATGAGCTGAATCGTGCCCAGCAGGAAGACACCCTGCAAGCGATCTTCCAGTTTGTGGAACCTCCTGTTAAAGGTGAGCAGCGTCGCTTGCACACTCACGTACTGGATCAAAAGCATAAGGTCGTGGTGTCCATCAATCCGCCGGACGGCACCTACCAGGTAGCGACTCTGGATCGAGCCCTGCTTGATCGCATGGTGATGATTTACGTTGAAACCGATTACAACTGTTGGGCCCGCTACGCTAAAGAACAGCAGTTCGATGAAGCGGTCCAGCAATTCCTCTCAGCCTACCCGAATCTTCTGGCAAAGCCCGGTGCGGCCATCGATATGCAGATGGAACCAACCGAACGAGCCTGGGAGATGGTCAGCACGCTGCGCCGATGCTGTCGTTTCCCGGCAGATTTGGAGATGGAGATTTATGCGGGAATTGTGGGTCAGGAAGCCGCGGTGAGCTTTTTGCGTTGGTCCCGTGAGCAGAAGGAACGTCCGGTAACCGCCCGGCAGGTTCTTGATAGCTGGAGTGACGTCGAAGTCCAGGTGAAGCAACAACGTGATGACCTGCAGGCGGTCACACTCAATGATCTGGTGACGACTCTCGAAGTTGACGCGGGGCTGACCCTGGGCCAGGAACAGAACCTGGTCGCTTACATCGATGCGCTACCGCGTGATTTGAAGTTTGGTCTGGTCAAGGCGTTGCTGAAAAATCCCCAAGTGGCCGAGATCCTCTGCAAAGACGATTACGATGCCGTGATCCTTGAAACCATTGAATGCATCAGCTGCGAGGCGTCTTAGGAAAACGGTGCGTGGGGCGCGGTCCGTGGCTCGTGGAAAATCTTTAAATCTTATGGAACGGCATGAAATCAGGTGCCGTGTGCAATTATGGTTCATGAGTGATGAGCGCTGAACTGATCAGTTTTCCGGACAGGCAACCCCTCCCAGACAGCCCTCCTCGGGTTCTCGAAAATGCTGTTGTCCGTCTGCTTAAGCAGAAACCTTTTTACGGTCATCTCCTTCTGGGGTTTCGGCGACGAGTTGTGCAAGATCAATGTGGCCTGGGCGTGACTATCAGTCATGGCACCCCCATCCTCTCCGTTGATCCCGAAACCCTTGCTGCTTACTCTGCCGACGAACAGGTGGCCCTGCTTGAACATGGCATCAAGCATCTGTTGCACCTGCACCCGGTTCGTGGTCGCGGTGTCCATCGCCTGACCTGGGATGTGGCTACGGATCTGGCAATCAATCCTTCCATCGCCAATATGCCTGAGGCCGCTCCGAGGCCTGAGAGATTCAAGCTGGAGACAGGCCTCGCTGCAGAAGAGTACGCTCGCTTGCTGACCAGGCCCTTTGATATAGGTAACCTGGAAGGGGAAGGTCTTGGCAATGCCAGCCTGGAAGCCTTCGGTCAAGATGATGAGAGTGGCCAATCAGATGCGGACCAGAGTTCTTCGACGCCCGTCGATGATCACAGCTTATGGAACGAGGCCGACAGCACTCCCGAGCGTCTTGCCGAACAGGTGGTTCGCGATCTGGTGCGTGAGGCTCATCGCAAGGCTCATGGCGAAGTCCCCGAAGACATCACTGGCCTGATTGAGGGCTGGTTGGCGCCACCGGAAATTCCGTGGCAGCAGATCTTGCGTCAGTTTATCGGCACGGCCGGTCGTATCGGTCGACAGAGCAGCTGGCAGCGTCAGCATCGGCGTTTCCAACACAACACGCCGGGGGTTCGCAAACGCCGGCAATTGAAGCTGTTGGTTGCTATTGATGTCAGCGAATCGACCGATGAGGGGCCTCTGCGAGAGACTTTCGCCAGGGAACTCCTGCAGATTGCACGGGGGCGTGACAGTCACATCACGGTTCTCTATGCCCATAGCCGAATCCGCCGTATCGATCAGTTCCGCAGCATCCAGATGACCGCAGAAGTTTTCCACGGTGGTGGTTTTACCGACCTGCGCCCGGTTTTTGATTATGCGAAAGAGATGCATCCATTGCCGGCGGCTGTGATCTACCTGACAGACGGCTATGGCCCAGCGCCCGAGGAGATGGAATTTCCAACCTTGTGGGTGTTGACACCTGATGGGCAGAAGCCGGTTTCGTGGGGGGTGGAGTTAAGACTCAGTTCTGAGCGTTAACGGGACGCGATACTGAGAACGTGAAACTTGGGGGCGGTGTCTCTTTGATGGTTAACCACGAAGAGCGCGAAGTTCACGAAGGGATTTAGCTTCGTGGGCTTCGTGACCTCTGTGGTTAAAATGTGAGGATGCAAAAATGAATCAGCCAAAACCGATGACCGAGGAATCGATCAAAGAACTTTTAGAGAGCGCCGGCGCCAGGGTGATGTCGCGTGGTGGACGCACAGACAGCTACAGTGCCCCGCGTGAATTTTCCTTCGAGGCCAAGGGGGCTTTTGCAAATGGCCTGATGCTGCATGTTGTTGCCCGCCAGTATGATTACCGCGATCCCTGGGAAGCGACCGGGCGAATCAATGAGATGGTTGATGTGACTCTGCTGCGGGATGGGACTTATTCAGAATTGCCGAAAGGTTATGACTGGTTTCAGGGCAAAGACGAGGAAACAGGTGTTGACGAAGAGGGGCTGAAAAAGATTGTTGCTTGCGTCAAAGATCTCAACCCGAAGCTGTTCACGTTGCAGAAACTCACAGGGGATCTTTAAAAGACCAACGCAAAGACGCAAAGGGTCATTGTTCTTGCTTTTTGAAGTGGTTTTCTTTGCGGGCTTTCTCTACCCCTTCGCGCCTTCGCCTAAAGCGCCTAATTTTGGTGCGTTAAATGTCATTGGTTTATAGGGTCGTTATTTTATAGTCAACATCCCCGGATGATCCCCGACAACCCGACCAATATGGATCGCATTACAGCCAGCCGCCTCAAGTTGAACCTTAAGCTGCGATAACTTGTCTTCCGCTACACAGATCATCAGGCCGCCAGAGGTCTGCGGATCGGCGAGAATGTCCACGATCACAGGAGCGACCCGTTCACGATTGACCACGCTTGGCATATAATGCTCTCGATTACGATAACTGCCGACCGGCACCAGGCCGATTTCAGCAAGATCTATAACTTGGGGATAAACGTGCAAAGCAGAGGCTTCGATTTCGAGGCCGACCTGGCTGGCGTCTGCCAACTCCTGAGCGTGACCGAGTAAGCCGAAGCCGGTAATGTCGGTGCAGGCATTTACACCCACCTTGAGCATGACTTCCGAAGCCGCGCGGTTCAAGGTCTCCATGCCTTGAATGGCCTCTTTCATCTGCTCTTCCTTGATGACCTCGCCTTTTAATGCTGTTGCCAGAATACCGACTCCGAGAGGTTTGGTCAGCACTAGAACGTCTCCAGCTTTTGCTCCGGCCGTGGTAATCAGGTTCTTCGGATCAACCAGGCCGGTTACGGCCAGCCCGAATTTCGGCTCGTCATCCTCAACAGTGTGGCCGCCGACAACAATCGCTCCGGCTTCGTGCACCTTCTCTGCTCCCCCTTTAAGGATTTCGACCAGGACGTCCTCTTCAAGGCAGGCCGGGAAACCGACCAGGTTCAGCACCGTGAGAGGCTTTCCGCCCATGGCATAGATGTCGGAGAGGGCATTGGCCGCAGCAATGCGCCCAAAAATGCGCGGATCGTCGACGATCGGGGTGAAGAAGTCGACCGATTGCACCAGGGCACAGTCCGGCGCGATTTGATAAACACCTGCATCCGCAAAGGGAATCGACGCGGTGAGGAAGTTCTTGTCTTCAACCGTTGGTAGCTGGCGCAGCACCTGCGCCAATGGCCCGGGGGCCATCTTGGCGGCTCAACCGCTGGTTTTGGACAGGTGAGACAGTTTTACGCTCATTGTGTTCGCTCCAAACTTGGGACGAGGGACGTGGTCCGCGGGACGAGAAAAGCTTTCCGCGCTCCGCGTACCTCGTACCGCGTTCCGTTATTTAGGTAATTGCCAGGCGACGCGTTCGTCACCTTTACGCATAGTGTACTTGAGGCTATCGAAGAGTTCCAGAATTGCCTGGGTTTGTTTGCGGGCGCTGCCGATCAGGTCGCGGAACTCGCCCAGGGTCAGGGTCTCTTTTGAACCGAAATGATTGACCAGAGAGGTGAGCGCTTTCTGGTAGGCCGCCTTGTGCAGGAATGAATCATCGTTGAGGCGAATCAGGACGCCGTTGGCAAAAAGGAACGCGAGTAATGATTCCACCTGTGTATCGGGAACTCCTGCCAGAGCCAGCATATCGACGCGGCCTTTGGCCTCAACGCCGGCATCCAGGTAAACTTTTTCAAGCTTTTGTAACAGCTGCTCCTGCTTTTCGGTCGGCTGAGCGGTAAAGTCGATTCTTGCAACCCACTCTCCGCGTTGTACCAGTTGCGACTCATCAACGAGTTCGCCAAGGAGTTGTTCAAAAGCTTTCGGCGCAACCTTCGCAGGCAACGCAGATTTGAGGGTTGCGTGCGGAATGCCGGGTTGCAGAGCATTGTCCCGGTGATAGTTGTCAACCGCGTCCAGAAGGGTGCGTTGCCAGGCCCGTGCGGTTTCCATGGTCACCCATTGGTCACCGATCCTGGTGACTTGCGAGGCTTCGGTGAGGCTTTCCAGGAGAGCTGTAATCTTCTCCCTGCCCAAGCCCGAGGCCTGTTCCAGTTCCTTTAGCTTGACACAACCGAGCTCGGCAAGTTTCTGGACAATAAAAGAACCCTCTCCCGATTCCAGCTCTTTCAGGGCGTGCATCACCCCATCACGGAAGCGTTTATGTTTCACCGGTGTGGGGTCGATGATCTGGCCGCCGCCGATCGTCGCCATCGGTGAGTAGGAACGAACGATGAAGCGATCCTGGCGATGGGCGACCAGGGGGCTGTCGAGATGAAATTGAGCGAGCACGCTTTCGCCCTGCTGCATTTCGTCGCGATCAAGCAGCGCCACGCGGGCGGTGACCTTGGCGGTTCCCATATGCAGATGAACGGGGTCGCGAAACTTGAGTGGGCGCGGTGCTTCTTTGAGCAGATTGAGCCGGGCATCGAAACGCTCGGTCATGGTAAAGAATCCGGGGGTTGCCACCACGGCACCTCGGGTCAGGTTGCTGCGTTCCAGTCCAGCAAGGTTGAGTGCCACACGCTGACCGGCTCTGGCCACCTCTGCTTTTTCACCGTGAACCTGAACCTCACGGACCCTGACGGTTTCGCCGGGCGGCATGACTTCAACCGTGTCGCCGACCTTGATTTTTCCTGAGAGGAGCGTACCGGTGACCACCGTACCGAAGCCGCTGATCGTGAAATGCCGATCGATCGGCAGGCGCGTCGGACCCTCTTCATCGCGCGGTGGCAACTCTTTGAGAATCTCCTGAATCGTCTGTCGAAGCTCTTCAAGCCCCAGTCCCTGCAGCGCGGACACCCGGCAACAAGGTGCTTTTTCCAGAAAGGTTCCGGCGAGAGTCTCGCGAACCTCTTCTTCGACGATGTCGATCCAGTCTTCTTCCGCAAGGTCACACTTGGTCAGCACCAGGATGCCGCGTGGGATCTGCAGCAGTTGCAAAATCTGCAGATGCTCGCGGGTCTGCTGCATGACCCCTTCATTAACATCGACGACCAGCAGGACCAGGTCGATGCCGCCGATTCCGGAGAGCATGTTGTGGATGAATTTCTCGTGACCGGGAACGTCAACGACCCCGGCCATGCTGCCATCTGCCAGTTTGAAGGGTGCGAAGCCGAGATCGATGGAGATGCCACGTTCCTGCTCTTCTTTCAGGCGGTCGGTATTGATGCCGGTGAGCTTATTGATCAGGACCGTCTTGCCGTGGTCAACGTGACCGGCCGTGCCGATGATGTGGTAGCGGGTTGAGTCGTTCATAAGTAGTCTGTCCGTATCAATTGTTTCTGGGGCTGTAATAAGTCATTCAACGCGGAGGTGCGGTGACGCAGAGGGAAACTTCAGGTAAAGGTTTTCAGCGTCACCGCGCCTCCGTGTTGAATAATATCATCAACAGAAAATCTGCTTCAGGGCCTTCAAAAGCAAGGCTTCATCCTCCTGGTTCAGGGTCCGGGGGTCGATCAGGAACCGATCGTCCTGAATGCGCCCGATAACAGCCGGCTCACAACTGCGTAATCGCGTTGTCAGCTCATTGAGAGAGATTTGCTTTGGCGCCAGAGCGATGACGCATCCGGGCAGCTCGGCAAGAGGCAGCGCGCCGCCACCCACGGTTGCCGTTGTTTCGATGATGCCACAGTCTGCTTTGTCGCCAAGATGAGTCAAGAGATGGGGCAGGAGGTTTTCGCAGCGGTACTGCAACTCCTCGACCGGCAATGACAGCATTCTCAAGGTGGGGATTTGCTGCAAAGCTTTCCGGGGATCAAGATAAAGCCTGAGGGTCGCTTCGAGGGCCGCCAGGCTCAGCTTGTCACTCCTCAGGGCGCGGGCCATGGGGTGCTTGCGGACCTTGTCGATAACGTCTTTATTGCCGACGATGATCCCTGCCTGGGGTCCTCCGAGCAGCTTGTCGCCGCTGAAGGTGACCAGGTCGATGCCGGTTCCCAGTGCTTCCCGTACCGTTGGCTCGCGTGGCAGTCCATAAGGGGTCAGGTCCATCAACAGGCCGCTACCGAGATCTTCGAGGACCGGAATGTTTTGTTGATGAGCAAGTTCAGCCAGCTCTTCGCCGCTGACCGCTTCGGTGAAGCCCAGGATCCGGTAGTTGCTGGTGTGGACCTTGAGAATAAGCGCCGTCTCTTTGTTGATGGCGTCAGCGTAATCCTTGAGATGAGTCTTGTTGGTGGTGCCCACTTCAACCAGTTCGACACCACTGGCCGCCATAATGTCCGGGATACGGAAAGAGCCGCCGATCTCGATCAGCTCGCCACGTGAGACGATGGCACTCTTGCCACCGGACAGGGCTGCCAGGGCGAGCATGACCGCGCCGGCGTTGTTGTTGACCACCGTCGCTGCTTCGCCACCGGTCAGCTTGCAGATCAGTTCTTCAACATGGGTGAAGCGTTTGCCGCGTTGGCCTGCATCGAGATCATACTCAAGGTTGGAATACCCCTGGGCAACCTCTTTGATTGCCTGCAGCGCTTCGTTGCAGAGCGGCGCCCGACCGAGGTTGGTGTGCAGAAGCGTGCCGGTAACATTGATGACCTTGCGTAAAGAGGGCTTGGCCATCAACGCGACCCGAACGGCGACCCGTTCGGCAACGGCCTCAATGTCCAGGTCGGGCAGGGGGGCCTTTTGGTCAAGAAGCTGTTGGCGCAGGTCGTCGACAACCTGCTGGGCGGCCTCAAGAATCAGAAGGTGGGGTTGAGTTTCCTCAAGCTTGGAGAGGATTCTGGACCCCAGCAGCCTATCGATTGCAGGCAGAGTGCGCAAGAGTGCGCGGCGATCAGGCATGGGTCACCTCCAGATGTTTTACGTCGCAGAATTTACGGGTCTGTTTCAGTCTTGGGAAGGAGGGGGGATGTCGCGCATCATGACGTTGATCTTGCCGGCGGCAACAGCCATGACGATCCCCTGGATGGCGCCGATTTCTTCGTCTGTAATCTTCTGTTCCCTGGCCACGCCAAGGTAGTATTCGACTCATGGCTGGCATTCCCGGGCCATGGCGGCAGCCAACCCTATCATCGCTGTGGTGCGAGAATCGAGCTGCTTTTCGTTGCGAACCGTGTCGTAGAAATCGCAGTAGGCTTTATGTTGTTCGGCTGGCAGCATTATTTCATGACCTTTTGATGCGTCATCTGTTGGTTATGTTTCCCTGTAGTTTGTGTAACAAATTGCGTTCCAACTTTCAACTAATATTCACAAAAGTGATTGACGAAGTCCCTCTGCCGTAAGGATGGGGCAAGGTGGTGATGACCTGTGCAAACTGGGCCTGATGATTGCATCAACGTGGTCACAGCAATATTCTGGGGTACTTTTAAGCCTTTTCAAGGTCAAGGATGATTAAATGGAGGACATGGCGCTCCTTTGAGGGCATGAGTTCAGCGGAGCACCCTATACTTAGAGGGACAATAATGGTCTTTTCACTGTTGCTAAACTGTGATATTTTACCGCGTTATTGTGCCCTTTGCAGGGAAAGGGCGTAAATTGTTCTTTGGGGGAAGACGCTTCTTATCGCTTTGATGCTAAAGCGAAACAAACATCTATCCTGTGTGAATCCTCCTTTTACCTTTCATTACATCGAAAAGCTGACGTTTATGATTTGGAACTGCAAGGAAATTTTTCTGATTGCAAGGAGCAGGGTTGTGCTTGCTAGTCTCAGGTGGTGTGTTTGCTGTTCACTCCTTTTGACTCTGCAATTTGTTGCGTCTTCATTTGTTTCGACCTCTGCTGCCGAAGTGCAGTTGGGCACCGATGATTCGACATCATCAACCCGTGCATCTTCGAGTCGGTCTGAGTCTTTCGTCAGTCCCCTCACGACACCAACGGGGATTGTGATGGGTTTTGTCCTGGGGGTGGGTGAGCTTCCGGAGTTTTCAAAAGATTTGGAGGCCGTTGGTTTTTATCTGCAAGAGCAGTTATCCCTGCCGGTCAAGATGCGTACTTTTGGAAGCGATGACCAGCTATACAACTGGTTGTCGCGTTTTAGAGAGGTTGATGTCGCCTGGCTCAGTGAGGATTTCCTCAAGAGTCTCCCTGTCGGAGACGTTTCCTCTCTGGCTCAAAGCCCAAGGCCTTCTGGTCTTTTCCCCTCGGGAGAGCTCGTCGCTCACCCCGGCTTTGATGGTGAACTCCGTCAACGGATCAGTGATGTCTTTTTGAGTATGGATCAAACATCTTCGGGGCGGGAGTTGTTGGCTCGACTTGAAATTGAACATTTTGTTGCGTCATCTCAAAGAATGCCCTCGAAGGTGGCAGAGGCGGTTGTGCCGGCGGGAGAGCCTGGTTCCCCCCTTGATGAAGTCAAAGGCATACCGATGTCGGTGTTTGTTGCCGGTCGCGCAACGCAGACCGGGCGCACGCCAGAATCTCGAGTCCTCGAGTCCGAGGACGACGTGGAGCTTAATGCTCTGGTTCGCTCCCCTGCTGCAGAAGATTTTGTCGAGCCTTTAGAGCCAGCGAGCTCTTCAAGAGCACCCGACGTGTTAATTGCTTCTCCCCCATCTCGGGACACCATTGATTCCGAACGTGTCTCGATCGGTTTTATTGTGGATGATTGCGATAATTTATCGCCATCAAAAAATATGCAGAAATTCAGTTTCTACCTGCAAGAACACCTCTCAATCCCCGTTCAGGTGCGCAACTTTTGCACGGAAGATCAGTTATATGACTGGTTAATTCGTTTCAGAGAGGTTGATGCTGCCTGGTTCAGCAAGCAATTCCTCGATGAACTCCCCGTTGGAGAAATTTTTTCCCTAGCAGAGAATCCAAGTCCTTCTTCAGTGTTTCCTTACGGAGAACTCGTCGCTCGTCCAGGGGTTGAAGATGATCTTCGCAAGCAGATAAGTGGTGCTCTGCTGAGCATGGAGCAAACCGCCCCGGGGCGCCAGTTGTTGGCCGAGCTTGAGGTCAGTCGTTTTGTTCCACCACCTCATCGGCAACCGTCTCCAGAGCGAAAAGAGACCGTGCAGCGGGACGATTCTGGCGACTATCTCGCGATAAGCGACAATGCATCGCACCTCTCGGAATCGAAGAGTTCTGACGTTTCACCGCCACTTTTGTCCAGTCCTGTTCCTGCATTGGCAGAAACCCCGTCGATGCCGGTGACTTCTGCTGGGCAAGCAGAGCAGGTTGTCAGCAGACCAAAAGCTCAATCAGTTGAGCTTTTGGAGCAAGAAAAACTTGCACCAGCAAACTCCAGTTCAAAGGCGTCTTCACCACTTCGAAAGACTGATGGGGCCGGGCAGGTTTTGATCGGTTTTGTCGCCGATGATGGTGCTCTGGTTCAATCTTCAAAAGCCGAGGAGAAAATCGGTCGTTATCTTCAAGCCCAGCTGTCCGTACCTATCAAGATGCGCAGCTTCGATACGGAAGCTCAGCTGTATAGCTGGTTGACTCGATTCAGGGAAGTCGACGCGGCATGGCTCAGTAAAACATTCCTCGATAAACTACCTGTTGGTGAAGTCTTTCGTCTGGCTCAAAGCTCAAGTCCTTCATCGGCTTTGCCTTACGGCGAGTTGGCTGCCCATCCAGGTGCGGATGGTGAACTCAGGAAACGGATAGGCGCTGCTCTGCTGGGTATGGAGCGAACCTCTGCTGGTCGCGAGCTTTTGGCTGAGCTTGAAATCAGTCGTTTTGTGTCGTCATCTCAAAAAGAGGCCTCTTCAGAAATGGAGGAACTGGCGCCGCTCGGTGAAACAGAGCCCGCTCGTGCGGTGAATACCGATAAATCGCAGGCCTCAGAACAGAATGAACCCGAGGCTGCCCCGGCAGTTTTGCTCAATGCCGTTCCTGCTTCGGTTGAAACCCCGTCGGTGCCGGTGGCCGGTGCCGGTCAAACAGCTCAGGATCTCCGCACACAAGAATCTGTATTCGTCGAGCCTGAGAATGTTGAAAAGACTGCTGATCTGGAAGTACCTACTGTTCGAGAAGACTCTGGCGAGTCTTCAGCTCCAAAAGATTCTTCTCAATCAAGCACTATCCCAGAGATCTCTTCTTCAGCACAAAGTGTTGAAGACTCCAGGCCGGTTGCAGATGGTTTGAATGTGCCGGGGGAGCGAAGCTTGGCGGGGTTGGTTGGTCGGTCTGAAATTTCAGTCCTCGCAGACGCCGAAGGGCAGTTTGTGAAAAGCATGGCGATCAATCAAGTGTTGGAAGATGAATTCGCCAACCAGGTCGGAGAAACAGACCTTCAGGAGTCGATCAGCGCCGGTCGAAGTTTTAGTCGCGAAAGTCTTGCTGCTTTGGCGCGTGTTGAACAGGCGGAAGCGCAAACCGGGCAGGCTCTCGCCCAAATGCTGCCTTCCGTTACACTTCGGGCAAATCGTGGTTATGAGACCTCTGAGCCTTCCGTTGTCGTGGATGAAACAACCGGGGAACTTATCGACTCTGATAAGCACATTCGGACTGATACTGCGCTTACCATTCGTCAGCCTTTGTTTGATCTTCCCATCTTTCTGGATTGGCAACGTCGCAAGGTCAAAGAACAGGCTCGCGACGAGGGTTATCGGGGCAATGACGGCGATGCCTATCTCTCCACTGTCAGCTCCTACCTTTCTCTGGTCTCCAGTCGTTTGCAGGCTGATGTGACGCGCGACTTTGAAAAACAGCTTGACGAGCTACTGACCTATATCGAAAAAAGATCCGAAGCTGGAGCAGCCAGCGTTTCTGACATGACCCGTGTACTCGCGCGCAGTCAGGCGACTGTGTCCTCCCGATTGGAGCTTGAGTCTGCCCATGCTGCGGCGGGGTCTGAATTTGTTCGGCTGACCAACCTTGTCCCTGAGAAGGTTCGGCTCCCGGTCGTTGAGGACGTTGGCGCCTCGTTGCTGCCGGAATCCTTTGATGAAGCTGTTGCTGTTGCTATGAAACACAACCCTGATATTGCTGCGCTCACCGCTGAACTTGAGGCTGCAAAAATTGACCAGCACTCAGCAAAGGGCCGCTATCTGCCCCGTGTTGACGCCGAGTACACGGACACCTATTCCCGTGGCGCAGGTGGTGCTCCCAGTGAAGACGACCAGAGAGACAAGCGCCTCATGCTGGTGTTGAACTGGGAGCTTTTCAGCGGCGGAAACGACTACAATTTTCATCTTGAAAAAGTAGCGCGACACAAAGAGTTGCAGTACCGTCTGGACGATCAGCGTCGTAGCGTTGTGCAAGCCCTTTCAGCCAATTATGCTGCTCTTACATCAACGAGGGATCGGATTAAGTCCGGGTACCAGGAGTTGGAGTCGATCTCCATTGCGTCAGAAGCCATGTCAAAAAGGATGCTTTCCGGAAACCAGTCTCTACTGGATCTTCTGGATGTCTACAACCAGCACTACCAGGTTCGTGCCCGCTTGGTCAGCTTGCATACTCTTGAGATGAACACGGTGGCGCAGTTGGCTCGACTGACACTCGGCACTCCGTGGGCGAAGTCTGAAAGAAGGTCTTCTCAGGGTGAATGAAACCAACTTTAACTGATATCAAAGTCTTTTGTGTAAAGGTTCTAACAGTTAACCTCGTTCGTCACTTTGTCGCGCAAAGCAAAATAACATCGGCGCCACTTGGAGATAGCTGCAGTTGAAACAATGGGTTAAGTGAAACTCAAGTGCGTAACTAAGGGTGGATAATCAATATGGCATCACGTCATGAAGATAACGATGGCTCAGATATTTTCTGGCCCGGCTATGTAGACGCTACGACCAACCTGATCCTTAACCTCCTCTTCCTCTTGACGATTTTGATGGTCGCTGTCTTCATGTTTGCTCTCGAACTAGGGCGTTCCAGCCCGACTAAACCAGAAAATCCACCGGTGGTTTCTCCCCTAGAGGATCCGGAAGCTATTCCTTCGGGCACAACTGACCCAGTTCAGGAAAATATTGCGTTAAGGCGTGAAGTTCTGCGTTTGAAAATGGAGCTTGCAAAGAAGGTCCCAGAGTCTGCTCAAGCAGGTGGTGTCGTTGAAACTGTGGAGGGTACCTCCCCTTTGGCGATACCGCAGAATGGCCTGGATAAGACCTTGGCTAGTGAGACAGAAATTATTGTACGGTTCATGGGAGAGTCCATTGAATTTATGCCTGCAGAACACGACCGCTTGCTCGAGGTATTGAAGCCCATTGCCGAAGCAGGGAAGGCAAGTATTACCGTTGAAGTCCCCGCGGGCTTTTCAGAAGCTAAGCGTATGGGGTTCTATAGAGCGATGTCGGTGCGAAATTTACTGATTGAAATGGAACTTCTCCAGGAAAACATTGATGTTTCGGTGGTTGAAGGAAACAACAAGGCCAACGCCTCAATCGTCAGGGTCAGGCCGCGTCAATAAGACTTATGCAACTTTCCATATTTCATAAGGTACGTAAAGCCTTTGCTGACTTGTCGCCCCGGGTCGCCTTTGTCTTGCTGTTGCTGTTTAGCAGTATCGGTTTATTCGTGTGGGCTGGAATTGCAGAAGTCGATGTTATTGTGCGCACTGAGGGACAGATCATTCCAGCCGGAAAATCGCAAATTGTGCAACATCTTGAAGGCGGGATTGTTCGTAAAATTCTGGTGAAGGAAGGTCAGGTCGTTGTTGCCGGAGAACCTTTGATAGAGTTAGCCGATGTACAGACCCGCTCAGACCTGGGGCAGGAACAGTCCATGCTTGATGCCTTGCGTGGCCGTGAAGCCCGTTTGATGGCTGAGTTAAATGGGACAGACACGATTACCTTCCCCGACACGCTGAATGACCCCAATGTGATCCGTTCGGAGACCGCTGCCTGGCAGGCGCGTCGTGCTCAACTTGACGAAGAGGTTCAGGTCTTGCAGGCGTTAAGTCTGCAAAAGAAGAGCGAGTTGGCGGAAATAAATTCGAAAAGAGAGAACCTTCTTGAAGAGTTGAAATTGGCGATGAAAAAGCATCAGGTTATTGATGACCTGAGAAAAAACAACGCTGCCTCTGAACTGGAAGTTCTTGAAAGCCAGATCCGCATACAAAAGCTCAATTCGCAAATAGATGAAGCCATAAATGCTGCTCCGCGCTTACGGGCTGCCCAGTCAGAAGCCGAATCGCGGGTAAAAGAAGCCGTTGCCCGTTTTCAGGCGGAAGCGTCTTCGGCATTGACTGAAGTGCGTGAGGATCTTGAAAAACTAAGTCATGAGATTGGTACCAGCGTCGACCGACTCGACAGGAATGTCGTCAGGAGCCCGGTTGCGGGTTTTATTAATAAATTGAATATCTCGACCATTGGCGCCGTCGTACGTCCTAGCGAAATATTGTTGGAAATTACGCCTAGCGATGAACGCTTTGTCATTCAGACCCGATCAAATCCAAACGATCGCGCCCATCTCCGCCGTGGCTTGCCGGCGCGAGTGCGCATTGGAGCCTATGATTACGCAACCTATGGCACCTTTGAAGGTCATGTGACCGAGGTCAGCTCCGATACTCTGGTCGATGAGAGAGACAATCACTATTACCGTGTGAATATAGAGGTCGATGTGTCGACGATCATGTCACGTGCCCGCCAGCCGGGTGTGCTGATGCCTGGCATGGCTGCAAGCGTTGATATTGCCGTTGGTAAACGAACGGTTCTGTCGTACATCCTTTCTCCTTTGTTGAAGTTTCGTGATGGGGCGTTTCGTGCCAATTAAGCTTTTTATACCAGTTGTTTGTGGAGTCTGACCGGCCTTTTGCCAACAAATAAACCTTAGAGAGAGAGTGTTATGTTTAAACAACTCAAAATTTACTACATTCTTATATCACTGCCTTTTGTTTTGCTGCTGACTGGCTCCGCAGTTTTTTTTGACGCGATTCAGATGACCATAACCCGCAATCCTCATCCACAAATCAACTATACCATTTTCATTATTATCCTTTTCGGGGGCTTCCTGATCCTTATCAATGCCCGCCAGTTGGTAAAGGAAGCCAGGACAGTGGTGGATTTTTCCAGAGCTATCCACGCGAAAATTGATTTGGACGCTCTGCAGGAAATAGCCAGCAAATATACGGGCGCTGTTGCTTGCTTGTTTCAAATGGTCGCTTCATCGACCGGCCGCTCCATCTCTCATCAGGAACAGGTCGCCATTGAGAATGAACTGACAAACGCACGGTCCGGTCTGCAACGTCGTAATGCCTTGCCCCAATACCTGACCGGTTTGTTGGTCGGTATGGGACTGCTGGGAACATTTATTGGTCTGCTCGCAACTCTTAATGACATTTCAACCCTGATCAGCAGCTTTGCAGAAATTGATATGAAAACTGCGAGTCCCCTCGTTGTCTTCCGTACCATGATTGAACGGATGAAAGCCCCGATGCAGTCAATGGGGATTGCTTTCTCGGCCTCTATGTTCGGCTTGCTGGGATCAATCATCCTCGGCTTGATGATGGTCGGAATCCGCCGTTTACAGGGGGATATCTTCTCCTTGCTTCATTCGGAAGTTGCTCGTCACATCGAATTTGCTCTTTCCTTTGAACCCGCTGTCTCCGCCGGCTTGACCGGAGGAGTGGCGGTGCGCAGCGGAGATGAATACAAAGTTCTGATTCGCATTGAAGAAAGATTGGCCGAGGCGGCACGCCTGCAGCAGCGTAAATTGTCATCTGAAATAGACGATTTTCAAAAACAGCGCGCTGATATGTTGAGGGCTTTAACCGAGCAAACCGAAGCAAGCAATAACTTTCGTGGTGAATTACAGGAACTGGGCAGGCAGCTCGGCACTATTGTCAATATTATGGAGAAGGGCAACGGTGAGGTCTGTAACCAAATTTCTGAGTTGACAGTTCATATGGCTGGAGACGCCAAAGAAACGCGTAAGCTGTTGGCTATGCAGGTGGATGAGCAGAAGGGCTTAAAGGAAACACTCGACTCTTACAATATTGAAGAAAGATTGTCTTTGGCGGAAAAATTGCATGAGCAAAAGCTGGCTTCCACAGAGAATACGCTTCAAGAACAACGCTCTGACATGTTGCGTACCCTTGCCGAGCAGACCGAGGCGAACAATGGTTTCCGTGATCAGTTGCAACAGCTTGGGGGCAAACTCGGCAGCCTTTTCGATGTGATAGAGAAGGGCAGCGGTGAGGTTTCCAGTCAACTGTCCGAACTGACGGTTCATCTGGCTAATGATGCAAAGGAGTCACATATCCTTCTTACCGATGCGAGTAATAACTTCCGCACTGATTTGCAGCAGCTTGGCAGCCAGCTGGGCAGCATTTGTAATCTTATCGAGAAGAGTGATGGTGATGTCAGTCGTCAGATTTCCGAGCTGACAGCGCGACTTGCTGTGGATGCCCAGGAGTCCCGGAGCCTGCTCGCCAATCAGGTGGATGAACAGAAAGGCCTGAGAGAGACTCTCGATTCATACAACATCGAAGAAAGGTTAGCAGAGGCGGCACGCGTTCAACAGCGAGCATTGTCATCTGAGATTGATGACTTCCAAAAGCAACGAGCTGACATGCTCCGTACCTTGAATGAACAGGTTGAGGCCAGCAATAACTTCCGCAGTGAATTGCAGCAACTGGGCCGGCAACTCGAGACCATCTTCAATGTTACGGAGAAAGGCAACGATGAGATCTGTAGCCAGGTTTCCGAGTTAATGATTCATATGACCGCGGATGCCAAGGAGTCGAACAGGCTGCTTGGCTTGCTGGTGAGTGAACAGAGTCACAAAGATGACGCAGATTTGCAGACTTAGAAAATGATTCTGGTGCCACTGTAACGTGGCGTCAGCTCTTCACAGTTGGCCAGGTTGTCCCGTGCCTGATTGTGGAATATCGGTAGAAATAGAAAATGGGAGTTGTTATGGCAAAAAGCACTGACGGCGAAAAAGGAAATACCGTGATTGAAGGGATCGAGCAAGGGCAGCAGGTTGAGGTCGCCCTTATTGCCCCGGATGGAACCATTTCCCTTCCACAGCCTGCAGAAAATCTCGAATCCGTTTCTGTAGCGGACGTCGATTTATTGTTGCGCTTTTCTGATGGCACCTTCGTCATCATACCCAATGGTGCGCTTGATGCTGCTATTAACTCCGAGCAGGCAGTCTTTTTTACGACGGATGACAGCGACAATGATCATCAGAGTAGCTTGGGTGATCTTTTTAAAATGGTCGGTATTACCCGAATTGCAGGTCCCGGCAGCGTAAGGGTTGTGAGTGAAAATGTTGAAGTCATACAAGCGCTGGAAGAAGACGTTGATCCAGAAAAACATGACTATGATCCTGCCCCTTCAAGAGAATCATCTCTAAAAGACAAAAGCACTTTATCTGATCCGGTTGAAACGGCAAGCAGCGGTGCTGCCTTGAACGGTAAGGGGCCGGGGACTGGTGCTACTGATCCAAGTTCATTCCTTGAGGAGACCTCTGATCCGGTAGTGCCGAGAACAACACCTCGGCCTACGGTCTATCAGGCAGCTAAAGAAACAGAAGATCTCAGCGAACCGACAGTTACCCTTGATGCAAATATTACCGCTGACGATATCATTAATATTGCTGAATCGGGCGGTGACGTCACGGTTACCGGTACGGCTGGCGGCGGCGCCAGGGCCGGTGATGTCGTCACGCTGACGGTTAATGGCATTAACTCTTTTGGCCTGGTGCAGGGTGATATGACCTTCAGCGCCGTTGTCGCGGGTTCCGACCTTGTTGCTGACGGTGATTACACGATTGACGCCAGTATCACCTCTGCCGGTTCTTCTAACCCCGGCACAGATACCGAGGGCTACGGTGTCGACATCAAGGCACCTGCCCCGACAATCGAACTTGATGCCAGTCTTGCCGCTGCCGATGTCGTCGCAATCGCGGATGATGGCGGTAGTGTGGCGATCACTGGTACCGTCGGCGGTGATGCCCAGGTTGGTGATTTGGTCACTCTGACCGTAAATGGTGTCGATTTTATTGGACTGGTTCAAACAGACCTGTCTTTCAGTATCGATGTCGCAGGTTCCGGTTTGGTCGATGGTGAAGGTGTGGTCGACGCCGCACTTATCACCAGCCCAGATATCGCAGGTAACCCAAGCTTGCTTGGCACTGACACCGTACAATATGATCTCGGCGCACCGGAGCTCGCTGTTGGTCAAAGCTACAATTACGCTGAGAACCAAGTCGAAGGCAATGTGATCGCCATTGTTGCTGCCAGCGATGATATAGGTGTTACCGATTTCCGTTTCAGCGCCAGCGGCACCAATCTGAGTGCTGACGGTTACTACACGATTTCTTCCGATGGACAAATCAGCATTACATCAGCCGGTGTTGCCGCCGGTGTAGCTCAGAACGATTTTGAGCCCGTTGAAGGCGACATGGTCGCCTTCGTGTCTGCCTCCGATGCCGTCGGGGTGACCGACTTCCGTTTCAGCGCCAGCGGCACCAATCTGAGTGCTGACGGTTTCTATACGATTTCTTCCGAAGGACAAATCAGCATTACATCAGACGCAGTTGTCGCCGGTGTGGCTCAGAACGACTTTGAGAGTGGGTTTAACAGCTCTATCTATGACATCGAGGCTGACGATGGGGCGGGCACATGGTCGCCATTCGTAAACATCACCCTTAACGATATCAATTCTTTTAACTATGTCATCGAGGCGGGCGATGCCGCCGGGAAATGGTCGTCTGCCGAGAACATTATCCTTAACGTTACTAACGTCGATGAGGCCGCCCCGGAGGTTGCCTCTGACCAGATTTTCAACTACGCAGAGGATCGGTCTGAAGGTGACGTGGTCGCCACCGTGGCGGCAACCGATGATGTTGGTGTTGTCGCCTATCGAATTTCCAGCGGAAACGACAATGGCTATTTTGCCATAGATACCAACGGTCAAATTACTCTGACTGCCGACGGTGTGGCTAGCGCGGTCAATGACTACGATACCAATCCGAACAGCTTTGACCTTGGTATCCAGGCCGTAGATGCCGCGGGTAAATGGTCTACTGAAAAGACCATCACACTTGATGTCTTCGGAGACGTTAATAGTGTCGATCTTACCCCTCCAGAAGTTACAAAAGGGCAAAGTTTTAGCTATGCTGAGAACCAGGCTGCCGACGCAGTAGTAGCGACTGTTGCGGCCAGTGATGCCCGGGGTGTCGTTAGGTATGAGATTGTCACCGGCAATGACAATGGATATTTCTCCATTGACGCTGATGGCCAGATTAAGATCACCGGGGATGGCGTTGCTGCTACAACTAACGACTTTGATGACGGAGTTGATAGTTTCATCCTCGGTGTTCGGGCCTACGACGCAGCTAATAACCCGTCAATTGTCGAAGATGTCACTCTCTTCGTTACCAATGTGAACGAGGCACCGGCCGGTACAGACAAAACCATCACGATGCTGGAAGACGGCAGTCACTCCTTCGCGGCCAGTGACTTCGGCTTTACTGACCCAAGCGACCTTCTGGAAAACAACCTGGCAGCAGTGGAGATCACCACGGTGCCTGGCGCTGGCACACTGACGCTGAATGGCATAGACGTTAATGCCGGTGATCTCATTGCCGCCGCAGACATTCATAATCTGGTTTACCAGCCAACGGCTGATGATAATGGTAACGGCTACGCGAGCTTTACCTTCAAGGTGCAGGATGACGGCGGCACGGCTAATGGCGGCATCAATCTCGATCCGAGCGCCAACGTCATCACCTTCGACATCACTCCTGTGAACGACGCGCCGGTGGCGACTGCTGATGCTCAGACAACGGAAGAGAACACCGTCTTGAGCAGCAATGTTCCTACAGCGACAGATGTTGACGACACCATTGCCAGTTATCAACTGGTCGGTGACGTTTCTGAAGGCACGCTGACCTTCAACGCAGATGGCAGTTACAGTTTCGATCCGGAAACCGCCTTCGACAACCTGGCGGACGGGGACAGTCGCGATGTAACGTTTACTTACACGGCCACCGACGATTTTGGAGACGTCAGCGACGCCCAGACGGTGACCATCACAGTCACGGGGAAGAACGACGCGCCGGTGGCGACTGCTGATGCTCAGACAACGGAAGAGAACACCGTCTTGAGCAGTAATGTTCCTACAGCGACAGATGTTGACGGCACCATTGCCAGTTATCAGCTGGTCGGTGACGTTGCTGAAGGCACGCTGACCTTCAACGCAGATGGCAGTTACAGTTTCGATCCGGAAACCGCCTTCGACAACCTGGCGGACGGGGACAGTCGCGATGTAACGTTTACCTACACGGCTACCGACGATTTTGGAGAAGTCAGCGACGCCCAGACGGTGACCATCACGGTCACGGGGACGAACGACGCGCCGGTGGCGACTGCTGATGCTCAGACAACGGAAGAGAACACCGTCTTGAGCAGCAATGTTCCTACAGCAACAGATGTTGATGGTACCATCGACCGCTATCAGCTGGTCGATACGGCTGCTGAGGGCTCCCTGACTTTCAGTCCAGACGGCAGCTACACCTTCAACCCCGGAACCGACTTCGACGATCTGGCCGCTGGAGTTAGCCGTAACGTCACTTTCACTTACACCGCCACCGATAACTCGGGTGCGACCAGCGCGATCCAGACAGTGACCATCACGGTCACGGGGACGAACGACGCGCCGGTGGCGACTCCGGATGCTCAGACAACGGAAGAGAACACCGTCTTGAACAGCAATGTGCCTGTAGCAACAGATGTTGACGGCACTATCACAGATTATCAGCTGGTCGATACGGTTACCGAAGGCTCTTTGGCTTTCAGCTCGGACGGCAGCTACACCTTCACCCCCGGAACCGACTTCGACGATCTGGCGGATGGCGCCAGCCGCGACGTTACTTTCACGTATACTGCCACTGACAACCTTGGAGAGCCCAGTGCGCTTCAGACCGTCACCGTGACCGTGACCGGGAGCAACGACGCACCGACAACAAGTTCGGTCGCCCTGGCGCCAATTGCCGAGGATGGTGTCCGGCTGATCACCACGGGAGAGCTCCTGGCCAACGCCAACGATGTCGATAGTGCTAGCGGTAGCCTGACGATCAACAACCTTGTCATCAGCTCCGGGAATGGCAGCCTGAATGATAACGGCGATGGTACCTGGAACTACACTCCGGCGGCTGACGACGACACCAATGTCAGCTTCAGCTACGATATTAGCGACGGCATCGATTCGGTCGTTGGCAGTGCAACTCTAGACATCACACCTGTGAATGACGCACCGGTGGCGACACCTGATGCTCAGTCAACGGAAGAGAATACTGTCTTGAGTAGCAATGTGCCTGTAGCAACAGATGTTGACGGCACCATCGACCGCTATCAGCTGGTCGATACGGTTGCCGAGGGCTCCCTGGCCTTCAGCCCGGACGGCAGCTACACTTTTAACCCTGGAACCGACTTCGACGATCTGGCCGCTGGAGCTAGCCGTGATGTCACTTTCACCTACACCGCTACCGACAACTCGGGTGCGACCAGCGCGATTCAGACCGTCACCCTCACAGTGAACGGGACGAACGACGCTCCGGTGGT
This sequence comes from Deltaproteobacteria bacterium IMCC39524, assembly GCA_029667085.1. Taxonomy (NCBI): domain Bacteria; class Deltaproteobacteria; species Deltaproteobacteria bacterium IMCC39524. The sequence continues at coordinate 176,565 of JARUHJ010000002.1, forward strand.
GACACCTGATGCTCAGACAACGGAAGAGAACACCGTCTTGAACAGCAATGTGCCTGTAGCAACAGATGTTGACGGCACTATCACAGATTATCAGCTGGTCGATACGGTTACCGAAGGCTCTTTGGCTTTCAGCTCGGACGGCAGCTACACCTTCACCCCCGGAACCGACTTCGACGATCTGGCGGATGGCGCCAGCCGCGACGTTACTTTCACGTATACTGCCACTGACAACCTTGGAGAGCCCAGTGCGCTTCAGACCGTCACCGTGACCGTGACCGGGAGCAACGACGCACCGACAACAAGTTCGGTCGCCCTGGCGCCAATTGCCGAGGATGGTGTCCGGCTGATCACCACGGGAGAGCTCCTGGCCAACGCCAACGATGTCGATAGTGCTAGCGGTAGCCTGACGATCAACAACCTTGTCATCAGCTCCGGGAATGGCAGCCTGAATGATAACGGCGATGGTACCTGGAACTACACTCCGGCGGCTGACGACGACACCAATGTCAGCTTCAGCTACGATATTAGCGACGGCATCGATTCGGTCGTTGGCAGCGCTACTCTGGATATTACTCCGGTGAACGACGCGCCGACAACGACACCCATTACGCTTGATCCGATTGCAGAAGACAGCGGGGTTCTTGTTATCACTCAAGCGGAACTGTTGGCGAATGTCAGCGATGTTGATGATAACAGTCATACCGTGAGCAACTTGGGGATCACTTCAGGCAGCGGTACTTTGATCGATATCGGCGGTGGCACATGGAACTACACACCGGCCGCCAATGACGACACCAGCGTAAGCTTCAGCTACACCATCACTGATAACGGCACGACCAATGGGGCGCCTGATCCGAAGAGCGTGAATGGCAGTGCGACATTGGAAATTACACCAGTTAACGATGCACCGGTGGTTGCTGATATTGATGTAACTGGCGCTGTCACAGAGATGATCGTCCCGTCTGGAAACCTGACTGATAGCGGCACGATCTCCTTTAGCGATGTTGATCTGTCTGATAGTCATAGTGTTAGCTTGGTAACCTCCTCAGCGGGGGCTTTGGGCTCTCTTAGTGTCAACGTTATCCAAACGGACGGTACCGGCAACGGCGGCGTGATCAACTGGGGCTACACGGTTGCGGCTTCTGATGTGGAATTCTTGGCTGCTCGCGAAATCAAGGTTGAAACTTTCAGCTTTGATGTGTTGGATGGACAAGGTGGAAGTGTCAGTAGGACTGTTGAAGTTACCATAACCGGGACCAACGATGAGCCGGTCATTGATGTTGCAAATGTCACGGGTGATATTCTCGAGATGGGCACTCCAGTCGGTAATCTTACTGCCTCTGATACCATCACCTTTAGCGATGTGGATTTAAACGATATCCATAGCATTGGTTTAGTGTCCTCGCCTTTAACGCAATTAACTCTTGGCACTCTGACCGCGAGTGTGACCGCCGGAACTGACAACACCTCTGGTTTGGGTGGCGAGATTACCTGGCTTTATACAGTGGAAGCTTCTGCCGTAGAATTTCTTGGCGACGGCCAATTGCATTCCGAAACTTTTAGTTTTGATGTAATCGACGGGCAAGGTGGGAGCGTTCCCCAGACGGTTACTATAACTATCACTGGCACCAGCGATGGCATTAACAATCCGCCTGTGGTCGATGTCGTCGACGTAACCGGCGAAGTTACTGAGATGATTGTCCCAGATGGCAATCTGACCAACAGCGGCACGATTGGCTTCAGTGATGTAGATGTGATGGATATTCACAGTGTCAGCTCTGTGACCGCGTCAGAAGACGCTTTGGGCAACTTTGCTGCTAACGTTACCACTGATACCACTGGTACCGGTATTGGTGGCGTAGTGACCTGGACATATTACGTAGACGCTTTGGCTGTAGAGTATCTGGCTCTGGACGAAACAAAAGTTGAAACTTTCTCTTTTTATGTTCTTGACGACCGTGGTGGTGCTGTCGAACGAACGGTCGAGGTGACGATTACGGGTACGAATGATGCGCCGACGATCGATGTGGTAGCGACCGACGCTGCAGGTGCCATTACGGAGACGGATGGGCCGGTTGTTGATCCTTCCGATCTGACCGATAGCGGCACGATCTCTTACGCCGACGTTGACCTGACTGACACACACACTGCCACTATTACTTCGGACGTGACTGGCTATTTGGGTGCCTTCACGCTTGACGCAGCAGTAGACACCGACGCCCGGACTGTGGGCTGGGATTTCAAAATCGATCCGACTCTGGTCGAGTATTTGGCAGCAGATCAGGAGTTGGTCCAGAGTTACACCGTAACCATCAAGGATCAGCATGACGAACCGGTCGATCAGATTGTGACGATCACGGTCACCGGAACCAACGATGCGCCTGTGATCAATGCGATCACGAAGACAGACGTGTCGGAGCAGACTGATACGGATGTTTTGACCAGTGAGATTGATGTCACCTTTACGGACATTGATCTTGCCGATGTGGATCACAGCGCCAGTATCACAGACGTAACCTATAGCGGAGTGTTCACCGGCCTGACTCTAGATAAAGCGGCCCTGATTGACCTGATCAGCGTCGGCACCGTGACGAAGGCAGAGGGAAGTGATGCTGGCAGCCTGACTCTGACTTTTGAGGCAGGTTCGACGGCATTTGACTACTTGGCCGATGGTGAGATTGTTACCTTGACCTACACCGCCGAAGTGGATGATGGCGATGGCGACACGGACACTCAGAACTTTGTCGTAGAGATCACCGGTACGAACGATGTGCCGACGATCGATGTGGTAGCGACCGATGCTGCAGGTGCTATTACGGAGACGGATGGGCCGGTTGTTGATCCTTCCGATCTGACCGATAGCGGCACGATCTCTTACGCCGACGTTGACCTGACTGACACACACACTGCCACTATTACTTCGGACGTGACTGGCTATTTGGGTGTCTTCACGCTTGACGCAGCAGTAGACACCGACGCCCGAACTGTGGGCTGGGATTTCAAAATCGATCCGACTCTGGTCGAGTATTTGGCGGCAGATCAGGAGTTGGTCCAGAGTTACACCGTGACCATTAAGGACAACAATGGAGAGCCGGTCAACCAAATTGTGAAGGTGACGATTACCGGCACCAATGACGCACCGGTAGCTGTAGCCGATACTGCCAATGCGGTCGAGGCAGGTGGTGTAGACAACGACATTACGGGCAGCAATGCCACTGGGAATGTGCTCACGAACGATCAGGATGTTGACAGTGCTGCCGGTGGTGAAACCAAGGCCGTGTTGGCAGTATCTGGCGATACCGCAAATGTGGGCGTGGATGTTATTGGAACCTACGGCACGCTGACCCTGAACGCAAACGGCAGCTACACCTATGTGGTTGACGAAAGCAATTCCACTGTTCAGGAACTTCGCATATCCGGGCAAACCGTCTCCGAGTCCTTTGCCTATACGATGGCCGATGGTCAAGGTTCGACCAGTTCCAGTACCTTAACCATCACGGTCAAAGGTAGCAACGATGCGCCGGTGGCTGTCGCCGATACGGGGAGTGCAGAAGAGGCTGGTGGGGTAGATAATGGCACTCTGGGCAGCAATGCCACCGGTAATGTTCTCACGAATGACACCGATGTTGATAGTGAGCTCAATGGCGAGACTAAAGCCGTGTCGGCCGTCAGCGGCGATTCCTCAAATGTGGACAAAGCGGTAGTCGGAACTTACGGCACGCTCACCTTGAGTGCTGATGGCAGCTATACCTATGTGGTCGATGAAAACAATGCTGATGTTCAAGCGCTGCGCGTCGCCGGAGAAACTGTCTCTGAAGAATTTAGCTACACTGTTGTTGATGCAGGAGGACTCTCCAGTTCCAGCACTTTGACCATCACAGTCGAAGGGCGCAACGATGCTCCGACGGCAATTGAAATGCTTGGTACTGTTGTAAATGATAAGGCTGATGCTGGAACCCTGATCAGTGTGCTTTCTGGAGTCGATGTGGATGCGGGCGATACATTTACCTACAAGTTGGTTGACGACGTCAATTTTGCTGACAACGCGCTGGTTGAGATTGTTGGGAACGAGTTGCGAGTTAAGACTGATGGCACGATTGATTATGATACCAATCCAACTCTTGAAATCAAGGTCGAGGTCACTGATGCTGAAGGGTTGAGCCATGAGGAGAGTTTAACCGTCAATGTCATCAACCTGGATGATGGTCCACCAGAGATTGTACTCGACCAGTCGTACATCTACCTCGAAGGGCAGTCTGACCCAGGAGGCGGGTTGGGTAAAGTCGTTGCGACCGTTGCAGCAACAGATGACATAGGTGTCACCGATTTCCGTTTTACTGATGGCTACGATGTTAATGGGGATGGGAGTCTTTACGATCACACCACCAGCGCTGACGGTTTTTTTACGATCTCATCTAATGGTCAAATTTCATTGGTTGACTTCGACGGAACTGCCAATGATTACGACGATGGCGTGTTCCGTTTCGAGTATTTGGTCGAGGCCACTGATGCTGTCGGTGAGACCACCGGTGTATGGTCCGCACCAGAGAAAGTCGTTCTCAGCGTCATCGATAATCCTTCGGATAATACAGTGTCCGCGGTGAACGCCACCATTACGATGAGTGATTCACAGCTAGCGATTGATGAAACAGCAATAGTCACGATAAAGTTCGACGAGCCTATCGATGCAAGCACCTTTTCGCTTGATGATCTATCCGCTCAACGAGGTGATTTTTTACTTGATGACCTCACTCAGGATGACCTCGATCTTAGTCTCTGGACCGCCACATTTACTCCAGATGCAGGCATCCAAGAAGCGGCCAACTACATTTCACTGGATCTCACTGGAGTGGAGGACTCTAATGGTGCCCCAGGTATAGGCAATTCTTTGTCGGAGGTTTATGAGATTGATACTCTGCGACCTACAGTGATCATCGATGTTGCCGAAGAAAATCTAGATTCAGTCAGTGTGAAGACGTCCTTGGTTACCTTTACTTTTAGTGAGCCCGTGACGGACTTCACAAAAGCAGATCTTGCGATTACCCTTGACGCTAATGGCGATCCTGTTGGGTGGCTGTCGGATCCCGTTGATGCGGGTGGTACCGGGCGCTTTTATACGGCGACTTTTACACCCTATGCTGGTGTCGAAGTTACCGGCAACACCATTACTTTGAAAGACGGTAGTGTCTACGATGCTTTACTGAACACCAATCTAGGTGATCTCCCCACCGATAGCTTCAACATTGATACCCGACTTCCAAGTGTCGAGATTGATGGAGTTACTGTCAGCGATGATTTGATCGTTGATTCAGAGACCGGTACGTTGGAGACATTCACGGTCACAGTCACCTTTGATGAAACAATGGATACCAACACTCCTCCAACGCTGTCCTTCATCGATGGGGCTGGCGTGACCATTACCGACCCCGCCGCCACCCTCGGATTGACACTCAACACCATCACTAGTGGCTGGGACCTTACTGACAAAAAGACCTACACGGCAATCTACAGTGTGTCCGATGAAAATGTTGACCTCTCGAATATTCAGATCGGCGTAACTGACGCCCTCGATGCTGCAGGGAACCCACAACAGAATTACGATTATACGAGTGGTCCTCAATTTGCTGTCGAAACCGAAAACCCGACGGTGAAGATCACAACAAGCGGTCACGACAGTATTGTTTCCGATGACGACCCAACTGTGACCTACAATCTGGAGTTTAGCGAGGAAGCCGTTTTTGCCCAAGGTGACTTGGCCATTTCGGGGGGAGCCTTGGTGGATGGCAGTTTTGCCTTCGATGGACAAATCGCCTCCTTCCAGGTGACCGCTTCAAATAATAGTGATGACCCTCTGGTGGTCACAGTCGAGGAAACGGTTGTCGACCTTAATGGCAATAGCTTGGCCTTGGTGGATAATTCCAGCACGCTACCTGTCGACCGGATCAACCCGAGTGTTGCCACTCCCTTTGGCATTACCGTCAGTGATACTTTGATCAACGAGGCTGATGCAGCTTCGATAACGTCATTCACCGTCAAAGTAACTTTCGATGAAGCGATGGATGTCAACACTCCTCCGACGCTGTCTTTCTTAGATGGGGCTGGCGTGGTTATCAACGACCCCGTTATCAGCCTCGGATTAACGTTCAACAGCGATAATAGTGGCTGGAATGGTACAGGAAAGACCTACACGGCAACCTACACTGTCTCTGATGAAAATGTTGAACTGTCAAACATCAAGGTCGGTGTCACCGGTGCGTTGGATGCGGCAGGTAACGAACAGGTGCTTTACGATTACACGGTGGGGCCGTCTTTTGAAGTCGACACCACGAGCCCGAAACCGTTCATAGAAAAGATCGATCCTGTCGCAGGTGACAATACGCTTGATTACCTGGAGTCTCTCAACGAGTACACCACGATCACCGGTACTGTTGGTGGCGATGATATTGCGACAGGCTATACCGTCACCCTGAATATTAATGGTACGCCTTCTGATTATGTATTTGGTCCTCTTCTCGATCCTTCTTTCGATGAGCATTTCAGTATCGATGTGCTAACGGCAGATCTTGTTGCCGATTTTGATGGTGATCCCGGTACCGATAATGTCATTAGTGCCACTGTCACCACAACAGACGCTGCGGGCAATGTCGGTACCTCGCCGGTTTTCGACTGGTCTTACAAGACAGATCTCACGACACCGTTTTTTACTTCGACGCTTTATACAGGCTCAGCTTTCAAGGTTGACCTCGACGGTACACCTTTCCCCGGGGCTCCGGAAGGAGACGTCGACTCCTCCCCTGCGGGCCAGGCCTATCTGGAAACACTGGTTGGCTCCGATGGGGATGACACCATTAATCATAACAGCGCCTTCAGCGCAGATGAAACCAAGTGGGCTAAACGCCTGCACCTCGATTTCAGCGTCTTTACTGCGGTTACGTTGATTACCTTACAGTTTGACGCCGCGATTGCGGGTGTCCCCGGCTTTGGCCTGGAGGTGGCTAACGCGGACGTTCAACGGACAGGTGATACATTTACAATTACCCCAGATAACCCGCTCTCTTCTGATGACGATCTTGATATCAAGATTGTGTATTCTGTCGACAGTGTGCTTCCGTCAGTGGACTTCTTCTCGGCGCATGTCAAGGTCGACGGCGACGGCGTGCCGGCCGAAGATGACCTGTACTTCACCTGGCGCGATGCTACTGATGAAGACAGTTTTACCGTGCCGATCGATGCCGACGACCTCACTAAGGGCTACATGATGGTCCTACCCCGTGAGGGCCTGGGGGTGCAGATCGAAGCGGGTGAGGGTAGTGACGAGGTGTATGCCGGTGCCGGGAATGATATCGTTTATGGCGGGATCGGCAATGATACCCTCTACGGGATGGCCGGTAATGATACCCTCTACGGCGAAGCAGGCAATGATGAACTGTTTGGCGGTGCGGGTGATGACTTCCTCGATGGTGGGGCTGACATCAACATTCTTCATGGGGGTGACGGTAACGACACCATGATCGGTGGTGTGGGCGCTGACACCTTCAACGGTGGGATTGGTGTTGTTGATGCTGGCAACGACACCGTAAGTTATGTCAACTCAACGGATGGAATTGAGGCCTCTCTGTATGCCGGCAATGGCACCGCAGGTGATGCCGCAAATGACTCTTACAACGGCATTGAAAACCTGATTGGTGGTTCCGGCGATGATACTCTGATTGGCAGTTCCAGCGACAACCTCCTTTCTGGGGGCAGCGATGGCAACGATACGGTCAGCTATGCGGACGATGGCAGCGGTGTCGATGCCTCACTCACAAGCAATACCGGTATTGGTACTGCTATCGGTACAGATAAGTACAGCAGCATCGAAAACCTCATCGGTGGTTCCGGAAAAGACTCTCTGACAGGGAATGGTGAAGATAACCTTCTCGCAGGCGGTTCCGGTGACGACACCCTGGTGGGTATGGCTGGTAGCGATACCCTCGTCGGTGGAGAAGGGGGTGACAGCCTCGTGGGCGGTGGTGGCAACGATTATGCGAGCTATGCTGGCGCTGCTGATGCCGGCGCTGGCGTGGGTGTTACCGCTTCCCTTGCCAATTCTCTAATCAACACTGGCGAGGCCGAGAACGATAGCTACAGCAGTATAGTGAATCTGATTGGTTCTGCTTACAACGACACGCTTGTTGGTAATAGCAGTCAGAACACCCTCATCGGTGGCTTAGGCAACGACACACTCGAGGGCGGTGCTGGTGGCGATTCTTTAGTGGGTGGCGAAGGCGAAGACACGGCCGACTATACATTGTCAAATGCTGCGGTCACCATTTCACTGATAGACAACACTGCGACCGGTGGCCATGCTCAAGATGATAGATTAGACAGAGTAGAGAACCTGATTGGCTCCAATCACTATGACAAACTGACTGGTAATGATGACCCCAACATCCTTTCTGGCGGTTTGGGCAATGACTCCTTGTATGGCGGCTTGGGCAATGACACCCTTTACGGTGAAGATGGCTACGACTGGATTTATGGCGGCGACGGAGAAGATTACCTGGATGGTGGTGCTGGGGAGTACACCAGACTTTACGGCGAGAATGGCGATGACACCATTATTGGTGGCGTGGACAAGGACTATTTGTACGGGGGCAATGACAATGATAGCCTGCGGGCTGGAGCTGGTGCGGATAACCTTGATGGTGGTGCCGGAAATGATACTCTTTACGGCGAGGATGGCAATGACACCCTTAGCGGCCAAAGTGGGAATGATTTACTTTATGGGGGTACCGGAAGCGATTTCCTAAGTGGTGGTATTGACGCCGATATCCTTTATGGGGAGGAGGATGGCGACAGGTTGGATGGTGGTTCTGGTAATGACTATTTATACGGAGGAGCTGCTGATGATACTCTTGTTGGGGGCTGGGGAGGAGATAGATTAGAAGGTGGCGCTGGCAACGACACTGCTGATTATTCTGCTTCAACGGTCGCTGTCAATGTTTCTCTGCTTGACGGTAGCGCTTCTGGTGGACACGCCGATGGCGATACTTTCGATAGTATCGAGAACTTGGTTGGGACTAACAATTTTGCAGGTGATATTCTCACCGGTGATGGTGAAAACAACCTCTTAAGCGGACTTGGCGGCAACGACATACTCGATGGCGGATTAGGCAATGACACTCTGGTAGGGGGACTTGGGGACGACATCTTGATTGGCGGTTTGGGTAATGATGTTTTGGATGGTGGAGCCGGTGCCGATGAATTTGTGGGTGGTGGCGGTATTGATACAGTCACCTATGAAAATAGTGCCTCAGGTGTGGTTGTTTCGCTTTCTGGTGGAATTACCCCTGATGGTGAGGCTATAGGAGACACCTTTTCTAGTATAGAAAATATCATTGGTACATCAAAAGGAGACACCATTAAGGGCAACTCTTTAGCGAACGTCATCGAAGGCGGTGATGGAGCTGATAATATGGACGGCGGCTTGAATACTGACGGACTTGACATAGCGAGCTATGCCCACGCTTCGGGAGACGTTATCGTTGACCTTTCGATCTCTGGTATTCAGGACACCGGCTCCGCCGGTTCAGATACCCTGAATAACTTCGAAGGCTTACAAGGCTCGAGTTTTAATGACGATTTGACCGGTGATGATTTTAGTAACTGGATCGACGGCGGCGCTGGCAACGACACCATCGATGGCGGCGCTGGTAACGACACCCTCCACGGCGGCGCTGGCGATGACATCTTGCATGTCTCTGCTGTCCCGGCTAACGTGCCAGGCCTTGTTGACGGTGGGAGTGGGAGCGAGGTCGACGGTGACACTCTGGTGCTGCATGACCTGGTTCATGAGAATGTCGTTGCGTACGATTTTACTGAGATTGCCGGGGCGGATGGGCGACTGGTTGATCTTGAAATTCTCGATATCAGAGGTGATGGTGCCAATACTCTGATTGCGATTACCGGTCAGGATGTACAAAACATGGTGGACGACGGTGTTACATCGAAGTTGATCGTTAAGGCAGATAACGGCGATGAACTCGATCTCACTGCCTTTGGCCCGGGGGAGATCTGTACCCCAGATGCCACTCTTCCTAACCCGGATGCCGTTACAACGTATACAATTACTGACACAGATTCGAATCCTCTAGCTACGATTGAATGGCATGCCGCCGTGTAAAGGCTTCGATCCGCCAGGAGAGCATGAACGTCCTTTTTGCCCATCAAAATTTCCCGGGTCAGTTCAAACACCTGGCACCACACGTGGCGGCCGACCCAAACAACCGGGTCGTGGCTTTACACATCAATTCTGCACCCAGGCTGCCGGGTGTCGAAATGGTGAGTTACTCTCCAGAAAGAGGCACGACGCCAAAAATACACCCCTGGGTCTCGGACCTGGAAACCAAGGTTATCCGCGGCGAGGCGGCCTGCCGAGCGGCTAAAAGACTGAAGCAGTCAGGATTTAACCCGGATGTCATCGTTGCTCATCCTGGTTGGGGCGAGAGCTTGTTCTTGAAAGATGTCTGGCCGAACGCCAAACTTGGGATTTATTGCGAATACTACTACCAGGCCGAGGGTGGAGACGTTAATTTTGACCCGGAGTTTTCCAGAGGTGAAAACGATGATCCTTGCCGCATTCGCCTGAAGAATGCTTTTTATGCCTTGCAGATGGCAGAGGTAAAGGCAGGTCTTTCTCCCACACACTGGCAGCGTTCCACCTTTCCAGAGCCGTTCCGCAATAGAATCAGCGTGGTCCATGATGGGATTGATACCAACTCTGTACGTCCTGACCCCAATTCCACTTTGCAACTTAAAACCAGGGGAGGGGACGACTTCACGTTGACCAAAAATGATGAAATCATCACTTTTGTCAATCGTAACCTGGAGCCTTATCGTGGTTACCATATCTTTATGCGGGCACTGCCGAAAATCCTGCAAGAAAGGCCCCGTGCGCGCGTCTTGATCGTTGGCGGAGATGACACAAGTTACGGACAGAAACCCGAACAATCGGGTGTTTCTAAGTCTAAAGGAAAAAGTTGGAAGCAAATTTTTCTGGATGAAGTCAGTCCTGAACTCGATTTAAGCAGAGTGCATTTTCTTGGTAAACTTCCTTACCGGCAGTATCTTGATCTTTTGCAACTATCGACCGTGCATGTTTACTTGACTTACCCCTTTGTGTTGAGTTGGAGTCTGTTAGAAGCCATGAGCACAGGGTGCTCCATCGTGGCAAGTGATACCGCCCCGGTTCGAGAGGCGGTTCATCACAATGAAACGGGCAGATTGGTGGACTTTTTCGATGTTGATGGCTTGGCTGAAAATGTCATTGAACTCTGCCAAAAACCTGATGAACGTCTACGGCTTGGAGCTGCTGCCAGGACTTTTGCGGTCGAACACTACGACCTGTCCAAAATTTGCTTGCCAGGGCAACTGAGATGGCTGGAAGATTTAGCTGGATGATAATAATCTGCTTCTTTAATCTCCTTGTTGAGAGTAATAATCCTCTTTATGGCTGATAGCTTGCCTCACATAGAAGAAAACATTGATCAGGGTGCGGGGCTGAGCGGGCAAGCAGTCTTGGCCGCCGTGTCATCGCTGTGTGCTCTCGACCCTGCCGCCGCAGCACAGCTGAAAAAGGGTTGCCTTCGGCTTGTCTCTTCGGAAGATTGGCCCGCTGAAATTGTACGGCTTGAGCGATTAGGTCTCTCTGCCAGACGTTTTAACGGAGCACTGCAAGATGCATTGAACCTCGCCGGGGATCTCGTTCTGCTGCGCGATGCCGAAAGCGATTTTTTGCTGCTGCATCGCATGGAGCAGCGTTGGCAGTACCTGACTGCAGATGGAACGCCCTCGTCAGTAGAAGTGTCCCTTGACGGTACAAATGAGGTTGAGGCCGTCATCCTGAACATACCGCAGGCTATTGATAAGTCCAGCGGATTTGCCTCTCTGGCGGCCTTATGGCCCGAACTCCGAGCGGCCTGGGCAGAAGTCGGTATCGCCAGTGTTTTTATCAACTCCGGCCAGTTGCTGCTGCCTGTTTTCGCACTTCTGATCTATGACAAAATTGCCCAGAACGGGCTGTTTGAGACCTTGTGGGCGCTGGTCTTCGGCATGGGGCTTTACCTGCTGACCGATGCCGGAATGCGTTTGGTGCGAAGCTGGACCACGGAACGCATCAGTGTCGACCAGACCCTGCGCAGCGATGAACGCCTCTGGTCCAAACTGGTCGCCCAGGTTGACCTGCCTCCGGGTGGTTTCCCCCGTTTTCTGTCCAACTATCGTGACCTGACCCTGTCACGTGATTTTGTCTCTTCCAGCTACCTGCTGTCGATTGCCGATATCCCCTTCCTTCTGCTTTACCTCGGCGTGATTGGATTCATCGCCTGGCCGCTGATGGTCGCTGCCACAGTGCTGGTGATTATCTTTTCAGGAACGGGTTTTATCCTGTACTCCCGGCAAAAGAACCTGTCCAAAGAAGCCGAACAGAAAAATACCGTTAAGCTGTCGTTTATGGGAGAAACCCTGGGATGCCTCGATGTCGTCCGCACTGCTCCCGGAGCGGGTGTCTTCCTGCGTGGCTGGCGTGGCCTGGCGGAACAGTCAGCGAATTTCGATACAAAAAAACGTTTGGCGATACACCAGATGGGCATGCTCTCTGCGGCGATGCAAACGGTTACGACCGTCGTTATCTTAACCACGGGGGTCTACCTGATTAACGCTCAGCTGTTGAGCATTGGCCAGCTGATAGCCTGTAACCTGTTGGCGGGGCGTGCTATGGCGCTGGTCGCTTCTTTGTATGCTGTTACGGGGAAATGGCAGGATTTCAAACGTGCCGCGGCGAGCATGGATACCAGCCTGGAAGAGGTTGAAGAACGTGAATGCACTCCCCGGCCGGATATCTCCTGCCATATCTCAGTACTGGGGATCGGTAAGCATTATGAGGATCGTCCCCCTGCACTCGAGACCGTATCGTTCGCCGTTACTCCAGGTGAGAGGATTGCCTTGTTGGGGAAACCTGGGGCCGGTAAGTCAACCCTTCTCCGCTGCCTTGCCGGACTCTCTCGTCCGGATACGGGGCAGATCCTGATCGACGGTCTGGCTCTGGACGACATCTCGCGTTTTGATCGGGTTAAATGGCTGGCCTATAAGGCACAGGACCCAGCTGTCTTTGCCGGAACCCTTGAAGATAATTTGCGAATTTCCGGGTGTAAGGATACAGAACGTTTTACCGAGGCGATCTGGGCTTCCGGTTTGGAAAGTGAATTTAAAAGCGGGCGTATGTCTTTGGGGATGCAGTTAGCTGAACGTGGCAATAACCTCTCCGGCGGTCAACGGCAGAAGGTGGCGCTGGCGCGGGTGTTTGCCCAGCCGAGTCGCATCCTGCTTCTGGATGAGCCGACCCTTGGGCTGGATCCTGAAAGTGAGCGGATGCTGGCCGAACGTCTGCCGAAGCTTGTGGGCAGTTCCGACGTACTGATCATGACAACACACAGCCCGATCATGCTGGCGACAGTCCAGCGTATTATTGCTCTTGACGGTGGCCGTGTGGTTGCGGATGGCCCGCGTGAAAAGCTGTTAAAAATTTCATAGATCCTTCTTTCCCCGGTATTTAACTCAAACAGGGGGTTGCATTGAAGGCCCCGGATCTACTCTCTTCGATATCTATACGTTGATCAATTTCACAATCTGCTCTGGCTTGAGCAGTTTCCCCTGAGAAACCAATTGACCGTTGATGGCCAGTCCTGGTGTCGTCATGCAACCAAAGGTCATGATCTCATTCAGGTCCGTAACCTTTTCAATTTCAACGGCTTCGCCGAGAGTCACGGCTGCTTCTCTGGCGTTATCAGCGAGGTTGTTGCACTTGGTGCATCCGGTGCCGAGGATCTGAATTTTCAACATCTCTTTTCTCCTTAATTCTCTGGTTTCGATCTTTGATCAAATCATTTTTTTTGAGGGGCTTATTCCCAGCAGCTTTCTGCGTTGTTTAACCTTAAAGAGACAACCTTTTGATTAGCCGCGATGAAGGTCTATTAAGGTCTATGGTTAGAACGAAACCTAGAGCCTCTCTTCTTAGCTTGTACAGATTTTCATAAATTCTGATCGCGGCTAAAAATAGTTTCCGATTGTATTGACAACAAAAGGTACAGACTGTTGATACCTCATAGTTTGCTGTGAGGTCGTTCATTTCAATCAGGAATAAAGCCGTAGATTAAACCCGAGATTGTCGCCATGACAATCACCAACAGAACAAAAACGGCTGTCTTTTTGGTTCCCATCACCGAACGGATCACCAACATGTTCGGTAGGCTTAAGGCCGGTCCAGCCAGAAGCAGCGCCAGCGCCGGGCCCTTGCCCATGCCTGCGCCGATCAACCCTTGCAGGATCGGCACTTCCGTTAAAGTGGCAAAGTACATGAAGGCCCCGACCACTGAGGCGAACAGGTTGGCCCACAGCGAGTTGCCGCCAACCAGACTTGCAATCCAGCTTGATGGAATCAATCCTTCCTGATCAGGGCGACCGAGCAGCGCGCCGGCGATGAGGACTCCCCAGAACAGCAGGGGCAGAATTTTTTTAGCAAAATCCCAGCTGGTTTCAAACCATTCCTGCATTTCTCCGTCATTCTTTTTTGACGTTGAGGTCAGAACCGACAGGGCGATAGTTGCTGCGACAAAAGACAGGGCAGGGTGCTCGGGGAAAACAAAAGCCAACACTACCGCGGGGGTCACTGCAACCAGCATTCTCCATTTGTTGACCTTGAACCAGGCAACCAGAATCGCCGCCAGTGCCAGGGCAAAGAGCCCTGTAATGGGCCATTTTGCAGCATGAATGATGTGCCAGAGTCCGGTTGGCTCTGTCGGCCGCCCCCAGTTGGCAAAGACCAGGATGCCGACCATGCTGGCAAAGAAGAGGGCGTTCTGCCACAGGGGGCGGGTGACTTCTGGCTCCGGCATGGCGGCTGCCGCCGCGACCTTCGCCAACTCTTCTTTGCGAAAGAAAAAATGCATGAGGATACCGATAACAATTGAAAAAGTCACTGCTCCGACTGCCCGCGCAAGACCCATCTGCGGGCCAAGTACTGAGGCTGTCAGGACAATCGCCAGGATGTTGATGGCAGGGCCGGCATAGAGAAAGGCGCTGGCAGGCCCGAGTCCTGCTCCCATGCGATAGATCCCGGCGAAGAGTGGCAGGATGGTGCATGAGCAAACAGCCAGGATTCCACCGGAGACAGAAGCGACCCCATAAGCGAGCACTTTGTTCGCTTTGGGACCAAGATATTTCATGACCGCAGCCTGGCTGACAAAGACACCGACTGCACCGGCAATGAAGAAGGCTGGTACCAGGCAGAGTAAAACATGTTCCTGCGCGTACCATTTGACCAGGTGGAGAGACTCCCACAGGGCATTTTCCACTCGCTGTGATTGCTGTAACCAGTCAACCGGGAGGTAGTAGCAGGCGACAAAGACCGCAATGATTATCGCCAGAGGTTTCCATTCATTCTTCCAGTTCATGCATTTTTGCCTTGGTGAAGATTGCCTGGCAAAAGCCTCAAGATGGCGTCAGGCAAGCAACCTGTGCCTTTGCCTGCTCCGATAAGACCGATTCTACACAATCAAAAAAGTTCAGAATGCACGGCACTCGCAGTTGGTAGAAAACCTGGTTGCCGCGTTTGTCATCGATAACGATCCCCGCTTGCTTAAGTACCGAAAGATGCTTGGAAACGGTCGAGACATCAGCACCGATCATCTCTGTCAGGTCGCAGACACAACGTTCACCCTGCTCCAGTTCTTCGAGAATGAAAAGCCTGCTTGGATGAGCCATTGCCTTGAGAACTTTCGCGCGGGCGTCGAGTATAGTTTTGCGCTTTTGATACATGTTGCCTCCTTACTATGTTTGGCATTATGGCCAAATAGCCAACCGTTGGCAAGAGTAAATACTCTTCTCATGCAATAGTCTGTTTGAAAGGGAGAGAGAGGTTCGAGGATCTTAAGCTAAGGATGTTTAAATAAAAAAACAGCCCCTGAAAATCAGATGCTGTTTAGTGTTTGGCGGGAGTAGATGGGAATCGAACCCACCAGGGAGGGGATGCCTCCCCCATCGGTTTTGAAGACCGAGCGCGCCACCAGGCTACGAACTACTCCCGTGTTTTAAAGTCTTATGATATTGCTAGCCCCTTCCAGGGCATTGACCAGTTCAAGCATGTTGGAAATTCTGCCGACGGCCAAGGTTTCTTTCACGTTGAAAAATTCCAGGCACAGGCCACACGAAGCAATGTCGACGCCTCTGCTTGCCAGTTCGGCCAGGGGCTCGATCACGTCTGAGCCTCCAACCGTAAGCTTGACGCCGTTGTTGACGAAGTAAATGGCATCGGGTGAGGTGTCCGACTCGATCAGGGTGAAAATAAAGTTCTTCATCAGGATCTGACCGAGTTTGGCGTCGCCGCGGCCCATTTCGTCGGAGGCAATAAAAATGACTGTCAGTCCGGGTTTGGTTGTGCCGACATTGGTTTTTTCAGGTGCCGCGCCAGGAGTCAGGCTGATCTCAAAGGTCGCTTCAGCTTGAATGACGCTCGCTGTGTACCCGAGGCTCTTTGCCAGTCGCTTGACGTTATCTCTGGAGACATCATCATCAACCAGTACTTTAAAAGTACGATCCGGTTGTGCCAGCATCAGCTTGCGGGTCTGTACGACCGGTTGAGGGCATTGCTGCCCGCGACAATCAAGTATTTCCATTCTGCCTCCTTGCAAAGCGACATCATAATAGTTGGATTATGTAATATTGACAAGAGCATTTAAGATTTTCTCACGTTAAATTGTTGCATTCTTGCTGTCAGAGTCAAGTCCGCTTGACTCGGTTTGAAACCGCCTTTAAACTCGCGGACATCTTTTGACAGGGTGATTCATTTTATGAGACGTAGCACGCGTAAAATTCAGGTCGGTTCAGTGGCGGTCGGCGGCGACGCACCGGTTTCGGTGCAGTCGATGTGCAACACCGATACCCGGGATGTGGTGGCGACCTCTGCACAGGTTGAAGCCCTGGCCGCGGCCGGTTGTGAAATCGTGCGCTGCGCCGTTCCTGACGAAGTTGCTGCAGAAGCGCTTGCTTCAATCTGCAAGCAAAGCCGTATCCCCATGATCGCCGATATCCATTTCGATTATCGGCTGGCGCTGATGTCACTGCAAGCCGGAGTGGATGGCTTGCGTTTGAACCCGGGCAATATCGGCGAGCGTTGGAAAGTCGAAGAAGTTGTTAGGGCCTGTGTCGATCGTTCTGTGCCGATTCGTATTGGTGTGAACGCTGGCTCCCTTGAGAAAGAATTGCTCGAGAAGTATGGACATCCAACGGCCGAAGCGATGGTGGAGAGCGCTCTTGGTCACATTCGTATCCTGGAAGAGCTGAATTACCAGGAGATCAAGGTCAGTCTAAAATCCTCCGATGTGCGTCGTACCGTTGCTGCTTACCGCCTGCTCTCTGAACAGGTCGATTATCCTCTGCATATTGGCGTAACTGAAGCCGGCACGACCTGGAGCGGCACGATCAAGAGCGCTGTCGGGCTTGGGGCTCTGCTTTACGATGGTATTGGTGACACTCTGCGGGTGTCTCTGACCGGGGACCCGGTTGAAGAGGTGCGGGTCGGTTGGGAGATTCTCAAGAGTCTTGAACTGCGAGAACGCGGACCGGTCTTCATCAGTTGCCCGACCTGTGGGCGTTGCCAGATTGATCTGATTCAGGTTGCTGAAGAAGTTGAGCAACGTCTGCACGACCTGCCATGCAAAATCAGTATTGCGGTGATGGGCTGCGTGGTGAATGGCCCTGGCGAGGCACGTGAAGCGGACCTTGGAATTGCCGGAGGCAAAGGGCAGGGGCTGCTCTTCCGCAAAGGTGAGGTGATTCGCAAGGTGCCGCAGGCTGAACTTGCCGATGCGCTGGTTGAGGAGGCTTTGCTCCTGGCTGCACAGCAAGGTCATTAAGCCGCCAACATTCCTTGCAATCGCCCAGAAAATAAGCTAATTTCATAGGCCCTTTTCAGTTCCTGGAGGGGGCCATTATATTATTCAAGAGGATATCAAATGCGTTATTCCCAGTATTTTTTGCCGACGTTGAAAGAAACTCCTGGCGACGCCGAAGTCGTCAGTCACCAACTGATGT
The DNA here is from genome assembly GCA_029667085.1 of Deltaproteobacteria bacterium IMCC39524. Taxonomy (NCBI): domain Bacteria; class Deltaproteobacteria; species Deltaproteobacteria bacterium IMCC39524. Next base: position 194,694 of record JARUHJ010000002.1, read on the forward strand.
CCCGTGCAGGCATGATCCGCAAGGTCGCTGCAGGGATCTACGACTACCTGCCGTTGGGTTTAAAGGTCATCCGCAAGGTCGAGAATATCGTCCGCGAAGAGATGAACAAGGCTGGAGCTATCGAACTTTTGATGCCCGCTGTTTGTCCTGCCGATCTTTGGGAACAATCCGGGCGCTGGCAACAGTACGGCAAAGAACTGCTGCGCCTGAAAGACCGCAAAGAGACCGAATTCTGCATTGGACCCACCCACGAAGAGGTGATCACGGAGATCGTGCGTGGCACGGTCAACTCCTACCGTCAATTACCGGTTAACCTTTACCAGATTCAGACCAAGTTCCGTGATGAAGTTCGCCCCCGTTTCGGCCTGATGCGTGGCCGCGAGTTTATTATGAAAGACGCCTACTCTTTTGATGCGACTGATGAAGGTGCCAACGCCAGCTACGAGAAGATGCGCAAGGCTTACTGCCGTATCTTCGAGCGTTGTGGTCTTCAATACCGCATGGTCGAGGCGGACTCAGGAGCCATCGGAGGTTCTTTCAGCCATGAGTTCATGGTGCTGGCCGACACCGGTGAGGACGTGGTGATCAGCTGCGAGTCTTGTGAATACTCGGCCAACATTGAAAAAGCGGTGGTTATCGACAAAGGCGAGATGTCGCAGGTGCCGATGAACGAGGTCGAGCGGGTGGTCACCAAGGGTGCTCACTCGGTGGCTGATGTTTCGGTGATGCTTGAGCTTAAGCCGAGCCAGATCGTTAAAACCATGTTGGTCATCGTTGATGATGAGCCGGTGGCAGTACTGATCCGGGGGGATCATGAACTGAACGAGGCGAAGTTGAAGAATCTGCTTGGTGCTGCGGTCGTTGAGTTGGCGACCCCGGAGCAGATTGCCAAGGCAACAGGCGGACCGGTCGGTTTTTCTGGCCCCATGGGCTTGAAGGTGCCGCTCTATGCTGATAATGCTGTCAAATACATGCGCAACATGGGTGTCGGCGGCAACGAGAAGGATATCCACCTGGAAGGTGTTAACCTGGAACGCGATTTCCAGGTCAAGAAGTTCGCCGATCTGCGTAATGCTGCCGATGGGGATAGCTGCCCGCATTGCGGGGGGCGTTACTCGAACACCCGGGGCATAGAGGTCGGACACATCTTCAAGTTGGGCACCAAATATTCCGAGGCGATGAAGGCGACCTTCCTTGATGCGGACGGCGTGGCCAAAGAGATTATCATGGGCTGTTACGGGATTGGGGTCGGTCGTACGGCCGCGGCCGCCATTGAGCAGAATCATGATGAGAACGGCATTATCTGGCCGATGCCTCTGGCTCCGTTCCAGGTGATCGTCACCATGCTCAATCCGAATGATGAAGAGGTGTTCGCCGCAGGTGAGAAGCTTTACCAGGATCTTCTGGCAGAAGGCGTTGAGGTTCTTCTCGATGACCGAGATGAGCGTCCCGGCAGCAAGTTCAAGGATGCGGATCTGCTCGGTATTCCGCTGCGTGTTAACGTTGGCGCTCGCGGTTTGAAAGAGCAATCCTTTGAGTTTCAGGAAAGACGCGCCGGAGAGCGTGTCATGTTGCCGATCGAAGGTGCTGCCAAAAAAGTCGCTGAACAGGTTCGTGCTGCACTCGCTGCCGAGTAGGAGAGAACAGGGCCCTATGAGTGAACTCCGGATTGAAAAAAGTGGCAAGCTGACGCTGCCCCCCGCTGTTGCGAAAGTGTTGGAAGCTCACCCCCTGCGGTTGTCATCCTATTCTACCAATCACCTTCTGTTGGAAACCACAACCGGTGCTGACAAGGTTTTGATGACCGGACTGCTTGGTGCTGGCGGGATCGTCGACCTTCTCTCTTTCTTTAATATGTTTCGCAAGTCGGGCGTTCTTCATTTCCTCCTTGCCGGTGGTAACAAGACCCTTTGCTTTCAGAATGGTGAGATCGTTTATGCGACGAGCACTTTTCCGGAAGAAGAGATTGGTGAAATCCTCTACAGCCTCGGTAAACTTGACCGCGAAACCCTGCAGGGGGCGCGTCAGTTTGCCAACGGCGAGTTGCCTCTTGGGAAGATCCTGGTTGGCCAGAATGTGATCGACGCCAAGGATCTCTGGGCGGCAATCAAGAACCAGGTTGAAACCATCGTTTATAACCTGTTTGCCTTTCAGGAAGGCTCCTTTGTTTTCGTTGACAAGCCGCTCGCCGAAGATGAGGTGGTCAGCCTCTCCATGAACACCCAGAACCTGATCATGGAGGGCCTGCGCCGGGTTGATGAGCGCGCTCTCTACATGCAGAAGGTCAAATCCCTCGATGCTATTCCGGTGGCGACGGACAATGTCCCCAACGATCTCGATAGCGTCTCGCAGAAGATGGTTGCCATGATTCAGGCCGGTGTCGACAGTGTTAAAGAGCTGCTGCGTCGTTCCGGTTCCGGTGAGTTCGATGCCATAAAGCTGTTGAGCCAGCTGGTGGAGCGCGGTGTCGTCTCCATGGAAGAAGCTCCGACTGTGAAAGTGGAGGGTGTGCTTGGCGAAGTGGTCAATATCTTTAACGGCGTCCTGGTTGCCATGCACAAGGTTGTATCGGCCAAGAACCCGCAATTTCGTGACGAGGTCTCCTGCTTTATGCGTGACCTGCCGCAACCCTTTTCTTATGTCTTCAGGCAAACCACTCTCAAGGACGATGGCTCTGTTGATGGCGGCCGTGTGCTGGCCAACCTCGCCGGCCTTGAAGAAGGTGACAAGCTCCGCCTGCTTTCCGATTCTTTAAGTGAACTGATTTATATGGAGTGTATCGCCGCCCGGCGTGAACTTGGCGCAACCGATTCTGCCGATCTGATTAAACGGGTTCAGGACGTGTCGCAGCGTGTACAGGACTTGATAGGACTACGTGATGACTGATAATGCCAAACAGAAACTGATTTTCGCCCTTGATGTCGATAACCTTGAAGATGCCCGCAGCTGGGTGGAGCAGTTACAAGGCCAGGTCGGTGTTTTTAAAATCGGCAAGCAGCTCTTTACCAAGTGCGGCCCCGAGGTGGTTAACCTGGTGCAAGATGGTGGTGCCGATGTGTTTCTCGACCTGAAGTATCACGACATTCCGAATACCGTGGCCATGGCCGGCCTAGAGGCTTTGCGGCTCGGTGTGAAGATGTTTAACGTCCATGCCCTGGGCGGTTTTGAAATGATGGCGAAGCTGGTGGCCGAGGTGGACAAGGTCTGCCCGCGTGGCAATCCTGATCGGCCGGTTTTACTTGCGGTCACCATATTGACTTCATCGAATGAAGACACCTTGCGCGCTGTCGGCATTGATCGCCCCGTCGAGGTCATGGTGCCAAAGCTGGCCAAACTGGCTAAAGACGCCGGCATGGACGGCGTGGTTGCTTCACCGAAGGAAGTCGGTCTGATCCGCGAGGCCTGCGGCGACGACTTTGCCATCGTGACCCCCGGCGTGCGGCCGACCTTCGCTTCCCAGGATGACCAGAAGCGGGTGACAACCCCTGGTGACGCTCTGCGTGCCGGTGCCGATTACCTGGTCATCGGTCGCCCGATTTCTGCAGCGAGTGATCCTGTGGCCGCGGCGCAGATGATTCTCGATGAAATGCAAGCAGCCCTGGAAGGGTCGTGAAACAGTGAAAGTCGATTATCTTTACGGGATTCACCCGGTACGTGAGGGGCTGCGTGGACGTCGCCAGCCCCTCGAACTCTTTGTGGATGAAAAGCAGGGCGGTCAACGTGTTGAGGAGTTGGTTGAGCTGGCCCGCGAGCGCGGGATTCCGGTCCGCCAACGCCAACGCCAGGACCTGGAACGTCTGGCAGGGCAGTCCCATCATCAGGGTGCGGTCCTTTCCATGCAGCCTTTCCCCTACACCGAACTTGAAGACCTGCTCGAAAGCTGGCAGGCTTCCGGCGATACTGGGTTCTTCCTGCTGCTCGATGGGATTACCGACCCTCACAATCTGGGTGCGATCCTGCGTAATGCCGACGCTGCAGGCTGTCAGGGTGTGGTTGTCACCAAGGACCGCAGTTGTGGAATTACCAACGTGGTTGATCGTGCCTCGGCCGGTGCGGTTGAACACCTGGCGGTCTGCCAGGTGACGAACCTTGCCCGCGCCATGCAACAACTGCAAAAAGCCGGCTTCTGGATCTATGGGCTGGCAGCCGGGGAGGGCGCACAACCGCTCTTCAACACCAACCTCTCAGGAAATATTGCCCTGGTGGTCGGCAGTGAAGGGGACGGCCTGCGGCAACGGACTCGTGAAACCTGTGATGGGCTTCTGGAAATCCCGATGATCGGTGGTGTCTCTTCTCTAAACGCCTCCTCAGCGAGTGCGATTGCCTTATTTGAAGTCGTGCGGCAGAAAAATGCCAATAAAGTTTGATATGGTTTTTGGTGCTTTGTAAAAGAATATGGTCCTTTTTGCTCAGTTTAACGGCGTGGGGTCGCTTCAGGGAAAACGTTGGTGCCAGCCAGCTTTGAACACATCTATACTTTCTCCCGGAACAATAAATTGACACGGTAGCCCATTGGCTTTTTGCTTCACTGTGTATCATGAACGTAATGTCGAACGACAATACACTTGCTAAAGGCGGGAGTGCGTAATGGGAATAATTCCCAGAGGTTCTGTTAAATCATTATTGTTCCTCATCGCCTTGACGGCCTTTTTGTCTGGTTGTGGAGTGCATCATTCACGGAATGATGACCCTGTAAATGACACGGTGCAGAAGGAGGCTCTTGCCGCTCAGCCTTTTGAGGATGAGTTTGACCTTGAAGATGAATTTGAAGACGCGGCCTCGGCAGAGATCATAGACCCTCTGGGCGGTTACAATCGGGTTATGACAGAGGTTAACGACAAGGTCTACTTCTGGCTGCTCAAGCCGACGGCCAGAGGCTATCGTGCTGTGGCACCCGAAGGTGCGCGGCTGGCAGTGGGGCGTTTCTTCCATAATTTGCTGATGCCGGTGCGTTTTGCCAACAACCTGTTACAACTTAAACCAAAGCAGGCGAGCATTGAACTGGCGCGCTTTGTTTTTAATTCGACGGTCGGAATACTAGGTTTTTTTGACCCGGCCGCAAAACACTGCGATTTGCAACCCTACCCGGAAGATTTTGGCCAAACCCTGGGTTATTATGGTGTTGGTAGTGGCTTTCACATCGTGCTGCCACTGCTGGGGCCTTCCAATCTGCGCGACACTATTGGCCTCATTCCTGACCATTTTCTTAACCCGATCAGCTACGTCGAAGATTCTGAGGTGAGGTTGGCCTTGCGTGCCTACAAACAGGTGAACCAGACGTCCTTGCACATCGGTGAATACGAAAGTATGAAAAAAGATGCTGTCGATCTCTATCCTTTCCTCCGGGATAGTTACGAACAGCATAGAAATAAACAGATCGAGGAGTAGCCATGCGATACCTGTTCTCTCTCATGCTTTGCCTGCTGTTGTCTGCCACGCCGTCACTGGCTGAAGACCCGGCGGAGGCGCGTGAACTGATTGAGAGAAAAATTGATGCTGTAATGATGCTCTTGCAGGACAAGTCTTTGGATAAAGCAGGAAGAGACGTACAGATCATTGCGCTTGTTGCCCCGATCTTTGATTATCCAACCATGGCCAAACTGAGCTTGGGCAAAAAACACTGGCCACAGCTTAATCCCGTGGAAAAGTCTGCCTTCTCTGATCTTTTCATTGATCGATTGCAAAAGTCATTCCTTGAAAAGTTGGATATTTATACTGATGAAAAGGTTCTTTATGGAGAGCCTCTCGCAGAGGGTAGAAAAGTCCATGTACCGACGACCCTGGTCTCCAAGGACAGTCGCATCGAGATGCTCTACAAGATGTATCGAACTGCTGAAGGCTGGAAGGTCTACGACGTCGAGATCAGTGGGGTGAGCGTTATTCAGACCTATCGCTCCCAGTTCGACGGTGTCCTCAGTAATGGAACCATAGACGACCTTCTCGAAAAGCTGAAAACTGATGGTGCCTTTACCATCACCGAGCCTGATGAGACTGGATCCTGATCGGAGCGGCAGCAATGTTGAAATTCGTCTACGACAGGCTCATCCTCGTCTATCCTAAAACCGTCTTGCTGGCAATGCTGCTGATGGTCGCCGTCTTGGGTTATGAAGCGCGTAATCTTGAGGTTGACGCCTCTGCAGAAACCCTGATCCTGGAAAATGACAAGGATCTGCAATTCACCCGGTTGGTGGCTGAACGTTACGGCAGCTCCGACTTTCTGGTTATCTCCTACATCCCCAACGAAGACCTCTTTGCCGATGCGGTGCTGGCTGACTTGGCCCGCCTTCGTGATGAACTAGAGGCGCTCGAGGGTGTCGCGTCTGTCCTCTCAATTCTTGATGTACCTCTTCTGGAAAGTCCACCAAGACCCATAAAGGAGCTGGTTGGAGACGTCCAGACTCTGGAATCGCCAACGATTGATAAAGAGCTGGCGCGCCAGGAATTTCAAAACAGTCCAATCTATCGCAACCTCCTGGTCAGTCCTGATTTGCGCACAACTGCACTGCAAGTCAATCTGCGCGATGACCCCCTCTACAAAGAGTTGCTCAAGAGACGTAATGAGCTGCGGCAACGCTCAACGATTGGTTTGTCTTCGGCAGAGGCGACAGAGTTCAGTGAGGTCAAAGCTCGTTTCAAAGCTCACCGTGATGCAATGCGGGCCGAGCAACACCTTAATATTGCTGAAGTCAGAGCTGTTATGGATCAACATCGGGGAACAGCAGATCTTTTTTTGGGCGGCGTCAGTATGATCGCCGACGACCTGATTACTTTCATCAAGAGCGACTTGAAAATCTTTGGTACTGGTGTCATCTGCCTGTTGGCCGTGACCTTGTGGATGGTGTTTCGACAGCGTCGCTGGGTTGTTCTGCCTCTTTTCACTAGCGTCATATCGGTCGTGGCGACCTGTGGTCTGCTTGGAGCTTTTGGCTGGGAAGTTACGGTGATCTCTTCCAATTTTATCTCATTGCAGCTGATCATCACGATGGCGATTACGATCCATCTGATCGTTCGCTACCGTGAGCTTATCTGCAAGAGCCCTGGTGCAAGTCAGCATCAAGTGGTGCTGGAAACGGTCATGTCGATGATCCGGCCCTGTAGCTTTGCGGTTCTTACAACTGTGGCGGGCTTCAGTTCTTTGATTCTGTGTGACATCCTGCCTGTCATAAACTTTGGCTGGATGATGAGTGCCGGTATCTTTGTGTCTCTGCTGTTGACCTTCCTGATATTTCCCACAATGTTGATGCTGCTACCCGAAAAGGTGCCTATCCTCTGCGTTGTGCCTTTTTCCTTTACAAGAGTTCTGGCTCGTTTTACTGAGTCGCATGGCAAAGCGGTTCTGACCCTGAGCCTTCTGCTGTTGATAGGAAGTGTTGTCGGTTCCTCTCGGCTGATCGTGGAGAACAGTTTTATCGATTATTTCAGAGAGTCGACTGAGATCTACCAGGGAATGAAGGTTATCGACGAGGAGCTGGGAGGGACAACGCCTCTTGATGTCATCATCGATTTCGCTGATACAGAAACGCGACCGATCGCAATTATTGAAGATACCTCGGAAGATATCTTTGAGGAGCTAGACGCGGAATTCGAGCTGGCAAAAGACGAAGCCCAGTACTGGTTCACTGCGCAGAGAATGGAGCGCGTTGAAGCGGTTCACGATTACCTTGATTCCCTCCCTGCCTCGGGCAAGGTCCTCTCCTTGGGTACGATGCTGAAGGTTGGACGGAGGATCAACGAGAACAAGGACCTCGACAATTTCAAACTTGCTTTGGTCTACAATGAACTTCCCGAGACCTATCGTAAAATTATCTTGAGTCCCTACGTTTCAGTTGAAAACAATCAGGTGCGTTTTTCCTTGCGGGTAAGAGATTCGGAAAAAAATCTGAGGCGCAACGAGTTGCTGCAAACAATAAAAAAGGATATCTCTCAGGATCTCGGTTTTGAGCCGGAGCGTGTGACGCTCGCTGGGCTGTTGCTATTGTACAACAATATGCTGCAAAGTCTGTTCTCTTCACAGATAAAGACTCTGGGAGCCGTGGTTGCGGCTCTGATGTTGATGTTCCTGGTTCTCTTCCGCTCGCTTAAAATCTCTCTGATTGCGATTATCCCCAACTTGCTCTCTGTTGGAACTGTTTTGGGGTTTATGGGGTGGGTCGGGATTCCCCTCGACATGATGACTATCACCATCGCGGCCATCAGCGTCGGTATCGCTGTCGACGACACCATTCACTACATTCATCGCTTCGAGCTCGAGTACCAAAGCGATGGAGCTTACATTGCAACGATGCACCGTTGCCACGGCAGCATTGGCTACGCCATGTACTACACTTCGGTGGTCATCATTGTAGGATTTTCGATTCTGGTGCTCTCCAATTTCATCCCGAGCATCTACTTCGGCTTGCTGACCGCGTTGGCGATGGTTATCGCCCTGGTCGCTTCTCTCACCCTGCTACCGTGCCTGATCGTCACGTTACGTCCTTTCGGACCGGAAAGAATTGAACCCAAAGCGAGCACGAGCCGTTAATGTTGATGAATCGAGCAGCCTGACAGGACCCTACTCCGGAATTTCTTCACCTGAACCGCCCGCGGCTTCGGGGAGATCCTTGAACTTGGGCAAACCATCCGGCATAGGATGGACGCTCTCCTGGTAGTTCACGTGAAAAGCCGGATTGAAGGCAAACCCTTCCAACAGGGCGGCCGGAATATCAACCAGTCCCATCCCCGGGTGGTCGATAAAAATGTGACCGCCGCAAGTCTTGCACCATTTCCGGTTACTTATCCCTGCTTCGTTGCTGGTCGCTGCGGTCTTGTCGAAGGCACCTATGTTGTCTGCACCCTGAGTGATTTTGAAGCCGTCTGGAGACCAGAGAGTGAAAGCATTTACGGGCCCCGCCGACCAATGCCGGCACGAATCGCAATGGCAATAGGCCATTAACGCGGGTTCTCCTGTAACGCTGAATTGTACAGCACCACAAAAACAACGACCTTTGTATGTTTGTTCCATATTCATGAGCTATCTCCTGCTGTTGATGTGTTGTCCTTCCTAATCTTCGAATTTCACAGGTGATTGTGGTTGGCAATTCACCCGCAGCTGAAAAATATCTGGTCGTGAATAATGCCCGGTCACGTCGAGTGCCCTTTTTGCAGTTCGGGCTTTCTCCAGGTCTATTTCGCAATACAAAATGCCGGTCTCTTTGTGCATTGGTCCTGCAACAATCTCACCGTCAGGTGCAATAACAACGGAGTCGCCTGGGTTCACCCACTCCTCTCTGTCCGGGTAGAGAGTGTCTTTGGCCGGAAAATCTTCAGGCAGGTCGCTGGCGCGGATCAGGTTGCCGCAGCCGACGACCCAGCACCGGCCCTCAAGAGCGATATGTTGCAAACTTCCTGTCCAGTTATCGCCGCTGTCGTAGGTTGGGGCGATGTAGATTTCTACTCCCTGGGCGTACAACGCATAGCGGGCGAGTGGCATGTAGTTCTCCCAGCACAGCAAGGTGCTGATTCGACCTGCAGGCGTTTCGACGGCTTTGAGTCCTGTTGCATCACCAAAACCCCACACCATGCGTTCCGGGTTGGTCGGCATGAGCTTGCGGTGCTTGTTGAGGAGAGAGCCGTCTGCGCCAATCACGACCATGCTATTGTAGAGAGTCGATTGGCTAAGTTGACTGTCTCGTTCTTCGATGCCGCAAACGATGGTGACTTCAAGCTCCTGAGCGGCTTCATAAAGCGGATCCAGGTCGTTCGAATCCATGCTTACGGCGTTGCTCAATAAGTGTTCGTGCAGCTCTTCTGAGAGGCCAAAGTCACCTCCTGGCCTGAGACGCCAGATCCAGGTGGGATAACCGGGGATGAAAGCCTCGGTAAAAACGACAAGGTCGGCATTGTTTGCCGAGGCCTCGTGCACGGATTCAACGGCCTTCGCGATGGTCTTTTCTTTGTCCAGAAAAACGGGGGGTTTTTGAACAATGGCCAGCTTTGTCATTGCTTTTCCTGTTCGAGGGTTTGATGAGGAGTTTTATCTTTTAAGCAACGGTATCACCAATCTCTTACCATTCAAGTTAGTATTACGTTTTTTGGGGGGGCGAAAGTCTTAAGGTCAGGTCATTCGGAGGGAATCTCAGCACTATCTCTACGCTTAAGGTAATGAGCAATCCCGAAACCCAACAGCATAAAAAGTGCCGAGAGAACCACAACCAGAGTGCGATTGTGCGCCCCAGATGCGGCGATACCGCCAAGGAGAACAAAGCCAATCAGCGAGGGCAGGATGCCTATAAATGTGCCGATTGCGTAGTCACGTTGGCGGATTGCGGTCAGGCCGCAGCTAAAGTTCACTGCGTCAAAGGGAAGCATGATCAGACGCATGGTCATAACCGAGATGACACCATTCTGTTTCAGTTTCTCGTTCCAACGACTCATCAGTGGCGTGGAATGGGTTGCGACGATTTCACGACCAAACCAGCGCACCAGAGAAAAGCCAAAGTTGGCGCTGGCGTTCTCCCCGATGATGGTGAAGAGGGTGCCGAGCCAGGGGCCGAATATCAATCCCGAGGCAATGGTTAGGATGGTGGCCGGAAAGAGGATCAAGGGGCGTATGGCGTAGAGGACGATATAGATGAACGCCGCATTAAGAAGTCCAACGTTGTCGAGCCATTCTTGGAGGAGCGAGGGCACGCTGGTCAGAGCAATTCCGGATTGCCACCAAAAGAACAGTGCAAAAAGAAACAGGCTGAGCCAGAGGCCGCCGAAAATGAGCTTGAGCGCAGAATTTTTCAATTGTGTGCAAAACGAGGCACTTCAAAAGGGGCACCCTGAATCAGAGTGCCCCTTTGACATGATCGTGAAAAAAAGTGCCTTTTAGTCGGTCCGGTTGGTGATTTCGATCAGGTGATAGCCGAACTGTGTCTTGACCGGGCCGAGGACCTTGCCCACGTCACCGGAGAAAACCACTTCATCAAATTCTCTAACCATCTGGCCCGGCGAGAACTCACCGAGGGCACCGCCCTGCTTGCCTGACGGGCATTGGGAATGAGTTTTGGCGATCTCGGCGAAATCTTCACCGCCTTCAATCAAGTTTTTGAGGGTGTTGCAGTCGGCTTCGCTGGGAACCAGGATATGTCGTGCACTTGCTCTTGCCATGATAAAACTCCTTCTGCTGTTTGGAATTATGAGTTTATTGGTTTTAGCCGATTTGAGATTTTTTGTCCAATTTCTGTTAATGGGCCGGTGTTTTTATTGGTGCATAGTCAAGAGTTTTCCCCAGTGATATTCGAGACCTTTCCATGGTCAACTTTGGGGTGCATAACAGGCTGCAGAGGGTTCTTGACTTGACGACTGGTGATTGGGTAAAGTGCGAGCACAAAAGTTCAGATGCCGTAAGGCTTAAAAGGAAACCCGGTGCGAATCCGGGACGGGCCCGCCGCTGTAACCGGGGACGAACGTCGCAAGTATGTCACTGACTCATAACGGGTTGGGAAGGCGCGATCAGTAGGACGAACCGGAAGTCAGAAGACCTGTCTGAAAGAAGTTGCGTTGCTGTTTTCGCGGTCAAGGAACAGTTGCCTGAAAATTCGTGGATATTACAGGGAATCCCCGGATCAATTTTTATTGACCGGGGATTTTTTTATTTTCTGCCTCCCCGGTCCCTTGTGTAACAGGAGTTGGAAATGTACAGACGTTTAATGCTGGTTTTGTTGGGTCTGTGGGTCGCTGGATCGGCCTTCGCTGCGGAGGTTGAGCCGTCTACGGTGGTGATGGATGAGGTTGTGGTTACGGCCGGTCGGGTTGTCGAAAAAGTTCAAGATCAAACGATGAGTGTAACAGTGATTGACGCAGAGGAAATCGCTGCTTCACCTGCCCGGGATTTGGGTGACCTGCTCGCTGAAAAAGGGATTGGTTATGTTCAAAAATACCCGGGATCACTAACCACCGTTTCCATCCGTGGGTTCAAAACCAATGCTCAGGCAAGCGATCTTCTCGGTGACTCATTGGTTCTTCTTAACGGCCGCCGTGCGGGAACCGGTAACGTCGCGATGATTATGACTCGTGATATAGAACGTGTTGAAATTGTCCGCGGTCCAGGAGCGGTCCAGTACGGATCTGCTGCGATGGGTGGTGTTATTAATATCATTACTCGTCAGGGCGATGGGCCTGTCAGTGGTGAGGTCTTTGGCTCCCTGGGAAGTTACGACTTTACCGAAGGTGGAGCGCTGCTCTCCGGCGATGCGGGGCGGTTTGATTACTCGGTTGGTTTTGCCCGGTCGACCATGAATGATTATAAAACCGCCAATGGCGATAGATATCGCAATACCGGTTTCGATGCCAAGCAAAGTTATTCGGTAAATCTCGGCTACAGTTTTCTGGATTCCCACCGTTTGGGTGTGATGCTGAACACGACTGAAATTGACAAAACAGGGACACCTAACTATCTGAGTCAAAATGATCTGGATGACTATCGAGATTCGGATTATCAGGCAATCGATGTTTCTTACACGGGTGAAACGGTTGATCGTTCCCTCGCTTGGGAACTGCGTTACTTTGAAACTGACATCGAAGATAAATCTTATGATTTCGGCGGCTACTTTGGTGACTCTCTCTATGAAACAAAGGTTGATCAGAGAGGTGGCCAAGCACAGCTTTCTACTGATCTTGCTTCAGTGCATCTGGTAGCCGGAGTTGATTGGTCTGACTATGAAGTGAAAAGCACTTTTACCCCTAATCGTTCTACGTATGAAAGCATGGCGGGGTTTGCATTAACAAAGAGTCGGTTTCTGGATGATCGCCTGATTGTTGATGTCGGTCTGCGTTATGAGTATTTTGAAGTGGAAGTGACCAGCCCAGATGGTAACAGCGAAGACGATTATAACTTGATTAGTAGTTTTGGCTTGGCCTATTTGCTCAACGACCAATTAAAAGTTCGCGCTCATTACGGGGAAGCCTTCAAAATGCCTGGCGCAGACCAGTTGGCCGCTGACTACCCCTCATACGGACGCATATATGTGGGGAATCCCGATCTTGATTCAGAATCAAGTCGAACATATGAGGCTGGAATTGATTACGTAGACCAAACTTTTAGTGCCAGTCTCGGTTATTTTTACACCCGCTTTAAAGACAAGATTACCACTGTGGATTTAGGCGGTGGCTACTGGAGTTGGGAGAACACCGGTAAAGCCGAGATCAGCGGTGTCGAAGCCGAAGTCTCATCAGATTTTGCCCTGATGGGTCGGGAGGACCTGCGTTTGCAGCCTTACCTGAACTTTACTTACTTTGATCGTTACCGTGACCTTGATAAAGATGAAGACCTTAAATACATGAACGAGATGAACGCTTCTTACGGTGTTGGCGTGAAAATGCCTTACGATCTTTCTGCAAGACTCAATTTTGCTTATCATGGCCGCAAATGGGTCGATGATTGGGAAACTGGTATGGGCGAGGACGTAGAAAAAGGGGGCTTTACTGTTGCCGACCTGAGCCTGAGCAAGGAGCTCTTTGACTCCAGTTGTTCAATCGGTGCGAGCGTTGGCAACCTGTTTGATAAAGATTACGCCTATGTTTTGGGTTACCCGATGCCCGGACGTAATTATCAGGTTAATGTGAGCTACAGGTTCTAATCTGCTTACCGGGCCATCGTCACTTTGTTTTGTGACGATGGCCCATGGTTCCTCTATGAAAAAAGCCTTACTCTTTTTGCTCTTTTCTTTTCTCCTTGTCGGTCCTGCGCAGAGCCGTGAGTTGATTGATCAACTCGGCCGCAAGGTTGAAGTCGCAGAACCTCTGACCCGTGTGGTCTCACTGATTCCAAGTCTTACCGAGACCAGTTACGAGGTCGGCGGGGGCGAGCTGTTGGTGGGCGCGACCCGTTTCGCAACCTTTCCCGCCGCAGCGGCCAAATTGCCGAGAGTTGGCTCTTACATTGCTCTTGATATCGAAAGAATCGTCAAGCTTAAGCCGCAACTCTGTCTGGCGACTAAAGACGGCAACCCGAAGGCTGCCGTTGAAAGGCTTGAGAGCCTCGGCATACCGGTCTATGTGTTTGACCCGAAAAGTCTTGAGGATGTCGTTGATACCGTTGTCCGCCTGGGTGAAATTTACGGCATGGAGGAGCAGGCGGCCGCCCTGGTCTCCGGTTACCAGAGACGTTTGGATAAGGTTGCTCTTCAGCTCGAGGGGGTGAAGGATCGACCCCGGGTCTTTTTTCAGATCGACGCACAACCGATTTTCTCGGCAGGCTCCGATACCTTCCTGCATCAGTTGTTGGTTCGCTCCGGTGCTGTTAACCTTGCTGCTAATCGCAGAGGTTATCCCCGTTACTCCTGGGAGGAGTTGCTGGTTATGAAGCCTGATGTGGTGCTTCTTGCTTCAATGGGAGGCGGCTACTCGGAGCAGGAATTACGCGCGCGTTGGGACGCCTGGCCACAGGTCCCGGCGGTTAAACAGAACCGCTTGCATATTGTCGATGCGGACTTGTTTGATCGCCCTTCACCAAGATTGATCGATGCCCTCGAGTACCTGATTGTGCTGCTTCATCCTGAGCTTGATCAAGCTCAATAACCCGGCAGGCTAGAGCTGTGAAAATGATTGGTTATGTCCCCGTTTATAAAAAACTGATCGCTGTCACCTTGGTTCTCAGCCTGCTGCTCGCCTGTTCCATGTTGTTGGGCTTGGCGGTTGGCTCGTCCGGTGACGCCTCTGCAGCCTGGAAGTTACTGTTCGGTCAAGGTGAGCCTGATCCCACCCTGGAAGTAATTGTCTGGCAATTGCGATGGCCGAGAGTGATCCTGGCGGCGACGGTTGGCGCCTCCCTCTCTCTGGGCGGCCTGGTCTTCCAGGCTCTCTTGCGTAACCCTCTGGCTGAACCTTATATCCTGGGTGTTTCCGGCGGCTCAGCGGTCGGTGCTATTCTCGGCATCCTCGCCGGATTCAGTATCTTCCCCGGGTTAACTTTAAGCTCTTTTGCCGGGTCGTTACTCGTTCTCATGCTGGTGCTGTTGTTGAGTAATCGCAGGGAAGGTAACAGCGATTCCCTGCTGCTCGGTGGTGTCATGGTGAACGCCTTTTGTGGCGCTGTCATCATGTTCCTGATCTCGGTCAGTAAGACCTCCCAGATGCAGAAAATCATTTTCTGGCTGATGGGCGATCTCTCCTCGGTCGGCACTGACACTCTGCCTCTATTGCTCGGGGTTCTGCCCTGCTTTTTGCTGATCTTTCTGCTCGCTCAACCCCTCAACCTGCTCCTGACCGGTCGTGAAAGTGCATCCTCCATGGGTGTTAATGTCGCTGCAATGATGCTGGTCTTGTTGCTGACCGCGTCCCTGATGGTGAGTTTGACGGTTTGTCACTCAGGGCTGATCGGCTTTGTCGGCCTGACGGTTCCCCATATCCTGCGACTGGTTCTGGGTTCGGATCATCGTATCCTTATCCCGGCCTGTATTTTGTCGGGTGCCTCCTATCTCGTGCTTTGCGATCTGTTAGCCAGGAGTCTGCCCAGTCAGGGTGAGATGTCGGTAGGAATTGTGACGGCCCTGGTCGGTGCTCCGCTCTTTATCGGCTTGCTGTGGAGGGGGCGAAAATGAATCTGATCGATATCAAGAACGTCAGTCTTCACTACGGCACCCGGCCGGTTGTAAAGAATGTTTCTGTCAGCGTTGAACAGGGCGAATTCTTTGTCATTATCGGACCGAACGGGGCGGGTAAGACCTCCCTGTTGAAGGCTCTCTCAGGATTACACCCTCTCTCTGCTGGTGATATTGAAATTCGGCAAAGGGCGATCGCAGGGTACGCGAGAAAAGAACTGGCGCGTGCCCTGGCCCTGGTCCCCCAGCAGATCAATGCGGATTTCCCTTTCACCGTTGCAGAAACGGTGCTGATGGGCCGCTATCCTCACCTCGGCTTACTTGCTGTCGAGGGTCGGCAAGACCTGCGGTTGGCTGAACAGGCCATGGAGTTGACAGAGGTCGGCCATCTTGCCAGTCGTCGCCTCGGCCAGCTCAGTGGAGGTGAGCGTCAGCGGGTGATTATTGCCCGGGCGATCTGTCAGCAATCCAAGATCCTGCTACTCGATGAGCCGACGGCTTCCCTTGACCCGGCTCATCAACTGCGGATTATGGACCTCATGGAGCGCTTGCGGCAGCAAGAACAGCTCACAATCGTGATGGTCTCCCACGATCTGAACCTTGCTTCAACCTATGCCGATCGTTTACTTCTGCTCAAGGATGGTGAAGTTGAACAGATTGGTACTCCGCGTCAGGTGCTGACTCAGGAGCAGTTGTCAAAAAGTTACGGTTGCACCTTGCTGGTAGACGAGAACCCTCTGCTCGGCACGCCAAGAGTAAGCCTGGTTTCGGAAAAGATCGCTGCAAAAATCAAAGGATGAAGGGGTTGAGTTATGAACCAGAAAGACAAGCCGAAGGTTGTCGTCTCCTGGAGTAGTGGTAAGGATTGCGCTTTTGCCTTACACCAGGTCAGAACCGAGGAAAGATTCGAAGTGGTTGGTCTCTTGACCACCCTTAATAGCGAAAATGACCGGGTTGCCATGCATGGTGTGCGCAAAGAGTTGTTGCAAAAGCAGATGGTGGCGCTCGGGTTGCCGGCTGAAATGGTTATGTTGCCCATGCCCTGTGATAACGAGACTTACCGGCGTCTTGTCGGTGGCACGATTGAAGTCCTGCGTGAGAGAGGCGTGCAGAATGTCATCTTTGGTGACCTCTTCCTTGAAGATATCCGCCAGTATCGCGAAAAACAGATGCAGGGCAGCGGCCTTGGTGCGATCTTTCCCCTCTGGTTGAGAGATACCAGGCAATTGTCCCGTGACATGGTCGATAGCGGTTTGCGCGCTGTCGTGACCTGTGTTGACCAGAGAGCTCTCTCCGCCGAATTTGTCGGACGTCAGTATGATCATACCTTTCTTGATGATTTGCCTGTTGGCGTTGATCCGTGTGGTGAGAACGGTGAGTTCCATACCTTGGTGATTGATGGGCCGATGTTCTCAAGCGGACTCAATGTAGAGATTGGCGAGAAGGTTACCCATGGAGATTTCACCTTTGCTGATGTCCTGCCGGTTAGAGGCTAGGCGTGGCTCTTACCATCTCCGGGATTACCTGGATCATTAGTTATCGTTGTAACTTGAATTGCCAACACTGCTTCTTTGACGTTAAGGGGCCTCTGAATGTTCTCAGCCATGACCTGGCTCGAGAAGCCCTTAACAGTCTGGAGCAGTCTGAACCGCTGGCCTGGCAACATGTCAGCGGTGGAGAACCCCTTCTCTTTGAGGATGAGTTGCATCGTTTGCTTGAAGTGATTCAGAAGTATGGCAGTAAAACGGTTGGTATCGCAAGCAACGGGTTCTGGGGCGAGACTCAACAGCGCGCGCAACAAACTGTGGAGCAATTGAAGACGCGAGGCGTCAATGGTGTCTGCCTCTCTGCAGATAGCTACCATCAACAACAGGTGCCGATCGCTCACTTGCATACTGCTGCTGGGCAGGTCTCTGTGCAAGGCTTGGGGAAACATTCTTTCGTCGTCTGTTGCTACCCAGAGGGAGATGTGCCGCCGGACAAAGCTGAGGTCTTTGCGATCCCTTTTGCCCCTATCCCGATCAGAAAAATAGGGAAGGGGAGCCCCCTTGCTGTAAAAAATAAAGCGGATCAGGAGCAAAGAATTCCAGAGTCGCCCTGTCGTAATCTCTGTTGCTGCTTGGGAGAGACAAGTCCTTTCGAGCCGCAGATGGTCTGGATTGACCCCTATGGCAATGTGATGATCTGCTACGGTTTAATTATCGGCAACCTTAAGGATCGTAGTCTTGGGGATGTTTTACGTGACTATTCGGTCAGCCAGTCGCCACTGTTGATGGTGTTGGCTGAAGAAGGGCCAGCCGGTCTTTATCATCGAGCTGTGGCCGAAGGGTGTCAGCCGGAGGGGTCTTTTGCCGATGAGTGTGAGCTCTGCTGGCAATCCCGTTATGTTCTTCGTGACGCTTTCCCTGACAGCCTGGGCCCTGATGAATGTTATCCGACTGTGATGAGGTAGTATAAAAGAAAGACAAAAAAGAGCCCTCCAAAAGAAGTGCTTCTCAGTGAAGGATCTGCTTGCCACCGAAAAAGCTCTGTTTGTATGTCCGAATGTTTTTGCAGATTCGTTTTTTGTCGAGAAAGAATGTTTTGTTGTTTGACATAGCTAATTGTTTTCGTTATAACTGCGCACTTGTGGTGTCGCCACCAGAAAGTTGTGAGTTTTTTCTTGCAATTTGCCTGGTGCTGATGTATATAACGCCCCTTGTGCTGGCGTAGCTCAACTGGTAGAGCACCTCACTTGTAATGAGGATGTTGGGGGTTCGATTCCTCTCGCCAGCTCCATTGGGTTGCCGGGGAGCCTGGCTCCCCATAAAACTGAATAAAAGATGTCCCCTGGAGGGGTTCCCGAGTGGCCAAAGGGATCAGACTGTAAATCTGACGTCGTAGACTTCGGAGGTTCGAATCCTCCCCCCTCCACCACTAAGAAAGACTTGCCGGAGAAAAGCAGGACTGTTTAGCGCAGGAGGTTGTGAACCGTAGCGACTGCGAGGATGGGATTGCCGGAATCCACAAAGAAGAATTCATAAGATTTAGGCATAAGCCCAACGAAACGATTTATGCGGGAGTAGCTCAGTTGGCTTAGAGCATCAGCCTTCCAAGCTGAGGGTCGCGGGTTCGAATCCCGTTTCCCGCTCCAATTACCAGGCTGTCTTGAGACAGTGACGATATGATAAGCCCACATAGCTCAGTAGGTAGAGCACATCCTTGGTAAGGATGAGGTCATCGGTTCAAGTCCGATTGTGGGCTCCATTTCGTTGCCAGTTAAAGAGCGAGGCGGTCAACGGTATTTGATTTCGTTTAAAATGGGGCCAGCAGCCACTGTGCTGGCAAAAAAAACAAGAAACATTATTTAAGAACAGGACTAAAGAGGGAGGATAACGCAATGGCAAAAGCCAAGTTTGAGCGGACTAAGCCGCATGTCAACATCGGAACAATCGGTCACGTTGACCACGGCAAGACGACCCTGACAGCAGCAATTACGAACGTGCTTGCTTCGAAGGGCGGCGCAGAGTTCCAGGCGTTCGACCAGATCGACAACGCTCCTGAAGAACGTGAGCGTGGTATCACGATCGCAACGGCACACGTTGAGTACGAGACAGACAACCGTCACTACGCACACGTTGACTGCCCAGGTCACGCTGACTACGTTAAAAACATGATCACTGGTGCTGCACAGATGGACGGTGCGATCCTGGTGGTTTCCGCTGCCGATGGCCCGATGCCTCAGACCCGTGAGCATATCCTGCTCGCTCGTCAGGTTGGTGTCCCCTCAATGGTTGTCTTCCTGAACAAAGCCGACATGGTCGACGACGAAGAATTGATGGAGCTGGTTGAGCTTGAGATCCGTGAGCTGCTCTCCTCCTACGATTTCCCCGGTGATGACATTCCAGTTGTTCCCGGTAGTGCACTGAAAGCGCTCGAGTGTGGTTGTGGCAACGATGGTTGCGCTGCCTGTGAGCCGGTTCTGGAGCTGATGCGTCAAGTTGATGCCTACATCCCCGAGCCTGAGCGTGCCGTTGATCGTCCGTTCCTGATGCCTGTTGAGGACGTGTTCTCAATCTCCGGTCGCGGTACGGTTGCAACCGGTCGTGTTGAGCGCGGCATCATCAAGGTTGGTGAAGAAATCGAAATTGTCGGTATGAAAGAGACGTCCAAGTCTGTTGTTACCGGTGTTGAGATGTTCCGCAAGCTTCTGGACCAAGGTCAGGCTGGTGATAACTGTGGTATCCTTCTGCGCGGTGTTAAGCGCGAAGATATCGAGCGTGGTCAGGTCCTGGCGAAGCCGGGCAGCATCACTCCTCATACCAAGTTCAAGGCAGAAGCCTACATCCTGACCAAGGAAGAGGGCGGCCGTCACACACCTTTCTTCAAGGGCTATCGTCCCCAGTTCTACTTCCGTACCACGGACGTGACTGGTGTTGTCGAGCTTCCTGAAGGCACCGAGATGGTTATGCCTGGTGACAACATTGCTGTTACCGTAGAGCTGATCACTCCGATCGCCATGGATAAAGAGCTTCGCTTCGCAATCCGCGAAGGTGGCCGTACGGTTGGCGCCGGTGTCGTCAGCGAAATTGTCGAGTAGCATCGCTCTTAACTGAATTTTTACAAGATCAGGCGTCCTGTTCTTCAAGAGCAGGACGCCGAGGATTAATCAATGCGTGATATCGTGACTCTTGGTTGTACTGATTGCAAACAGCGCAACTACACGACGACCAAGAACAAGAAGAATACTCCCGACAAGTTGGAGTTCAAGAAGTACTGCCGTTTCTGCCGGAAGCACACGGTCCATCGCGAGACCAAGTAAGGCCGACAGCTAGCGGGTCAGATTGTTTAAGGTTGCAGGCCAGTAGCTCTAATGGCTAGAGCACCGGTCTCCAAAACCGGGTGTTGTAGGTTCGAATCCTACCTGGCCTGCCAATTAACTTTAACGATAATCCTACTAATAGGTTGCGATAGTGAATTTCAAGGTTGGTGAATTTCTCCAGCAGGTCAAAGCGGAGCTGCAAAAGGTCACATGGCCAACCCGTAAGGAAACTTATGGGTCGACGATGGTTGTCATTGTGCTTGTCCTGATGGTTGCGGTTTTCTTGTGGGTCGTTGATACGGCGTTGTCGACAATGATTCAGACCTTGCTCAACTGAGAGACCTGGTGAATCCATGAGCGAGAAGAAGTGGTACGGAGTACATACTTACTCGGGTTACGAGAACAAGGTCAAACTCAACCTTGAAGAACGCATCCGCTCCTTAGGCGCGGAAGAGTTGTTCGGTGAGGTTTTGATCCCCTCGGAGACCGTTGTTGAGCTTAAGAATGGTGAACGAAAAACGTCCACCCGTAAGTTCTTTCCCGGTTATATCCTGGTTCATGTCGAGTTGAACAGTGAGACCTGGCATATCGTTAAGGATACGCCAAAGGTCACCGGTTTTGTGGGCGGTGGAACAACGCCTCCGCCGATCCCGGATGATGAGGTGGCCAAGATTACTGCGCGCATGGAAGAAGGCGTGGAACGGCCCAAGCCGAAAGTCGAGTTTGAAGTTGGTGAAACCGTACGGGTTATCGATGGTCCGTTCCTTAATTTCACCGGCATTGTCGAAGACGTTAAGCCTGATAAGGCGAAGCTCAAGGTTATGGTCAGCATCTTTGGCCGTGTAACCCCCGTTGAGCTCGAGTTTATTCAGGTTGAGAAGACCAGCTGAACCGCTGGTGGAATATAGTTTTTAAGGAGTCATTTCATGGCCAAAAAGGTTGTTGGACAGATAAAATTGCAGATCGCTGCCGGTAAGGCAAACCCTTCACCACCAGTCGGTCCGGCATTGGGTCAGCACGGCGTAAACATCATGGAGTTCTGCAAGGCTTATAATGCCAGAACGCAGGATCAGGACGGCCTGATTATTCCGGTCATCATTACGGTCTATGCTGACCGCTCCTTTACTTTTATTACCAAAACTCCTCCCGCAGCGGTTCTGTTGCTGAAGGCTGCCAAGATTGCCAAAGGGTCTGGTGTGCCGAACAAGGACAAGGTTGGTAAAGTTACCAAGGCTCAGGTTGAGGAAATTGCCAAGCTCAAAATGCCTGACTTGAATGCATATAACATTGAAGGCGCCATGCGTATCATTGAGGGAACTGCCCGCAGCATGGGTCTCGAGGTTGAAGCTTAATTACTACACGCTGAATGCGGAGAATATAGACAATGGCAACTGGAAAACAGATTAAAGCGTCCAAGGAAAAAGTCGACCGAAACAAGAATTACGAGGTTGACGAGGCGTTGGCTCTGGTCAAAGAAACGGCATTCGCCAAATTTGACGAGTCGGTAGACGTGTCAGTCAAGCTCGGCGTTGACCCCCGTAAAGCAGACCAGATGGTGCGTGGTGCCGTTGTTCTGCCGAACGGTCTGGGTAAGACGATCCGTGTCTTGGTCTTTGCCAAGGGCGAAAAAGCTCTGGAAGCTCAGAACGCTGGTGCCGATCATGTTGGTGGTGACGACCTGGTCGACAAGATCAAAGATGGCTGGTTCGATTTTGATACCGCGATTGCTACTCCTGATATGATGGGAACCGTTGGTAAAATCGGCAAGCTTCTCGGCCCTCGTGGCCTGATGCCGAACCCGAAGGTTGGAACTGTTACCTTTGAGGTGAGCCGCGCTGTTGAAGA
Organism: Deltaproteobacteria bacterium IMCC39524; assembly: GCA_029667085.1. NCBI lineage: Bacteria > Deltaproteobacteria > Deltaproteobacteria bacterium IMCC39524. Next base: position 216,906 of record JARUHJ010000002.1, read on the forward strand.
AGCCAAGTCCGGTAAGGTTGAGTATCGTGTCGAAAAAGCAGGTATCATCCATGCTCCTGTCGGCAAGGCTTCCTTTGACGCTGACAAGCTTAAGGGCAATCTGCTTACTTTGATGGACGCGATTTTTAAAGCCAAGCCGTCTACAGCCAAAGGTACCTATGTGAAGAAGGTTACCATTTCTTCAACAATGGGTCCTGGTGTCAATGTTGACGTGCCCGATCTGCAGGCACTCGTCAAATAATTATGACGTGTTACCGTAGCTGTTTTATGGCTACGTTTGTTACATAAAAGGCAACTCCTGGCCACAGACAGCAGGTACCTTGCGGTTTAATGGTACAGCCACCTGCCGAGGCGAGATGGATGGTGTGCGAGACAATCAGTCTCTTCTTCACCTTCTTGAAGGCTAGGATGAAGAGCTTGTAAAAGCTCGGAAATCTACAGGAAAGGAGGAGAGACATTGAATAAGCAAAGCAAAGAAGCTCTAATCGCGGAATTATCGGTCAAGCTTAAGGAAGCTAAAGCAGCTTTTCTGGCTGATTATCGTGGTCTTGACGTTGCTCAGGCAAATGACTTGCGGAATAAACTCCGTGAAACTGGGGTTGACTATCGGGTGGTTAAGAACACTCTGCTACGTCTGGCTTCGAAGGACACAGAGTCTGCATGTCTGGACGAGTACCTGAGTGGTCCGACATCAATTGCCCTGGTTAATGATGATCCGGTGGCACCAGCTAAAGCGTTGGTGGAGTTTGCCAAGAAGAACGAAGCTTTCGAACTGAAGGCAGGCATGCTCGACGGTAAGCTGTTGGCTATTGCAGACATCAAGGCCCTGGCTGAACTGCCAAGCCGTGAAGAGCTGCTGGCCAAAATGCTGGGTTCCATGAGCGCTCCGGCGTCCAACTTCGTTGGCGTTCTGGCTGCTGTGCCTCGTACATTTGTACAGGCTCTGTCGGCAATCAAAGATCAAAAAGACGCAGCCTGAGTTTTCTCTGGCTAACCGAATACAAATTAATAACTTAATCTAGATAAAGAATTACGGAGGATTTAGAACAATGGCTGATATCACAAAAGAACAAGTAATTGAATTCATCAAACAGATGAGCGTCCTTGAACTTGCTGAAATGGTCAAGGAACTGGAAGAAGTCTTTGGCGTTTCTGCTGCTGCCCCTGTGGCTGTTGCTGCTGCCGGTCCTGCTGCTGGTGGCGATGCTGCTGCTGAAGAGAAGACTGAGTTTGACGTTGTTCTCACCGCTATTGGCGACAAGAAAATCAACGTCATCAAGGTTGTCCGTGCTATCACCGGCCTGGGCCTGAAGGAAGCTAAGGACCTGGTTGATGGTACACCTAACACCGTCAAAGAAGGCGCATCCAAAGAAGAAGCCGAGGGCATCAAATCACAGCTCGAAGAAGCTGGCGCAAGCGTGGAGCTCAAATAGTAGCCCGCCTCGGATAATCACGTCCTAGCCAAGGTCGCCTTGTGCGGCCTTGGCTATTATACATTCAGTTAGCTAGAAGGAGACACCATGGCTTATTCGATTGCGAATAACCAGCTACTTAGGAAACACTTTCAGGAAATCAAACGGATTATCGATATCCCCAACCTGATTGATATCCAGAAGAATTCCTATCAGCGTTTCCTGCAGGCGGATTTGCCTGCTTCCGCCCGCCAGAATATTGGTGTGGAGGCGGTTTTCCGTTCAGTATTCCCGATTCGGGATTTCAGCGAGACCTGCTCCTTGGAGTATGTCGAGTACACGCTGGGGACCCCTAAGTATGATGTCGAGGAATGCCACCAACGGGGGATGACTTTTGCAGCGCCTATGAAGGTTAAGGTGCGGCTGGTCTCGTGGGATGTTGACAAAGAGTCTGGCGTACAGTCGATTCGCGACATCAAGGAGCAGGAAGTTTATTTCGGCGAAATTCCGTTGATGACCGAGAATGGTACATTCATCGTCAATGGCACTGAACGTGTAATCGTCAGTCAGCTGCATCGTTCGCCCGGGGTCTTCTTTGACCACGACAAGGGCAAGACGCATTCGAGCGGCAAGATTCTGTACAGCGCCCGGGTTATCCCTTATCGGGGTTCCTGGCTCGATTTTGACTTTGATCACAAAGATATCCTTTTTGTGCGCATCGACAGGCGACGTAAGTTGCCGGCCACTGTGCTGCTTAAAGCTCTCGGTTATTCTGTCGAGGAGCTTTTGAACCGTTACTACGACACAGAAGAAATTTTTGTGGAGAGTGGTGATACAGCAGAGACACGAGTTTATCGCAAAAAGGTTAATACCAAGCTTCTTCTCGGTCAGCGTGCAACCTTTGAGGTTGTTGATGCCGACGGCGAGGTTCTTGTAAAGGCCAACCGTAAGTTTACCAAGGCCGCGATTCGAAAAATTGAAGAGAAACAACTCGAATTCATCGAGATTCCTGAAGAGGAGGTCGTTGGTAAGATCGCTTCGGCCGATGTCATTGATGAATCAACGGGTGAGGTGTTGATTGAGTGTAATGAAGAGCTTACGGCCGCCAAGCTCGAAGAGCTCGTTACCCGTGGCATCAATAACATCAAGGTCCTCTTTATCGACAACATGTTTGTCGGCCCCTATCTGCGCGACACCCTCCTTCTGGATAAGGTTAACTCTCCGGAAGAAGCCAAGGTAGAAATTTACCGTCGACTGCGCCCGGGAGATCCGCCAACACTCAAGAGCTCTGACGCACTCTTTACGAGTCTCTTCTTCAACGAAGAACGCTACGATCTGTCGACGGTCGGTCGTCTCAAGCTGAATCACAAGCTTGGGCTGAAGCTGCCTCTCGAAGTGACGACCCTGACCACGGATGACATTCTTGAGGTCGTGCGCTACCTGATCGATCTGCGTAATGGTGCTCATGAATGGGAAGTTGAGGACGACAAGGGTAATACACGTAAACTGCCGGTCAAGATTGACGACATCGATCATCTTGGCAATCGCCGCGTACGTGCTGTTGGTGAACTGCTTGAAAATCAGTATCGTGTTGGCCTCGTTCGCATGGAGCGGGCCATTAAGGAGCGCATGAGCCTGCAGGAAGTGGATAGCCTGATGCCCCACGACCTGATTAACTCCAAGCCGGTTTCGGCTGTTGTTAAGGAGTTCTTCGGTTCGAGTCAGCTTTCCCAGTTTATGGACCAGACCAATCCGCTTTCGGAGATCACGCACAAGCGTCGCCTCTCCGCCCTCGGACCTGGTGGTCTGACCCGTGAGCGAGCCGGTTTTGAAGTTCGTGACGTTCACGCTACTCACTATGGTCGTGTCTGCCCGATCGAGACTCCTGAGGGCCCAAACATTGGTCTGATCGCTTCACTCTCGACCTACGCCCGAATCAATGTTCATGGTTTCGTGGAGACACCTTACCGGATCGTTACGGACGGCAAGGTTACTTCCGAAATTCAATACTTCTCAGCTCTGCAAGAAGAGGGTCACGCAATCGCCCAGGCGAATGCTCCCCTCGACAAAAAGAACTGTTTTGTTAACGAACTGGTCAATGCACGTAAAAACGGCGAGTTCATGTTGATCAATCGCGAAGAGATCGGTCTGATGGACGTTTCACCGAAGCAGTTGGTTTCGGTGGCCGCTTCACTGATTCCATTCCTCGAGAACGACGACGCCAACCGCGCCCTGATGGGCTCCAACATGATGCGTCAGGCCGTGCCTCTGTTGCGTGCTGATGCCCCCTTGGTCGGAACCGGCATGGAGCGTATCGTCTCTCATGACTCCGGTTCAGCGGTTGTCGCCAGACACGACGGTATTGTCGAAAACGTTGACGCCGGCCGTATCGTCGTCAAGATTGATGACCATGAGGTTGATGAGACCGGAACCGGTGTTGACATCTACAACCTGATCAAGTTTATCCGTTCCAATCAGAACACCTGCCTCAACCAGAAGCCGATCGTTAAAGTCGGTGACAAGATCAAGCGCGGTGAAATCATGGCCGACGGTCCGTCCACCCAGTGGGGGGAGTTGGCTCTCGGACAGAATGTTCTGGTCGCGTTCATGCCCTGGGGCGGCTACAACTTCGAGGACTCGATCCTGATCTCCGAGAAGCTGGTTAAGGAAGACCGCTACACCTCAATTCACATTGAGGAGTTTGAGTGTGTTGCCCGCGATACCAAGCTGGGTAAGGAAGAGATTACCGACGATATCCCCAATCTTGGCGAGGATGCCCTGAGCGATCTCGACGAGAGCGGTATTATCCGGATCGGGGCTGAAGTCAAGCCGACCGACATCCTGGTTGGTAAGATCACGCCGAAAGGTGAGACACAGCTGTCACCAGAAGAGAAGCTACTGCGGGCCATTTTCGGCGAAAAGGCCGGTGATGTTCGCGATACTTCCCTGCGCGTGCCACCTGGTGTCGAAGGTGTCGTTATCGGCGCCCGCGTCTTCTCCCGCAAGGGTTTGGACAAGGATAGCCGTACTGAGTATATCGAGCAGACTGAGATCGACAAGCTGCTTAAGGACCAGAATGACGAGATTCGCATCATCCGTGAGTCTTCTCAGCGCAAGCTGGCCGGTCTTCTGAATGGCCAGGCGGTTTCTGCCCCGGTCAAGGATCGTGATGGTAAAACCCTGTTGGCCAAGGGTCGTAAAATTACCGAAAAGGCTCTGGAGTCGATCCCTTTCAGCCTCTGGCGTGAAATTTCTCTTGCTGATGAAGAAGCGGAAAAAAAGGTCAGTGAAACTGTCCGGCGCCTGACTGAGCGTGAAGATATCATCAAGACTGTTTTTGCCGACAAGATTGAAAAGCTCAAGCGCGGCGATGATCTGCCTCCGGGCGTGATCAAAATGGTCAAGGTCTATATCGCCATCAAACGTCGACTCTCTGTCGGTGACAAGATGGCCGGTCGTCACGGTAACAAAGGTGTCCTCTCTCGCATCCTGCCTGAAGAAGACATGCCTTACCGCGATGATGGTACTCCGGTAGAGATAGTCCTCAACCCGCTGGGTGTCCCGTCTCGTATGAACGTCGGTCAGATCCTGGAGACCCACCTTGGCCTCGCGGCGCGCGGTCTGGGTGAGCAGATTCAGGCCTCTATCGATCAGATGCTCGATCCGAAGAAGCTGCGCAAGCAGATCAAGGACATCTACGGCAACAAGGAGCTGAACGGCTTCATTGATGCTTTGAGCGATGATGACGTCCTGACGCTGGCGCGTCGCCTCTCACACGGTGTTCCCATGGCTTCACCGGTCTTCGAGGGTGTTCATGAAGACCAGATCAAAGGTGAGCTGGAGCGTGCCGGTATGCCGATGAGCGGCCAGATGACTTTACATGACGGTCGTAGTGGCGAAGTGTTTAAAGAGAAGGTCACCGTCGGTATTATGTATATGCTCAAACTGCATCACTTGGTCGACGACAAGATTCACGCTCGAAGCATTGGCCCCTACAGCCTGGTTACTCAGCAGCCGCTGGGTGGTAAGGCGCAGTTCGGTGGCCAGCGCCTCGGTGAGATGGAGGTCTGGGCCATGGAAGCTTACGGTGCAGCGCATGCGCTACAGGAATTCCTTACGGTCAAGTCAGATGACGTGGCTGGTCGGACCCGGATTTACGAGGCGATCGTCAAGGGTAAGCATACCCTCGAAGCTGGCCTCCCGGAATCGTTCAATGTTCTTATCAAAGAACTTCAGGCTCTCTGCCTCGATGTAGAGCTGCTTGAAGAGGACTGATACTGTAGCGAACCCCTCATCCTGAGAAGGAGGATGTGTCTTGGAAGATATATACAGCTTATTTGAGCGGCCGAAAGACCCTCTCAATTTTAACTCCATTCGTCTCTCTATCTCTTCTCCCGAGAAGATACGCGAGCGTTCGTTTGGCGAAGTTAAGAAGCCTGAAACGATCAACTACCGGACATTCAAGCCGGAGCGTGATGGTCTCTTCTGCGCCAAAATCTTTGGTCCAACCAAAGACTACGAGTGTAACTGCGGCAAATACAAGCGCATGAAGCACCGTGGCATCGTCTGTGAAAAGTGTGGTGTCGAGGTCATCCCGAGCAAGGTTCGTCGTGAGCGTCTCGGCCACATTGACCTGGCCTGCCCGGTTGCGCACATCTGGTTTCTCAAGTCTTTGCCGAGCCGGATTGCAACTCTGCTTGACCTGACTCTGAAAGAGCTCGAGCGCATTCTCTATTTCGAGGCATATATTGTTCTTGATAAGGGTGAAAGCGATCTTGACGATGGTCAGATCCTCTCCGAAGAGAAATATCGCGAAGCGATGGAAGAGCATGCCGGCCAGTTTACTGTCGGTATGGGCGCTGAAGCTGTTCGTGAGCTGCTTACGGACATTGACCTCGACGAGCTGACAACAACTCTGCGCTCCGAGATGATTGAAGCCACAAGCGAGGCCAAGCGTAAAAAAGTTGCCAAGCGGCTCAAGGTTGCCGATGCCTTTATTAATAGCGGAAACCGCCCGGAATGGATGATTCTTGAAACCATCCCGGTCCTGCCGCCGGAATTGCGCCCTCTGGTTCCTCTCGACGGAGGTCGTTTTGCCACATCTGACCTTAACGACCTTTACCGTCGTGTCATTAACCGCAACAATCGACTCAAACGCCTTATGGAGCTGCGTGCTCCCGAGGTTATTATCCGCAACGAGAAGCGTATGTTGCAGGAGTCGGTTGACGCACTCTTTGACAATGGCCGTCGTGGTCGCGCAATTACCGGTCCTAACAAGCGTCCGCTCAAGTCACTTTCGGACATGCTCAAAGGTAAGGGCGGCCGATTCCGCCAGAACCTGCTCGGTAAGCGTGTTGACTACTCCGGTCGTTCAGTTATCGTCGTCGGCCCTGAGTTAAGGCTACACCAATGCGGTCTGCCTAAGAAGATGGCGCTGGAACTGTTCAAACCCTTTATCTACAACAAGCTCGAAGAACGTGGCTTTTGCACTACGATCAAGAGCGCCAAGAAGCTGGTCGAGCGAGAGCGCCCCGAGGTTTGGGACGTCCTTGAAGAGGTTATCAAGGAACACCCGGTCATGCTCAACCGTGCACCGACCCTGCACCGTCTCGGCATCCAGGCTTTTGAGCCGGTTCTTATCGAAGGCAAGGCGATCCAGCTGCACCCATTGGTCTGTACTGCTTTTAACGCCGACTTTGACGGCGACCAGATGGCTGTCCATCTGCCGCTTTCGGTTGAGAGCCAGGTTGAGACTCGCATTCTGATGATGTCGACGAACAATATCCTGTCTCCAGCACACGGTAAGCCGATCATCGTTCCGTCACAGGATATGGTTCTCGGTCTCTACTACATGACTCGTGAACGGGCTTTTGCCCAAGGCGAGAATATGGTTTTCTCTTCTCCGGAAGAGGTCCGTATGGCTTACGACGCCACAGAGGTCGATCTGCAGGCCAAGATCAAGGTTCGTGTCGAGCCTGTCGCTGGTGAAGAACCGGAAATCGTTGAAACCACGGTTGGCCGGGTTCTGTTGCGCGAGGTTGTGCATACATCGATTCCTTTCTCGGCAGTAAACCGCGTCATGAACAAGAAGCAGGTTGGTGAGCTTATCGACCTGTGCTTCCGTTTTGCCGGTAACAAGGAGACCGTAATCCTGGCCGATAAGCTTAAAGAGACCGGCTTCAAGTTCTCGTCGATCGCAGGTGTTTCCATCTGTCTTGACAATATGGTGATCCCCGAGGACAAAGAGAAGTATCTTTCCGCTGCTGTTAGTGAAGTCACGGAGATACAAGAACAATACACGGAAGGTCTGATCACCGACGGCGAGCGTTACAACAAGGTCATCGACATCTGGGCCAAGTGTACCGAAGATATCGCCCAGACGATGCTTTCCAAGCTGGCGGTAGAGACGGTGACTTCGCCAGAAGGTAAAGAGGTTAAGGTTCCTTCCTTTAACCCGATTCACATGATGGCTGACTCCGGTGCTCGTGGTAGCCATCAGCAGATTCGTCAGTTGGCCGGTATGCGTGGTCTGATGGCCAAGCCGGACGGCTCGATCATCGAAACACCAATTACCGCAAACTTCCGTGAAGGTCTTACGGTTCTGCAGTACTTCATCTCGACTCACGGTGCCCGTAAAGGTTTGGCCGATACAGCACTTAAGACCGCTAACTCTGGTTACCTCACCCGTCGTCTGGTTGACGTTGCTCAGGACGCAATCATTATGGAAGAGGATTGCGGTACTCTGGACGGCATCAATATCAGCTCTCTGATCGAGGGCGGTGAAGTTATCGAGCCTTTGGGCGATCGTATTCTGGGGCGTACTGCTCTCGAAGATATTGTCGACCCGGTTACGGACGAGGTTCTTGTTGAGGACAATCAGTCCATTGATGAGGCCCTGGTTCAGAAGATCGAGGATGCAGGAATAGAGAAAATCAAGATCCGCTCGGTTCTCACCTGTCAGAGTCGTCGCGGCATCTGCGCGTCCTGCTATGGTCGTGATCTGGCTCGTGGCCATGTCGTCAATCTTGGAGAAGCTGTTGGCGTTATCGCTGCCCAGTCAATCGGTGAGCCGGGCACCCAGCTGACCATGCGTACCTTCCATATCGGTGGTACCGCGTCACGCCAGGCTGAGCAGACCGCACTTGAAGCCCGTACTGAAGGATCACTCAAGTTTATTAACTTGACGACAGCCACGAATAGCGAAGGTCGCCTCGTGGTTATGAACCGTAATGCTGAGGTTGCTGTGGTCGATGAAACCGGTCGTGAGCGTGAGCGTTACGGCGTCGTTTACGGTGCTCGCTTGAAGATCGGTGAGGGTGATGCTGTAACCAAAGGGCTTGTCCTCGCTGAATGGGACCCCTTCACCATGCCAATTCTTTCTGAAGCTGCCGGTAGGGTTCGCTTCGGTGACATGGTTGAAGGTCTGACCGTCGAGGAGCAGGTTGACGATGTTACGGGTCTTTCCCGTAAAGTTGTTATTGAAACCAAGGCTGCTGACAAGCGTCCGCGGGTCTCGATCAAAGACGATAGTAACAAAACCGCGCAGCGTTGCATGATGCCGGTTGGCGCTAATATCCTGATTCAAGAAGACGCAGAGGTTATGGCCGGCGACATTCTCGCCAACATCCCTCGCGAAACCACCAAGACCAAGGACATCACCGGCGGTCTGCCGCGTGTTGCTGAACTCTTTGAGGCGCGCAAGCCAAAAGAGTTTGCCGTGATTACTGAGATTGACGGCGTCGTTGCCTTCGGCAAAGATTCCAAGGGTAAGCGCAAGGTTGTGGTGACTCCGGAGATTGGTGAGCCTAAAGAGTACCTGATTCCAAAAGGCAAGCATATCAGCGTACATGAAGGAGACTTCGTGCGTGCCGGTGAATCCCTGATGGACGGCTCTAGCAATCCACATGATATCCTGCGGGTTCTTGGTGAGAAAGAATTGGCCAAGTATCTGGTTGATGAAGTTCAGGAAGTTTATCGATTGCAGGGTGTCAAGATCAACGACAAGCATATTGAGGTTATCGTTCGTCAGATGCTGCGTCGTGTCAAGATCAAGGCTGTTGGTGACACGCGCTTCCTGGCCGATGATTCAGTAGAGCGCTGGCAGTTTAATGTCGAAAACCAGAAAGTTCTCGCCGAAGGCGGGCAGCCAGCAGTCGGAGAGCCGCTTATGCTTGGTATCACCAAGGCTTCTCTGTCGACCGAGTCGTTTATTTCCGCAGCGTCCTTCCAGGAGACGACTAAGGTGCTTACCCAGGCTGCAATCGAAGGTAAGAAGGATGGCCTGCAAGGCCTCAAAGAGAACGTTATCATGGGTCGCTTGATTCCGGCCGGTACGGGTGTTATCAAATACCGTAGCGCGAACCTCTTGATCGACGATCCGGAAGAGCGGCTCCCTGTTGTCGAGGAAATCGACGAGGACGCTGAGAATTATGAAGCGGAACTTGCAGAAATGGTCGTTGAAGAGCCTGCTGAAATAGTCGAAGATGCTGATATCGATTAACTTTTTCGGCTCGCAATAAAAAATAGTAGTTTGCTTTTAAAATGCTTGACAGGGGAGGCCCGCTTTGTTAGATTCAGCGGGTTTTCTCCTCTGAGAAAATCTGTTCTTTTAACGCTATGAATACGCAAAAATCGGGAGTGATTCTATGCCGACGATCAATCAATTGATCCGTATAGGTCGTGAGAAAAAGCAAGACAAGTCAACAACGCCTGCGCTGAAGGGTAACCCTCAGAAGCGTGGTGTCTGTACTCGTGTGTACACTACGACTCCGAAGAAGCCTAACTCTGCGCTTCGTAAAGTCGCTCGTGTGCGCCTGACTAACGGAATGGTTGTTACCTCCTACATCCCTGGTGTAGGCCATAACCTTCAGGAGCACTCAGTTGTTCTGGTGCGTGGTGGCCGAGTAAAAGACCTTCCAGGCGTTCGTTATACGATCGTCCGTGGAGCTCTTGACCTTGCCGGTGTTAAGGATCGTAAGAAGTCGCGTTCCAAGTACGGTGCCAAGCGGCCCAAGTAATTAGAGATACGAAGAGGACGTTATGCCGAGAAGAAGAGAAGTAGCCAAGCGGGTTATCCTGCCTGATCCAAAGTTTCATGACCGATTGGTAGCCAAGTTCGTCAATGCTTTGATGATTGGTGGTAAGAAGAGTACTGCTGAACGTATTGTTTACGGTGCTTTCGACCTGATCAAGGAGCGCACAGGCGATGAGCCGGTTGAGGTTTTCAAGAAAGCTATTGAAAACGTTCGTCCGGTTGTCGAGGTCAAGTCTCGCCGCGTTGGAGGCTCGACTTACCAGGTTCCGGTTGAGGTTCGTTCCGAACGCCGCAATGCGCTGGCAATCCGCTGGATTGTTGGTTATGCGCGCGGCCGTGGTGAGAAGACCATGGAGGAGCGTCTTGCTGCAGAGTTTATGGACGCAGCTGGGAACCGTGGTGCCACGGTTAAGAAACGTGAAGACACTCATCGTATGGCCGAAGCTAACAAAGCCTTCGCTCATTATCGCTGGTAGGCGGAGGATTTACTGCTGTGGCTCGCAAAGTATCACTTGAAAAAACACGTAATATCGGCATCATGGCTCACATTGATGCTGGTAAGACCACAACTACCGAGCGTATTCTTTACTACACTGGCGTTTCCCACAAAATCGGTGAAGTTCATGATGGCGCTGCCACTATGGACTGGATGGAGCAGGAGCAGGAGCGTGGTATTACTATTACCTCCGCTGCAACGACTTGTTTCTGGAAAGACCACCGAGTCAATATTATAGATACCCCCGGTCACGTTGATTTTACCATTGAAGTAGAGCGTTCATTGAAGGTTCTGGACGGCTCGGTTGCTGTTTTCTGTTCAGTCGGAGGCGTTGAGCCTCAGTCTGAAACGGTTTGGCGCCAGGCTGACAAGTACGGTGTCCCCCGTATGGCCTTTATTAACAAGATGGACCGTGTTGGCGCCGATTTTACTCGCGGTGTCGAGATGATTCGTGACCGTCTTGGCGCAAACCCTATTCCAATTCAGTTGCCTATTGGTGCTGAAGATCTTTTCCGCGGCGTTATTGACCTTGTCCAGATGAAAGCGATTGTCTGGGATAACGAGGCGATGGGTGCTAATTATGAGGTTATGGATATTCCGGCAGAAATGCTGGATGATGCCGAAGCTGCCCGTGAGGTAATGCTTGAAGAGATCAGCTCTGTTGATGAAGTGTTGATGGAGAAGTACCTGGGTGGTGAAGAGCTCACCATTGATGAGATTAAGGCCGGTATTCGCAATGCGACCATGGCGTTGCAGATCAATCCCGTGTTGTGTGGTACTGCGTTTAAGAATAAGGGCGTGCAAACGCTTCTTGATGCAGTAATCGACTATATGCCTTCTCCTCTTGATGTTAAGCCGATTCCGGGTGTCGATCCTCATTCTGGTGCTGAGTTGACTCGCCCTGCTGATGACAATGCTCCCTTTGCGTCTCTGGCCTTTAAGGTCATGACTGACCCCTTCGTTGGGCAGTTGACCTTCTTCCGCGTTTATTCAGGTGTTGCCGAGGCTGGTGCGCATGTTGTCAATGCCACCAAGGACAAGAAGGAACGTTTCGGTCGTATCTTGAAGATGCACGCAAACAAGCGTGAGGAGATCAAGGCTGTTTACGCCGGTGATATCGCTGCCGCTGTTGGTTTGAAGTATACGACGACTGGTGATACTCTCTGTGATCCCAAGTCTCCTTGTATTCTTGAGTCAATGGAGTTTCCGGAGCCCGTTATTCATATCGCCATCGAGCCTAAGACTAAGAGTGACCAGGAAAAGATGGGCACTGCACTCGGTAAGTTGGTTCAGGAAGACCCTTCTTTGCGCGTCAAGACGGATGAAGAGACCGGTCAGGTCATCATCTCCGGCATGGGTGAATTGCATCTAGAGATCATCGTCGACCGTATGAAGCGTGAGTTTAAAGTCGAGGCTAACATCGGCGCACCTCAGGTTGCATATCGCGAGTCGATCACGAAGACCGTTGAAGTGCAGGGCAAGTTTGTCCGTCAGTCGGGCGGTCGTGGTCAGTACGGCGACTGTTGGCTGCGTCTTGAGCCACTTGAGCCTGGCGGTGGCTTCGAATATGTTGATGCAATCAAAGGTGGTGTCATTCCGAAAGAGTATATCCCTTCGGTTGGTGCTGGTGCTGAGCAGGCCGCTAAAAATGGTATACTTGCGGGCTTCCCGCTGGTTGACATTCGTGTCACCTGTTACGACGGTTCCTACCATGATGTTGATTCAAATGAGATGGCTTTTAAAATTGCCGGCTCTATGGGCTTGAAGGATGGCGCTGCCAAAGCCAAGCCGGTTCTGCTTGAGCCGATCATGGCTGTTGAGGTTGTCGCCCCTGAAGAGTACCTTGGCGAGGTTATGGGCGATTTGAACAGCCGTCGTGGCCGTGTCTCTGGCATGGAAACACGTGGTGGGGCGCAGGTTGTTAATGCTCATGTGCCTCTGTCCAGCATGTTTGGCTACTCGACCGATCTGCGTAGCTCGACCCAGGGACGTGCGACCTACACCATGACTTTCGATCATTATGATCAGGTTCCTAAAGCGATTGCTGAAGAAATTATCAGTAAAACCAAGGGTTGATTTTAAGTTAACTTTTAGCAAAACGAATATTTAGCAAAACGAATATAAGGAGATAGGACCATGGCAAAAGCCAAATTTGAGCGGACTAAGCCGCATGTCAACATCGGAACAATCGGTCACGTTGACCACGGCAAGACGACCCTGACAGCAGCAATTACGAACGTGCTTGCTTCGAAGGGCGGCGCAGAGTTCCAAGCGTTCGACCAGATCGACAACGCTCCTGAAGAACGTGAGCGCGGTATCACGATCGCAACGGCACACGTTGAGTACGAGACAGACAACCGTCACTACGCACACGTTGACTGCCCGGGTCACGCTGACTACGTTAAAAACATGATCACTGGTGCTGCACAGATGGACGGTGCGATCCTGGTGGTTTCCGCTGCCGATGGCCCGATGCCACAGACCCGTGAGCACATCCTGCTCGCTCGTCAGGTTGGTGTCCCCTCAATGGTTGTGTTTCTGAACAAAGCCGATATGGTCGACGACGAAGAATTGATGGAGTTGGTTGAACTTGAGATCCGTGAGCTGCTCTCCTCCTACGATTTCCCTGGTGATGACATTCCAGTTGTCCCCGGTAGTGCACTGAAGGCGCTCGAGTGTGGTTGTGGCAACGATGGTTGCGCTGCCTGTGAGCCGGTTCTGGAGCTGATGCGTCAAGTTGATGCCTACATCCCCGAGCCTGAGCGTGCCGTTGATCGTCCGTTCCTGATGCCTGTTGAGGACGTGTTCTCAATCTCCGGTCGCGGTACGGTTGCAACCGGTCGTGTTGAGCGCGGCATCATCAAGGTTGGTGAAGAAATCGAAATTGTCGGTATGAAAGAGACGTCCAAGTCTGTTGTTACCGGTGTTGAGATGTTCCGCAAGCTTCTGGATCAAGGTCAGGCTGGTGATAACTGTGGTATCCTCCTGCGCGGTGTTAAGCGCGAAGATATCGAGCGTGGTCAGGTCCTGGCGAAGCCGGGCAGCATCACTCCTCATACCAAGTTCAAGGCAGAAGCCTACATCCTGACCAAGGAAGAGGGCGGCCGTCATACTCCTTTCTTCAAGGGCTACCGTCCCCAGTTCTACTTCCGTACCACGGACGTGACTGGTGTTGTCGAGCTTCCTGAAGGAACCGAGATGGTTATGCCTGGTGACAACATTGCTGTTACCGTAGAGCTGATCACTCCGATCGCCATGGATAAAGAGCTTCGCTTCGCAATCCGCGAAGGTGGCCGTACGGTTGGCGCCGGTGTCGTCAGCGAAATTGTCGAATAATAAAGGACGAGATCATGCAGAGCCAGAAGATTCGTATTCGCCTTAAGGCGTATGACCACAAGCTGCTCGATCAGTCGGTCAATGAAATTGTCGACACAGCCAAGCGCACAGGGGCTCGCATCGCCGGCCCGATTCCGTTGCCGACTGTGATCAACAAGTACTGTGTATTGCGTGGACCTCATGTCGATAAAAAGAGTCGTGAGCAGTTCGAGATGCGTACACATAAGCGTCTGCTTGATATCGTCGAGCCGACTCAGCAGACCGTTGATGCTCTAATGAAGCTTGACCTGTCAGCTGGTGTTGACGTTGAGATCAAGCTGTAATAGCGAAGTAAGGGTAAAGTAATGATTCAGGGAATTTTGGGTAAAAAACTGGGCATGACCCAGGTCTTTGTCGCAGATGGTCGCCGCATCCCGGTGACTGTTGTAGAGGCAGGCCCCTGTACCGTCGTGCAGAAGAAGACGGAATCCACTGATGGCTACAATGCTTTGCAGGTCGGTTTCGAGGCCAAGAAGTCCCATCGCGTTAATAAGCCGATGATGGGCCACTTCAAAAAAGCTGACCAGGGTGCGTTTGCTGCCCTTCGTGAGCTTGCCGCGGACAATGTTGATGAATATCAAGTTGGTGACCAGGTCACCTGCGACTCGGTCTTTAAGGCTGGTGATATTGTTGATGTAACCGGAACCAGCAAAGGTAAAGGCTTTCAGGGCGTCATCAAGCGCTGGGGATTCTCCGGAGGTCGTGCAACACATGGCTCTAAATTTCATCGGGCCCCCGGTTCGATTGGAATGAGCGCATCGCCAGCAAGGGTCCACAGAGGAAAGAAGATGCCTGGCCAGATGGGTAACGCTCGTGTTACTCAGCAAAATCTGGAAATCGTGGAAGTTCGTGCCGATCAGAATCTTATTCTGGTAAAGGGTGCGATCCCCGGGCCTAACCAAGGTCTTGTGCTGATTCGCAAGTGCGTCAAGGCTTAAGTGCTAATAGAAGTTTGAGTTCCGGAGTTTAGTTATGGCAAAGATTGCTGTATTTGATATTGACCGTAAGCAGGTCTCTGAGCGGGATCTCGTTGACGAGGTGTTTAACGCTGACGTCAAAGAATACCTCCTGCATGATATGGTTCGCTACCAACTGGCCGCTCGTCGTCAGGGAACCGCCAAGGTCAAAGGTCGTGGTGAGGTTCGTGGTGGTGGTAAGAAACCATTTCGCCAGAAAGGTACCGGTAATGCTCGTCAGGGCACGCCGACCGCGCCGAATCATGTTGGTGGTGGAGTTGCTTTTGGACCCACGCCTCGTGATTACAAGTTCAAGCTGAATCGTAAGGTCAAGCAGTCTGCATTACGCAGCGCTCTCTCGGCCCGTTTCAAGGCTGAGTGTATGACGGTCGTCAATGCGCTTGACCTCGAAAAGATCAGCACCAAGAGTTTCGCTGAAGTCCTTGACCGTTTTGAGTTAAAGAAAGCTCTGATCGTTGTCGACGGAGAGAATGCGATGCTGGAACTTTCCGCACGGAACCTGCCATTTGTTAAAGTACTGCGTGCTGAAGGCGTCAACGTTTACGACGTCCTGAAGTATCCCAACCTGGTTATGACTGAAGGTGCGGTCGACCAGATTGAAGGAGCGCTGGCAAAATGAAGCCTTTACATCAGATTATCAGGAAGCCCCTGGTTACGGAAAAATCCAACCTGATGAAGGAAACCGGTAATGTTGTTGCTTTCGAGGTCGCAATGAGCAGCAACAAGGTTGAAATCAGGCAGGCTATTGAACGTGCTTTCGACGTTAAGGTGCAGGAAGTTCGCACCATGGTCGTTGCTGGAAAGACCAAGCGAGTTGGTCGTAGTTCTGGTAAACGTCCCAATGTCAAAAAGGCATATGTGACCTTGGCTGAAGGCACCATCGATTTTTTCGGTGTTTAGTAAGATTGATATCCATCTGACGGAGTAGTAATAATGGGGATCAAAAAGTTTAAACCGACATCTGCGGGTCGCCGTCATATGACAGCCTCGACATTCGAGGAAGTTACGGCGTCAACCCCGGAAAAGTCACTGTTGGCTCCGCTCAGTAAATCTGGCGGTCGTAATAACACAGGTCGTATCACCAAGCGGCATACCGGTGGTGGTCACAAACGTAAGTACCGGATCATCGATTTTAAACGTGATAAGCGTGAGATTGCTGCCAAGGTTGCTACGATTGAGTATGACCCGAATCGTTCCGCTCGTATTGCTCTGTTGCACTACGTCGATGGTGAAAAGCGTTACATCCTGGCTCCGGTCGGTATAAACGTTGGTGATGTTATCATCGCCAGCGAGACTGCTGATATCGTGCCTGGTAATGCAATGCCAATTCGTGCGATCCCTCTCGGTACCTGGATCCACAACGTGGAGCTCAGAATCGGCAAGGGTGGCCAGCTGGCACGCAGTGCAGGGACTTATGCAATGCTCGCTGCCAAGGATGGCAAGTACGCTCAGTTACGACTGCCCTCCGGTGAAGTGCGACTGGTCTTGCAGGAATGCTGTGCAACGATTGGTCAGGTTGGCAATACAGACCATGAGAACATCAAGATTGGCAAGGCTGGCCGTAATCGCTGGTTGGGCAAGCGCCCTCAATCTCGTGGTGTTGCCATGAACCCTGTAGACCATCCGCATGGTGGTGGTGAAGGTAAGAGTTCGGGTGGCCGTCATCCTGTAACCCCATGGGGTGTTCCAACCAAGGGTTACAAGACGCGTTCTAACAAGCGGACGGATCGCTTCATTGTCCGCCGTCGGACCAAGTAAGAGAAATAGGAGACGACCGTGGCAAGATCGATTAAAAAAGGCCCTTATATTGAGGGCAGCCTGATGCGTAAAGTCGAAAATGTTAGTGATGGCAGTGCTCACAAAGTGATCAAGACCTGGTCGCGACGTTCCACCATCCATCCTGATTTTGTCGGTATGACGTTTGCCGTACATAACGGTAAAAAGTTCATTCCGGTCTTCGTGTCCGAGAATATGGTCGGTCACAAGCTTGGTGAATTTTCCCCAACCAGGACCTACTATGGTCACGGTTCGGATCGGAAAAAGAAGAAGTAATCATTAGCTGAGGAGTACCAGCGCATGGAAACAAGTGCGAAATTAAAATCTGTTCGCCTGTCACCACAAAAGACACGTCTGGTCGTGGACATGGTTCGCGGCAAGGCTGTACAGGAAGCCCTTAATATTCTGAAGTTTTCGCCCCAACGCCCGGCGGATGTTGTTGCCAAGCTTGTGCGTTCGGCGGTAGCCAATGCGGAGCAAAAGGGTGTTGAGGATGTTGACCGGCTCTTTGTTAAGGCTGTGTTTGTAGACCAGGGTCCCGTCCTGAAGCGCTTTATGCCCCGCGCTCAAGGCCGTGCGACGAAGATTCGTAAGCCGACCAGCCACATTACGGTGGTCCTGGACGAGAAGTAACCACCTGAGGAGGTGTAGTTTTGGGTCAGAAAGTTCATCCAATAGGGTTTCGCCTAGGCATAATCCGGACATGGGAATCAAACTGGTACGCGGAGAAGGATTACGCTCAGCTGTTACACGAGGATCTCAAGTTACGAGATTACTTGAAAGAGCGCCTGCACCACGCTGGCATTTCCAAAGTTGAGATCGAGCGTGCTGCTGGTAAGGCCAAGATTAATATCTTTGCTGCGCGCCCCGGTATCATCATCGGTAAAAAAGGTTCCGAAGTTGAAGCTCTTAAAAAGGAACTGGCCAAGCTGACTGACAAAGAGGTCTTTATCAATATACAGGAAGTTCGCAAGCCTGAGATTGATGCCCAGTTGGTCGCTGAGAACGTCGCTCTTCAACTGGTAAGGCGGGTTGCTTTCCGTCGCGCTATGAAGAAGGCCGTTACCCAGTCTCTTAAATTTGGAGCTCAAGGGATCAAAATTGAATGTTCCGGCCGTCTCGGTGGCGCTGAGATGAGTCGTCGCGAGTGGTATCGTGAAGGCCGAGTGCCTCTTCACACCTTGCGCGCAGATATCGATTACGGGTTTGCTGAAGCCAAGACAACATACGGCATCATCGGTGTTAAAGTCCTTATTTTTAAGGGCGAGATCTTGGGTTCCAAGGACCAGCAGAAGTAAGTAACAGGTCAGGAGTTTATTCGTCATGTTAATGCCTAAAAAGGTTAAGCATAGAAAAACATTTAAGGGCCGGATGAAGGGTGCTGCCCGTGGTGGCACGGATCTCAACTTCGGAGATTTTGGCCTTCAAGCAGTTGACTGCGGTTGGTTGTCTGCACGACAGATCGAGGCTGCCCGTCGCGCCATGACACGTTATATCAAACGTGGTGGCCAGATTTGGATTCGCTGCTTCCCCGACAAATCGTTAACCCGCAAGCCTGCTGAGACCCGTATGGGTAAAGGTAAGGGTTCTCCAGACAGTTGGGTATGCGTGGTACGTCCGGGAATGATCCTATATGAAATGCAAGGTGTTGATGAGGAAACGGCACGCGAAGCGTTCCGTCTCGCAGCACATAAACTACCAATGAAGACCAAGATCGTGGTTCGTGAGGAGGCCGGTCATGAAGCCTGAGGAACTGCGCAGTAAATCTGCCGAAGAATTGAATGCAGCGGTTGCAGATTTGAACCAGGAGTTGTTCAACTTAAAGTTTCAACTGCACACCGGACATCTGGAAAACACCTCTCGTATCCCACAGGTACGTAAGGAAATTGCCAGGATCAAAACTGTCCTTCAGCAGAAGAACAGCTAATCCGATCGGAAGAGGACGGCAATGACGAAAGAACGCGGAAATAAGAAGTTAATGGTTGGGGTTGTCATTAGTGACAAAATGGATAAGACCGTTGTTGTAAAGGTCGATGACATTGTCAAACACCCTGTCTACATGAAATACATCAAGCGCAACGCCACCTATAAAGCACATGACGAGAACAATGATTGTGCTGCCGGCGACAAAGTCCTGATCGTTGAATCAAGACCATTGTCGAAGGACAAGCGGTGGCGGGTTCGCGAAATTCTTCAAAAGAACGTTAGCGTTTAGGAGACACTGGCCATGATTCAGATGCAATCAACACTTTCTGTTGCAGATAACTCCGGTGCCCGGAAGCTCTGCTGCATTAAGGTTCTTGGCGGGTCCAAGCGCAAGTATGCAGGTATTGGCGACATTATCGTCTGCTCTGTTAAAGAGGCGATGCCCAATTCGAAGGTTAAGAAGGGTGATGTTGTCCGTGCTGTCATTGTGCGCACCGCAAAAGAGGTGAACCGTCCAGACGGTTCTTATATTCGGTTCGATGTAAACTCTGCAGTGGTTGTTAGCGCTGCCGGAGAGCCGGTCGGAACACGTATCTTCGGGCCTGTTGCTCGTGAGCTGCGTGCCAAGCGGTTTATGAAAATCGTTTCACTGGCCCCTGAGGTCCTTTAAGCTGGGAGTAAATTAGTCATGGCAGTCACAAAACTCCATGTGAAAAAAGATGACCTGGTAATGATCGTTGCCGGGAAAGACAAAGGCAAGAGCGGCAAGGTTCTTCGCGTTCTTCCAGAGAAAGAGCGGGTTGTGGTGGAAAACCTCAACCTGATCAAGCGTCATACTCGTCCGTCTCAGACCAATAATGAGGGTGGAATCATCGAGAAAGAGGCGCCTATTGCTATCTCTAATGTCCAGTTGCTGTGCCCAGGGTGTAGCAAACCGGCGCGCACTGGCATTAAGGCTCTCGAAGATGGTAACAAAGTTCGCTTCTGCAAGAAGTGTAACGAGATTGTGAATAATTAACGGAGTTTTTCATGGCAAGGCTCAAGGAAATATATCAGAACGAGCTGGTTCCCAAGTTAAAAGAGGAACTACAGCTTAAAAATGTGATGGAAGTTCCACGTGTTGAGAAGGTCGTTGTTAATATGGGCCTTGGCGAAGCGATCCAGAATGTCAAAATTCTTGAATCAGCTGTCGAGGAAATGTCCCGTATTACCGGCCAGAAGGCCGTTATTACACGTGCTAAGAAATCTATCGCTCAGTTCAAGTTGCGTGAAGAGATGCCTATCGGCGTCATGGTTACGCTTCGTCGTGATCGTGCCTACGAGTTCCTTGATCGCCTGATCAATGTTGCTCTGCCTCGCGTAAGGGACTTTAAGGGTGTTTCCGCCAAGGCTTTTGATGGCCGTGGTAACTACACTCTCGGTATTCGTGAGCAGTTAATCTTCCCCGAGATCGATATTGAAGAAATTGACAAGATCAAGGGAATGAACGTGACGATCGTCACTTCGGCACGTACCGATGAAGAAGGTCGTGCACTGCTTACCGGAATGGGCATGCCTTTCCGGAAACAGAATGTAGCAGCTTAGCGGAGGAATCTCGTGGCAAAGAAATCAATGCGCATTAAGGCTTCACGGCCTCAAAAGTTTGGCGTAAGACAGTATAACCGTTGTCCGATCTGTGGTCGGCCACGTGCTTACTATCGTAAATTTGATATGTGCAGAATTTGTCTGCGCAAGCTGGCGTCTGAAGGCAAGCTTCCAGGCGTAATTAAGTCCAGCTGGTAATTGGTTAATTAAGGAGCAGTATTCATGGCTATGACGGATCCGATCGCGGACCTTTTGACCCGCATCCGCAATGCAGGCATGGCGAAACATGCCAAACTGGACATGCCATCGTCCAATGTCAAGGTTGCTATTGCCGAAGTTTTGAAAGAGCTCGGTTATATCAAAAATTTCAAGGTGGTCAGTGATGACCTGCAAGGGATTCTGCGTATTTACCTGAAGTATGATGAGCAGAATAGCGCTGTAATCCACGAAATTACGCGAGTATCAAAACCTGGCCGTAGGGTTTATGTCGGTCACGCAGACATCCCTCGTGTTAAGAACGGCCTGGGTGCTGCAATTTTGTCGACATCGAAAGGTGTCATGGATGATGTTGCTGCTCGTGAGGCCGCTATTGGTGGCGAAGTCATCTGCACCATCTGGTAATTTCAAACGAACTGTAGATTTTTAAGGAGTCGATAAAGATGTCGCGCATCGGCAAGAAACCCATAAGTATCACCTCGGGTGTTAAAGTCACCCTGGATGGTCAAAATATTAAGGTCGAGGGCCCTAAGGGTAACCTTGAGCGGGCTATCCACGAGCAAATCGAGGTCAAGATGGAAGCAGATCAGCTGCTGATTTCTTCCCGAGTAGGGCAGTCCGGCGCAGCTTTGCAGGGCCTTTCTCGCTCCCTTATTGCTAATATGGTAGATGGCGTTACCCGCGGATTCTCTAAAGTTCTAGAGATTAACGGTGTAGGATATCGCGCAGAGTTGAAGGGCAGTAATCTGAACCTCTCTCTCGGTTACTCGCATCCTATTGAATACCCGCTGCCTAAAGGAATTACTGCTGAAGTCGAGCCCAAGGCTAATACAATAACTGTTTCTGGTATCGACAAGGAACTGGTTGGCGCGACCGCGGCTAAGATTCGTTCTTTCAGGGAGCCTGAGCCTTACAAAGGCAAAGGCATTAAGTACTCCGATGAGCGGATTATGCGCAAAGCCGGTAAGACCGGCGCGAAGTAAGCTGAATAAGACGAGGTGAGAACAGTGAAAATCTCAAAAGAAAGGCGGGTCGCCCGCAAGAAGCGTCAGTCCAGAGTGCGCAAAAAAGTAACCGGAAGCGTAGAGCGTCCGCGTTTGTGCGTATTTCGTAGCACCAAACATATTTATGCCCAGATTATCGAAGACGAGACCGGTAAAACTTTGGCTACTGCTTCTACTGTAGCTAAAGCAGCTGGTGACAGCGTCAAGTACAGCGGCAATGTGGAAGCTGCCAAAGTTATTGGTAAGAAGATTGCCGAACAAGCTCTGGCAAAAGACATTAAACAGGTAGTTTTCGACCGCAACGGCTTTTTGTATCATGGCCGTGTTAAGGCTCTCGCCGATGCGGCACGTGAAGCTGGTCTGACTTTCTAGGCTGCAAAGGAGAAGAGCGTTGCAACGCGTTGACAACAACGAAACAAATTTAACCGATCGCGTTATCCACATCAATCGTACGGCCAAGGTTGTTAAAGGTGGTCGTCGGTTCAGCTTCTCTGCCCTAGTTGTAGTAGGCGACGGCAGCGGAAATGTTGGATATGGTCTTGGCAAGGCGAAAGAGGTTCCCGAGGCAATTCGTAAGGGAGTTGAGAACGCCAAAAAGAATATGATTTCCGTGCCTATCCAGGGAACGACCATTCCTTACGATGTTATTGGCAAGTTCGGCGCAGGTAAGGTCATGCTGCGTCCAGCTTCTGAGGGTACGGGTGTTATCGCTGGCGGCGCGGCACGTGCGATTCTGGAAGTTGCCGGCATAAGTGACATTCTTTCCAAGTGCCTCGGCT
Source organism: Deltaproteobacteria bacterium IMCC39524 (assembly GCA_029667085.1). Classification (NCBI taxonomy): domain Bacteria; class Deltaproteobacteria; species Deltaproteobacteria bacterium IMCC39524. Next base: position 239,485 of record JARUHJ010000002.1, read on the forward strand.
CTAATAACCCGCATAATGTTGTTAAAGCGACGATCAAAGCGCTTCAGCAACTGCGCAGCCCGGAAGAGATTCGCGCCAGACGCGGTCTCGGGCAAAACAGCTCAGAAGCCAAAGCCTGAGCCGGGAGTGAATAATGTCTGAAATCAAGGTAACTCTCAAGCGTAGCGGTATCGGCCGCAACAAATATTTCACCAAGGTGCTCAACGGGCTCGGTCTGCGTCGTTTGCAGCAGACTGTCGTGCTCAAGGATACACCTGAAATTCGCGGTATGATCAATAAGGTCAGCCACATGGTCACCGTCGAGGAATAACGCAAGGATAACCACCATGGATTTAAGTAATCTGCAACCGTCTTACGGTTCGACACATAGCAAAAAGCGCATTGGCCGAGGCCACGGTTCCGGTACTGGTAAAACGTCCGGTAAAGGACACAAGGGTCAGAACGCCCGTTCTGGCGGCGGTGTTAAGCCTGGTTTCGAGGGCGGTCAGATGCCTCTGCAAAGGCGATTGCCCAAGCGTGGTTTTACACCTTTGAGCAGAACCGTCTACACTCTCGTCAATCTCCGTGATCTTGAATTGTTCGATGCGGGTAGCGTTGTTGATCTAGAGGCCCTCGGTAAGGCCGGCCTGATTGGCCAGCTTAAAGATGGCATTAAGATCCTGGGTGATGGTGAACTCACCAAAGCTCTTACTGTTAAAGCTCATAAGTTCAGCAAATCTGCCCAGGCCAAGATTGAGGCTGCCGGCGGCACTGTCGAGGTTATATAAAGTTGTTAGCAAGCATCCAGAATATCTTCAGCATTCCTGAACTCCGTCGTCGTATCCTCTTTACTTTAGGTATGCTTGCGGTTTATCGGGTTGGTTGTCACGTGCCGCTGCCGGGTGTTGATCGCGCGGTTCTTGCACAATTCTTTGAGGGAACTCAGGGAACTCTGCTTGGCCTGGTCAGTGCCTTTACGGGTGGTGCCTTGGAGCGTATGACGGTTTTTGCACTAGGCATCATGCCTTATATCAGTGCTTCAATTATCATGCAGCTGTTGACAGTTGTTTTCGAACCTGTTGAACGCCTCTCAAAAGAAGGTGAGCAGGGTCGTAAAACAATGACTAAATGGACACGCTACGGCACTGTTGTTTTGTCTGTTGTCCAGGGCGCGGGAATTGCTGTCGGCTTGCAGACTATGCGCGGCCCCGCAGGAGAACCGGTTGTTGCCATGCAGGGGATAGGCTTTATCCTCCTGACTGTCATCACACTGACTGCTGGTACCGCCTTTATCATGTGGCTCGGTGAGCAGATCACTGAGCGCGGCATCGGCAACGGTATCTCTTTGATCATCTTCGCCGGTATTGTCGCCATGATACCATCGGCAATGATCAATAGTATCCGCCTGCTCAAGACCGGTGCGATGACTTTTACTGTTCTTCTGATTATCTTGGCTCTCATGGTCGCTGTTGTCTGGGCCATCATTTTCATGGAGCGTGGTCAACGACGCGTACCAATTCATTACGCCAAGCGCGTTGTAGGTGCACGTAACGCTGGCGGCCAAAGCAGCCATCTACCACTCAAGATCAACATGAGTGGTGTTATCCCGCCGATCTTTGCCAGTTCGATCATCATGTTCCCGAGTACCGTGGCGAATTTCGTTGACGTGCCATGGGTTCAGACTTTCGCTTCCATGATGACACCGGCTCATTGGCTCTATAATGTTTTTTATGTCGCTTTTATTATCTTCTTCTGTTACTTCTACACGGCTGTAACATTCAACCCCGTTGATGTGGCAGAAAATATCAAGCGTCAAGGCGGCTATGTGCCTGGTGTCAGGCCGGGCAAGGCAACCTCAGATTATCTTGATACCGTTCTCGGTCGTTTGACTTTTGCTGGTGCTATCTATATCTCTGCTGTCTGTGTCTTGCCAACTTTGCTGATCGGTCAGTTCAATGTGCCCTTTTTCTTCGGTGGTACATCGCTCCTGATTGTTGTCGGTGTTGGACTGGATACAGCCTCTCAGATTGAAGCTCACTTGATTTCTCGCTCCTATGAAGGCTTTATGAAGGGTGTGAACATCAAGAGCCGTCGCGGTTAGCCGAGGTCGTTGGCATGAAACTTATTTTACTCGGACCTCCCGGCGCAGGTAAAGGCACTCAGGCCAAGATGCTGACGGAACAGTTCTCAATTCCGCAGATCTCAACGGGTGATATCCTGCGCGCTGCTGTTAAAGACGGCACTGCCATGGGTCTGAAAGCTAAAGAATTTATGGATGCCGGCGGTCTCGTCCCAGACGAAGTCGTTGTTGGCATCGTTCGTGATAGGCTGCAGGAAAAGGATTGTGTCAACGGTTTTATCCTGGACGGGTTCCCTCGGACAGTCCCGCAAGCAGATGCTTTGCAGGCCAGTCTGGCAGAGATGGGTAAAGAACTGGACCGTGTTATCTCTCTTGACGTAGATGCCGAAGCTCTGGTAGAACGCTTGACCGGACGCCGTACCTGTAAAGATTGTGGCCGTGGTTATCACGTAACCTTTGAGCCCTCAAGCGTGGCAGGTCAATGCGACGCCTGCGGTGGCACACTGTTCCAGCGTGATGATGATCAGGAAGAAACGATTCGCAAGCGATTGCAAGTCTATGCAGACCAGACTTCCCCATTGATTAATTATTATCGGGAGGCTGGTGTGCTTCTTGAACTTGACGGAATGCAACCTATTTCGCAGGTCCAGGAAAAGATGCTGTCGCTGTTACAGGCCAGCTAAAGTGATTGTTTTAAAAAGTCCTGCAGAATTAGACAAGATGCGCGCTGCAGGGCGAATTGTTGCTGAAACTCTTGCTCTGCTTAAAACCCGGATCATTCCTGGTGTAACAACCAATGAACTGAATCGGTTGGCAGAAAAAGAATGTCAGAGACATGGAGCAAAGCCAGCGTTTAAGGGCTATGGTGGCTTTCCATTTGCCATATGTTCCTCACCGAACGAACAGGTTGTTCATGGCTTCGCAGATGACAATCCTCTGCTTGAAGGTGACATCCTGAGCATTGACTTTGGTGTCCTTTACAAAGGGTTTTTCGGCGATTCGGCGATCACTGTCGCAGTCGGCAAGTTGGATGACGATACAGAGCGCTTATTAATTGCAACGCGTGAGTCTCTCGAAAAAGCCATAGAAAAAGCAGTACCGAACGGCAGGTTGTCTGATATTTCTCATGCTGTTCAGTCCTGGGTCGAACCGAAGGGTTTCTCTGTTGTCCGTGACTTTGTAGGCCACGGTATCGGTCGTAATCTGCATGAAGCTCCGCAGATTCCCAATTATGGGCAGGCCGGGCAAGGACCACGTTTGAAATCGGGGATGACGCTTGCTATAGAGCCGATGATCAATGCCGGTGCTCCCGGCGTGAAGATACTGGAAGACGGGTGGACAGCAGTAACGCAAGATGGTAAACGGTCTGCCCATTTTGAACATACAGTAGCCATTACTGATAACGGTCCTGAGATATTAACGCAGGTATAGGCAGTGACGGTTAACCCTACGGGGTTGTTACCGAAACGGTTCAAAAGGAAAGAAACATGAAAGTTCGATCATCAGTTAAAACAATTTGTGACAAGTGCAAGGTAATTAAGCGCAAGGGCATTCTCAGGGTTATCTGTGAAAATCCCAAGCATAAACAGAGACAAGGTTAAGTATTTTAGGAGGATCGGACATTGGCTCGTATCGCTGGTATCGATTTACCCAGAAACAAACGGATTGAAATAGCGCTGACATACATCTTTGGTGTAGGTCGCTCGTCATCCCAGGATATATTGTCCAAGGCTGGTGTTGACTTCAACACTCGTTCAGATAATTTGACTGAGGAAGAAGTCGCCAAGATCCGTAAGGTTATTGACAGTGATTGCAAGGTTGAAGGTGACCTGCGTCGCGAAGTGACAATGAACATTAAGCGACTTATGGATCTCGGTTGTTATCGTGGTCTGCGCCATCGTAGAGGTTTACCTGTGCGTGGGCAGAAGACCAAGACCAACGCAAGAACCCGTAAGGGTCCACGCAAGACCGTCGCTGGTAAGAAGAAGTAATCAGGAGGAACCATGGCTAAGCCTGGTAAACGCGTACGCAAAAAAGGTGAAAAGAAGAATGTCCCAAATGGAATTGCTCATATCCAGGCGACGTTCAACAATACGATCATTACGATCACAGATGTGACCGGCAACGTGATTTCATGGTGTACCTCCGGATCCAAGGGCTTTCGAGGGAGTCGTAAAAGTACTCCTTTTGCTGCCCAGATGGCCGCCGAAGATGCAGCAAAGAAAGCTCAGGAGCATGGATTACGCAGTGTCGAGGTCTGGGTCAAAGGCCCTGGCTCCGGTCGTGAGTCTGCCCTGCGTGCCTTGCAGTCAGTAGGCTTGACAATCACTATGATCAAGGATGTCACTCCGATACCGCATAACGGGTGCCGTCCACCCAAGCGTAGAAGAGTCTAACCAGACATTAAGGAGGACGAACGTTGGCGAGACACACTGGACCCGTTTGCCGCATGTGCCGGCGGGAAAATATGAAGTTGTTCCTGAAAGGCGACCGTTGTTACACAGACAAGTGCGCCCTGGAACGCCGCAACTATGCTCCCGGTCAACATGGCCAGGGTCGTATCAAGGTTTCCGATTACGGCACTCAGTTACGTGAAAAGCAGCGTGTCAAGCGTACCTATGGTCTGCTTGAGAAGCAATTCCGTGACTATTTTAAAGAAGCTGACCGTATGAGGGGTGTTACTGGCGAGAACCTGCTGGTTCTTCTCGAACGTCGCCTTGACAGCATGGTTTATCGGATGGGATTTGCTACGTCACGTAGTGAGGCCCGCCAGCTTGTACGACACAACCACTTTCTGGTTAACGGTCGCAGGGTGAATATCCCGTCGTACCTCGTGCGTCCCGGTGATGTAGTTGAGTTGCGTGAGAAGAGTCGTAAGATTGTTCGTGTTAACGAGGCTCTCGATGGTGTCATGCGCCGCGGTATCCCCTCTTGGGTCGAGTTGACCCGGGATGCCTTTCAGGGAACTGTCAAGACTTTGCCTGTACGCGCTGAGATGACTACGCCAAGCTTCCAGGAACACCTGATTGTCGAACTTTATTCCAAGTAACCGACAGATTCATCTGGCGATTTGTAACTTTATAGAGAAACCTCAAACGGAGGAATCGCATGTTTAAAAACTGGAGAGAACTGATCAAACCCAAGCGTCTCCAGGTTGATGCCGAAACGCTGACTGCCACTTATGGCAAGTTCTCAGCGGAGCCATTTGAACGTGGCTTCGGTACGACCATGGGTAATGCCCTGCGCCGGGTTTTGCTCTCCTCGCTGCAGGGGGCGGCAATCACCTCAGTTCGTATTAAGGGTGTTCTGCATGAATTCTCCACTGTTCCTGGTGTGACACAGGATGTGACGGACATCATCCTTAACCTGAAGGGTGTCCTGATCAAACTGCATGGTCATGAGCCGCGTAATATCCGCATTGTTAAAAAAGGTGCTGGTGTTATCAAGGCCGGAGATATCATCACTGATTCGAATGTCGAAATTCTGAATCCTGATCACTTCATTGCGACTTGTGGTAAAGAAGCAGAGATCGAAATGGACATGGTCGTGACCATGGGCAAAGGTTACGGTCCCGCTGAGCGGAACCGTGATGAAAAGGCTCCGGTTGGCACTATCCCTATCGACGCGCTCTTCTCGCCGATCAAGAAAGTCAACTATACGGTAACCAATGCTCGTGTTGGCCAGGTGACTGATTACGACAAGCTGATTTTGGAGATTCATACCAACGCCAGTGTCAGGCCTGATGATGCTCTTGCTTATGCAGCCAAGATCGTCAAGGAACAGGTCCAACTCTTTATCAATTTTGACGAGGCTCTCGAGCCTGAAGAAACTGATGAAGAAGTCGGTGCCAAGCAACCGATCAACGAGAATCTTTACCGTCGTGTCGATGAACTTGAGCTGTCGGTGCGTAGCGCTAACTGTCTGAAAAACGCCAACATCCGTCTGATCGGTGAGTTGGTGCAGAAGTCCGAAGCTGAAATGTTGAAAACACAGAACTTCGGCCGTAAGTCACTTAATGAAATCAAGGATATTCTCTCTGAAATGGGCTTAACTCTGGGCTTGTCTATTGAAGGCTTCCCGGACCCGGAATATCTCAAGATGATCGAAAAGAGCGAAGAAGAACTCTAGGGGCAACCCTTAACGGGATGTTACCCGGAGAAAGGAACAGATAGCAATGCGCCATAGAAAAACAGGAAGAAAGCTGGGACGTAATACCAGCCACCGTAAAGCCATGATGCGTAACATGGTGACTTCATTTTTCGATTGTGAAAAAATCACCACTACGGACGCTCGCGCCAAGGAACTGCGCAAGATGGCTGAGAAGTTGATCACCATGGCAAGACGTGGTGACCTGCATTCACGCCGCCTGATCATGCAGGTTGTACGTGACAATAAAACAACTGCTAAGCTGGTCGATACGATTGCGCCTCGCTACGCTGATCGTCCTGGTGGTTATACGAGGATCATCAAGCTTGGTCATCGTGCAGGTGATAACGCTGCTCTCTCTATGATCGAGCTGGTCGAAGAGGAAGTGGTCGCCAAGCCGAAAAAGAAAAAGGCTCCTGCGAAGAAGGCTTCTAAAAAGGTAGAAGCCCCAGTTGAGGAGACTCCTGTCGAGGAAGCAGCTGCTGAGGAAGCACCTAGTGAGGAAACATCTGCTGAGGAAACACCTGCTGAGGAAGAAAAAGCAGAGAAGTAGATCGGCAGAACACAAGAATCAAATAGAGAAGGGCGGGATGATTGCATCCCGCCCTTTTTTTGTTGAAGTTGACTTGTCTCTACTTGCTTTCGCCCTTTTTGACTTCAAGAAGTTTGATCTCAAAGGTCAGGTCCTGGTCCGCTAATGGGTGGTTTGCGTCCAGTGTGATCTCTTCTTCAGTAAAATCTTTAACCATGACGTAGAAAACGCTACCATCATGATTTGTGACTTCAAGTTGGCCGCCAACCTGAAGCGCGACATCTTCTCCAATGGTACTGCGGTCGATTTTCTCGAGAAGCTCAGGGTCACTTACACCGTAGGCTTTATCGCAGGGAATGATAACTGTTTTGCTTTCTCCCTGGTACATGCCCTCTACTGCCTCTTCAAAGCCTGGAATGACTTCTTTTCGACCAATGATGAATAGCAGAGGTCGATCGTCCGGTGATGCATCAAAGATTGTCCCATCGCTTAATTTTCCTGTGTACTCAACCTTGACAGTGTCTTGTTCTGCTGCTCGTATCATCTGCTCTCCTTGTAGGTAGACAATTTTAAAGATTGGTTTTTGTCGGGATGTTCTCCGCATATCAACCAAGTTGCATATGCATATCAATTCGTCAGTTTTCGGTCAATCATTTATTGCCGCGCAGTTGTCAGCTGCCTTGCCATTTCTCAGTCTTCATGCTACTTTGTCGCGGTTAATTCACTAAGGAAATGACATGTCTTCCCCATCTCGTGAAGAGTTTAAAAATCTGACCCGCCAAGGTAACCTGATTCCCGTCTATCGCGAGATTCTCGCAGACATGGAAACCCCGGTCTCAGCCTTCTGCAAGATCGATGATCGACAAAGCGCTTTTTTGCTCGAGAGTATCGCCGGCGGAGAGAAATGGGCCCGTTATTCATTTCTTGGCGTTGGTTCAGGGCGTGCATTTCGCTGTCGCGGTCATCACTTTGAAATCCTTGAAAACGGTGACGCGATCAAGTCCGGTAAAGCTGATAATCCACTTGACGAACTAAAAGCTTTTCTCGCGCCTTACCAACCGGTCTCCCTTCCTGAGTTACCACGTTTTTTTGGTGGTGCTGTAGGTTACTTGGGCTACGACATGGTCCGCCATATCGAGGAACTTCCTGATCTCAATGAAGCTGAGATAGGTGCTTACGACAGCTGGTTCCTGATTACCGAAACTTTACTTATCTTCGATAACCTGCAGCAGAAAATCAAGGTCTTAAGCAATGTTCACTTGCGTGAAGGCGATGACCCTGACGTTTCGTATGATGCTGCAGTGCAGCGTATAGACGATATGGTTGCGTTGTTACGCAAACCTTTGCGTGAGAGGCCTGCGGCGTCTAAGGTTAAAGTTGATGCAGACCTGCTCTCGAACTTCAGCCGTCCAGATTTTGAATCTGCCGTCGAACGCTGTAAAGACTACGTACGCTCAGGCGATGTCATTCAAGTTGTTCTCTCGCAAAGATTCTCCGGAGACCTTGATGCGGACCCTTTTGATGTCTATCGCGCTTTGCGGACGATCAACCCTTCCCCCTACATGTTCTACTTGCAGTTTAACGATACTCGAGTCATTGGTGCTTCTCCGGAGGTCTTGGTGCGCAAGGAGGGGGATCATGTTGAGGTTCGCCCTATTGCCGGAACACGGCCCCGGGGAAAGACCTTCGATGAGGACCAGCGCCTGGAAGAGGAGTTGAAGGCCGATCCGAAAGAGGTTGCTGAGCATATCATGCTGGTTGACCTGGGACGCAATGACCTTGGCCGTGTTTGCGCGACCGGTTCTGTGCAGGTAGACGAACTGATGGTTGTCGAGCGTTACTCGCACGTTATGCACATCGTTTCCAACGTCAGTGGACGCCTTATGCCTGGACAGGATGCTCTTGATGTCTTCTCTGCAACCTTCCCGGCGGGGACCTTGAGTGGCGCCCCTAAAATTCGTGCCATGGAAATTATTGAGGAGATGGAGCCGGTGCGTCGTGAGATTTACGGTGGTGCTGTCGGTTATATCTCTTTCGATGGTAATATGGATCTTGCAATCGCGATTCGGACTCTGGTTGCTCATAAAAATCGGATTCACCTTCAGGCCGGTGCTGGTATCGTTGCAGACTCTGACCCAAAAGCAGAGTATGAGGAAACCGTCAACAAGGCCATGGGGGTCAAGATGGCCATCGAACTGGCGCGTCAGGGATTAGACTGAAATGCTGCTGATGATCGACAACTACGATTCGTTCACCTATAACCTGGTACAGTATCTGCGCGAACTGGGTGAAGAGGTTGAGGTCTATCGTAACGACAAAATTTCTCTGGCTAAGATTGAAGCTCTCAATCCCACACGACTTGTGGTGTCCCCGGGGCCCTGTACACCCAATGAAGCAGGTATCTCTGTGGAAGCCATCAAGCATTTTGCAGGTAAACTGCCGATCCTCGGTGTGTGTCTGGGGCACCAGTCGATTGGTCAGGCCTATGGCGGCAAGGTTGTTCGTGCTGACCGCCTGATGCATGGCAAGACCAGCCCGGTTTTTCATGATAACCGTGAGCTCTTCGTCGGCCTCCCTGATCCTTTTGATGCGACCCGATATCACTCCCTGTTGGTAGAACGTTCTTCTCTGCCGGAATGTCTTGAAGTTACTGCATGGACGGCAGAAGGTGAGATCATGGGCATGCGGCATCGTAGCCTGCCAGTTTGGGGTATGCAGTTCCATCCGGAGTCGATTCTGACGGTTGCCGGTATGGACATGCTGAACAACTTTTTGCAGATGACCAAGTAGCCAGGAGCCCTCATGATAAAGGACGCAATTAGCAAGGTTGTTCTGCGGCAAGATCTGCTAGAGACCGAAATGATTGAGGTGATGAACCAGATCATGGGTGGTGAGGCGACTCCCGCTCAAGTTGGCGCGTTTATCACCGCGTTACGAATGAAAGGCGAAACTATCGAAGAAATTACCGGCGCTGCCAGGGTTATGCGTGATCACGCCACCCCCATCCGGGTGGGTAAGGCCCTCGATATTGATCGTGAAGAGATTAACCTGGATCGCGAGACGGTCTTGGACACATGTGGTACAGGTGGCAGCGGGACAAAAAGTTTCAATATTTCAACGACAGTTGCATTCGTTGTCTCTGCCTGTGGTACCAAGGTCGCGAAACATGGCAATCGCAGTATCTCCTCTGCCTGTGGTAGCGCCGATGTTCTGGAGGCTCTTGGGGTTAACCTGAACGTAACTCCAGAGCAGGTTGAATCGTGTATCAATGAGGTCGGGGTTGGCTTTCTCTTTGCCCCCGCCCTGCACGGGGCCATGAAGCACGCGATTGGCCCCCGCCGCGAAATTGGTATACGCACAATCTTTAATATCCTTGGGCCTTTGACCAATCCGGCCGGTGCGGATCGCCAGGTCTTGGGCGTTTATGAAGAGAAACTGGTTGAAGTTCTGGCCAAGGTTCTGGTCAAGCTCGGCTGTCAGCGTGGCTTTGTTGTCCACGGGCAGGACGGCATGGATGAGATTACCCTGACCGGTCCGACACGTATCGCCGAGATCAACGAAGGGAAGGTCACCCTCTCGACGATAGAGCCGGAAGACTTTGGTTTGCGGCGCTGCCTGCTGACTGACCTCCAGGGTGGTGACGCCGAGGAGAATGCTGCAATCGTTAGAGATGTTCTGGCCGGGGCTGAAGGACCTAAGCGGGATGTTGTTCTGCTCAATGCGGCCTATGCGCTGATTGCAGCCGGAATCGTAGAGAGCGTGGATGCCGGCTTGCAGAAGGCTCGCAACGTGATCGACGAGGGGTTGGCCAAGGCGAAGCTCGAAGGGCTCGTCTATTTAACCAATGCATGACCCGCTAATGTACCCCTGAACTTAATCTGAGCTCTGATCAATAATGATACTCGATAAAATAGCTGAACATAAACGTCAAGAAGTTGCTCTGGCCAAAAGCCGACGTTCTCTTGCCTCATTGCGGCAAGGGATCGATGATCTCGAGGACCAGCCGAGGGGCTTTTTGCGCGCCCTGCGTGCAACTGCGGATTCTGGTTGGACCTCTGTCATTGCTGAAGTCAAGAAGGGTTCACCCAGTAAAGGGGTGATTCGTGAAGACTTCGATCCTTTGACGATTGCAGAGACTTACCAGGCCAATGGTGCGACCTGTTTGTCGGTGTTGACGGATGAGAACTTCTTTATGGGGCATCTCCTGTACCTGGCAAAGATTCGCGAGGTCGTCAGTCTGCCACTTCTGCGCAAGGATTTTATTTGCGACCCTTACCAGATTTACGAGGCTCGAGCCGCTGGAGCGGACGCCATCCTTCTGATCGCGGCCATGCTTGATGCGGTGCAGCTTGCAGAGTACAATGCCCTGGCGGGCGAGCTTCATCTTGATGTCCTGCTGGAAGTTCATGATGAGGCAGAGCTGGAGTCGGCGCTGACAACAAGCTGCGAGCTGATTGGCATCAACAATCGCAACCTGCAGACTTTCGCGACAGATCTGGCAACCACAGAACGCTTGCTGCCATTGATCCCCGCCGGTCATTTCGTGGTTGCTGAAAGTGGTATCTCGTCAAGAGCAGATGTCCTGCGTTTACAGAAGGCTGGTGCCAGGGGCTTTCTGATCGGAGAATCACTGATGCGCGAGGACGATATCGGCACCAAGCTGAAAGAACTTCAAGGTGAAAATTAATTTCATATGTCACAATTTCCTATAATAATTAACGTCAAGGAGATATCTCATGCAGAGTAAAATTCTTCTCAGCGAAGATCAGCTTCCCAAACAGTGGTACAACATTATCCCGGATATGCCAGGTGAAATGGCTCCGGTTGTTCATCCCGGCACCCTTCAGCCGGTTTCTCCCGATGATCTCCTGCCCCTCTTCCCCATGGGCCTGATTGAACAGGAAGTCTCGCAGGAGCGCTGGATCGATATCCCGGAAGAGGTCCGTGAGATATATAAACTATGGCGTCCGGCTCCGATGTTTCGAGCGCATCAGCTGGAAAAAGCTCTCGGCACTCCGGCCAAGATTTACTACAAGTATGAAGGTGTCTCGCCGGCCGGTTCTCACAAGCCGAATACTGCCGTGCCGCAGGCTTATTACAACAAGGTTGCCGGCACCAAGCGCATCGCATCGGAAACCGGTGCCGGACAGTGGGGCTCCTCTATCGCCCTTGCTTGTCAGCACTTCGGCCTCGAGTGTACCGTCTACATGGTTAAAGTCTCTTATGGTCATAAACCTTACCGTAAGAGCATGATGCAGTTGTGGGGCGCTGATGTTTTTCCTTCACCGTCAGACAAGACCAACGCCGGGCGCGCGATTCTTGCCAATGATCCGGATAACCAGGGCTCTCTCGGTATTGCCATCAGTGAAGCTGTAGAAGACGCTGCCACCCATGAGGATACCCGTTACGCTCTGGGCAGTGTACTCAACCATGTCTGCATGCATCAGACGATTATCGGCCTCGAAGCGAAAGAACAGCTTAAAATTGCAGGTGATTACCCTGATGTAGTCATCGGTTGCCACGGCGGCGGTTCAAACTTTGCGGGAATTGCCTTCCCTTTCATCTCCGATAAAGCCAACGGCAAGGATGTCCGTCTTTTGGCCATGGAGCCGGCAAGCTGCCCGACACTAACCAAGGGAGTTTACGCCTTCGATTATGGCGATACGGCAAAAATGGCACCGATCTCGAAAATGTATACCCTCGGCCATGACTTCATGCCTCCCGGTATCCATGCGGGCGGTCTGCGTTATCATGGCGCGTCTCCCCTGGTGTCACAACTGGTTCACGAAGGGGTCGTCGAGGCAAAAGCTGTTCCGCAGACAGCTTGTTTTGAAGCTGCCGTACTCTTCGCACGCACCGAGTCTATTATCCCGGCACCAGAGTCCTCACACGCTATCCGTGGTGCAATTGACGAGGCGTTGCAGGCCAAGGAAGAAGGGAAAGCGAAAACGATTCTCTTTAACCTCTCCGGGCATGGTCATGTCGACATGGCAGCTTACGACGCTTACTTCAGTAATCAGCTGGAAGATTACGAATATCCTGAAGCTGCCATTCAGGAGTCCCTTTCACATCTGCCTAAGGTTGGCTAGTTGATGGAAACCTACAGTGTGCCACGGGTGAAAATCTGCGGCATTACTAATCTTGATGATGCCCATCACGCTGCTGCATGTGGAGCGGACGCTTTAGGCTTTGTCTTCTATCCGGGCAGTCCACGGTTTGTTGACCCTGATCAGGCCCGGAGAATTATTGCCGAACTGCCTCCCCTGGTGACTGCCGTGGGGCTCTTTGTCAATGAGCCACCGGCTCGTATTCGTGAGATGGTGGAATTCTGTGGGCTAAACACGGTACAATTGCACGGAGACGAAGAGCCGGATCAATGTTGCTATCCTCCTAGCCGGGTGATTAAGGCTTTGCGCCTGAGGGGTGATATGCAAGCTAGCCAGTTTGCTGCTTACACTGTCTCGGCCCTGTTGCTCGATGCCTTTGTCCCCAACACCTTCGGGGGCACCGGTCATCGTTGTGATTGGGTGCAAGCGTCCACCGTTGCGTCGCAGCACAGAGTTATCCTGGCCGGTGGACTTAACCCTGAGAATGTTGCCGAGGCTATACGCCAGGTGCGTCCTTACGGTGTTGACGTATCGAGTGGCGTTGAAGAAAAGCCCGGGCAGAAAGACCCTGAGAAAGTGGCACGGTTCATCCGTATGGCCAAGGAGGCATTTTAAATGAGCTATCAAGAGCCTGATCCCCGCGGGCATTTCGGCCAGTTCGGCGGTCGCTATGTTGCTGAAACTCTGATGCCAGCATTGCTGGAGTTGGAGGAAAACTATAAGCAATGTCAGTTAGACCCCTTATTTCAGGCCGAGTTTGATTCGTATCTTAAAAATTATGTCGGTCGCCCAAGTCCACTTTATTTCGCTGAGAGGCTCACCGAACATCTCGGTGGTGCAAAGATATACCTCAAGCGTGAAGATCTAAATCATACCGGTGCTCATAAAGTTAATAATACTGTTGGTCAGATTCTCCTGGCCCGCCGTATGGGAAAACGCAAGGTGATTGCTGAAACCGGTGCCGGCCAGCATGGTGTTGCCACCGCGACGGTTGCCGCTCTCTTTGGTCTGCAATGCGATATTTTTATGGGTACCGAGGACATCAGACGTCAGTCTCTCAACGTCTTTCGCATGAAGTTGCTCGGTGCTCGCGTCCATGAAGTGACCAGCGGCACGGCTACACTTAAGGACGCAATGAACGAGGCTCTGCGCTATTGGGTGACTCATGTCCGCGATACCTTCTACGTGATCGGGACTGTCGCCGGACCGCATCCCTATCCGCAAATGGTCCGTGATTTCCAATCAGTTATCGGTCACGAATCCAAGCAACAGCTTATGGAAGCCGAGGGCCTCTTGCCTGATGTGGCCGTCGCCTGCATAGGCGGCGGGTCTAATGCGATGGGGCTTTTCTATCCCTTCGTCAATGACGCGTCTGTACGCCTGATAGGAGTCGAAGCGGCCGGTCTTGGTGTGGAGACGGGGAAACATGCAGCGAGTATCTCTGCTGGCCGGGTTGGCGTTCTGCACGGCAATAAAACCTATCTTCTCCAGGATGAGGATGGCCAGATTCAACACGCCCACTCAATTTCGGCTGGGCTCGATTATCCGGGTGTCGGACCGGAACATGCTCTTCTCAAGGATCTTGGCCGCGCTGAATATGTTTCGGTGACCGATGATGAAGCTTTGGCTGCCTTCCGTATGATTACAGAAATGGAAGGGATCATTCCGGCGCTTGAAAGCGCTCACGCAATCGCCTATCTCCTCAAACTTGCTCCCGAGCTTTCTCCCGAGAAGGTTGTTCTGGTTTGTCTTTCAGGCCGTGGAGACAAGGATATACATACCGTTGCCGAAGCAATGGGTGTGGACCTCTAATTAAGGGGCGCTGCGCAAACAGGGAATGGGAAGGAATACGCTTTCCCCTTTCACCCTTTGTGCTGTCGTCATGCTAAATGAAATTCACTGAACTTGATCTTCCCTCTGAGCTGATGCGCGGTATTGAAAAGGTTGGCTTTGCCGATCTGACGCCGGTTCAAGAGGAGTCTATCCCGCTGGCACTGCTAGGGCGTGATGTCGCTGCACAGGCCCAGACCGGCACAGGCAAGACCGCAGCCTTCTTGATCGCTCTCTTTACTCGCCTGCAAAAAAACAAGCCGCAGTCAAAGCGTGGCCCTAGGGCTCTTATCCTGGCTCCAACCCGCGAACTGGTTGTGCAGATCTGTGCTGATGCCGAGGGTTTGGGTGCCTTTTGCCCCTTCAAAGTGCAGGCGATCTTCGGCGGTGTCGATTACGAAAAACAACGCAAAGCCCTTCAGGATGGTGTCGATGTCATTGTCGCCACACCCGGTCGGTTAATCGACTATGCCAAGCAGAATGTTTTTTCCCTGAAGCATGTAGAATCATTGGTTATTGATGAGGCCGACCGTATGTTCGACATGGGTTTTATTCAAGACCTGCGTTATATCCTGCGCAAATTACCTCCTTTTGAAAAACGCCAAACGATGCTTTTCTCGGCGACTCTCTCACCTCGTGTTATGGAACTCGCCTACGAGTTCATGAACCTTGCCGAGAAAGTGCGCATAGAACCTGAGCAGGTTACTGCCGAACGGGTTGAGCAGATCGTCTATCATGTTTCGCGGCGAGAAAAGTTCCCGCTCCTGCTTGGCCTGCTTAAAAAGGAGGAAGGGGACGTCCGGGTCCTGCTTTTTGTGAATACCAAAAGGGAGGGCGAACATCTCTCTGGGCGTTTGAAAGTCAACGACTTCAGGGTTGCGGTTCTCTCGGGCGATATCCCGCAGAAGAAACGCCTGCGTATCCTTGAGGACCTCAAGGCGGGCAAGTTGAATTTTCTGGTTGCCACTGATGTTGCCTCACGAGGTTTGCACATCGAAGGTGTGACCCATGTCATCAACTATGATCTTCCGCAGGATGCCGAAGATTATGTCCACCGCATTGGTCGCACAGCTCGAGCGGGAGCCAAAGGTAAGTCGATCAGCTTTGCCGATGAGGACCTGGCCTATTTTCTGCCGGATATAGAAGAATATATCGGCATGAAGATACCGAGTACTGTTCCTCAAGACGAAGACCTTTGCAATGATTATAAGCGCGGTCTTCCCCATAAGAAATCACCGGTTCCAGACAAAAAAGCTGGCGGTAAACCTCGTCCGCCAAGGCGTCGTCGTCCCGGTGCTAACCAAGGCCGAAATAGGTAGAGATGCGTGGCGAGCCTTTCTCTGAAAGATCTGGACGGGTGTCGGCGGTGCTCACGGTTGGTCAATTTTATGGCACAGCTTTCGCCGGCCAAAACACGCCCGCGTGCTGATTACCATAACGGGCCAGTTAACGGATTTGGTGATTTGCAGGCGCGTGTTTGCCTGGTTGGCCTGGCTCCTGGAGCCCACGGAGCCAACCGAACCGGGCGACCTTTTACCGGTGACGGTGCCGGTGATTTCATGTACCCGTTACTCCATCTTGCCGGTTTCTCAAATCAATCGGAAGTTGTCTCTGCTGATGATGGCTTGGAGTTAAATGATCTCTATATCACCAACGCCGTCAAATGTTTGCCTCCGGAGAATAATCCGAATGCTGCAGAGTTTGCAGCCTGTCGGCCTTATCTCGAGAAAGAGCTGCAGGAGCTGAAAGCCCTGCGCGTGATTGTTGCTCTTGGCCACGGTGCGCACAAGAGCTTGCTACGGCTCTTTCAGTCACAGGGTTTGATCAAGCGTCTTGCAGAAGTGCCCTTTAGGCATGGCAGCGCTTACCAGCTGGCCAATGGCCTCACGCTGATTGGTTGTTACCACACGAGTCGCTACAACGTTCAGACAGGTCGGATGAATAACAGAATGTTTCTTGATCTGCTTGATCAGGTCAGATTGTTGCTGGAATGAAAAAACGGTTGATATCGTCTGCTTCGTTCCGATAAGATTAATCTTTACTTCATCACGACCTGAAGAACTCGGGTTAACACACTGGAAGACGTATAGCTCATGTCAAGGATTACCTCTACATTAAATACTTTGAAAGTACGTGGCGAAAAAGCCCTGGTCACTTTCATTACTGCCGGAGATCCGGATCTCACAACGAGCGAGCAGTTGGTGCACAGCCTTGTCGAGGCCGGCGCCGATCTGATTGAGCTCGGCTTCCCCTTCTCTGATCCTATGGCCGACGGACCGACGATTCAGCTCTCTTCGGAGCGTGCTCTGGCCGCGGGGACGACTCTTCGCGGAGTCCTCGACCTGGTTGGCAGGGTCCGTCAGCACAGCAATGTGCCGATTGTTCTGATGGGATATTACAACCCTGTTTTCACTTATGGGCCTGCGCAGTTTGCTCGTGATGCGGCCGCTGTCGGTGTCGATGGTTTGCTTCTGGTCGATCTGCCTCCTGAAGAGGCCGAAGAATTGCACCCGCTGCTTACCGGTGCCGGAGTAGACTTGATCACGTTATTGGCCCCGACGACCGGTGCAGAGCGAACGGCACAGCTGGCCGCTGCTAGCGAAGGTTTTCTTTATTATGTGTCGATGACCGGTGTGACCGGAAGCCAGCAGGTTGATGCCTCAGCGATTACTTCTGCCGTAGCTGATATTAAGCAGATGAGCCCGGTGCCAGTCGCTGTTGGTTTTGGTGTTTCCACGCCGGAGGATGCCAAGTCTGTTGCTGAGATTGCCGATGCCGTCGTTGTTGGCAGCGCCCTGGTTAAATTGATTGCCGAGTTTAGTGGAACTCCTCGACTTCAGAGCGAAGTGAAGGGTTTGGTCCGACGACTCAAGGCTGCGATCTGAGAAGCATATGTCGTCCGGGGGGAAATTCCACGGCTTGGCTCTATTGATGTGAGCTGGACAATGACAAAGATCCCGCCTTTGCTGCGGGCTACCTTCTGACGAAAGGACAAGTGTCAATTCTTTACTCGAGAGAGACAACGGCTAGGGAATCGCTCTGGACTCTTGGCAGATCGGCGAAGGCGGCTGTGTTTGTTGAGCCTCTTTTCTTGGCCGATTGGAGACTCTGGCTCATCAGACCGGTCGTCTGAAACCGCGAATACTGATTAAACACCTTGGTAAACTGGACAAACCGGAAGGACCGGTCAAAATATTTCATATGAATCCGCAGTCTCTTGAAGAAATCAGTGCGGAACTGGCATCGTGTCAGAGACACTGCCGGATATTGGATGGCAACGAACGGTTCGTTTTCTAAATAGAGAATCGTCTGAATCGCGAGGTAAATAATGGCCTGGTTTAAAAAGTCAAAGGCGCCTATTGCGCCCGTTGGAAGTAAGAAAGTACAGATGCCAGAGGGTCTCTGGACGAAGTGCAAAAATTGCGAAGAGATCATCTACTCAAAGGAGATCGAACGTAATTTAAATGTTTGCCCCAAGTGCGATTATCACTTCCGCATCAGTGCCCGAGAGAGGATTGACCTGGTGATTGATGAGGGGACCTTCAACGAAACTGACCCCGATATGGCCTCGGTGGATTTCCTGAAATTCAAGGACTCCAAAAAGTACGTAGACCGTATCAAGGCTGCTGTTGCCAAGAATGGAGGCGGTGACGCCGTTGTCACAGGTTCCGGCCTGATGAACGGACAGGAAGTGGTCGTTGCGGTTTTTGATTTCGCTTTTCTCGGCGGCAGTATGGGTTCGGTTGTCGGCGAGAAAATCACCCGAGCGATCGAGCTTGGCCTTGAGAACAAGGCGCCGGTCATGGTTTTCTCCTCTTCAGGCGGGGCCCGTATGCAGGAGAGTATTCTCTCGCTGATGCAGATGGCTAAAACGAGCGCTGCACTTGCCAAACTCAAGAAGGCCGGGATACCTTTTATCTCCGTTCTGACTGATCCGACCACGGGTGGTGTTACTGCCAGCTTTGCCATGCTTGGAGACCTCAATGTTGCCGAGCCGAAAGCCTTGATCGGTTTTGCCGGACCTCGCGTCATTGAGCAGACAATTCGCCAGCAACTCCCGGAAGGTTTTCAGCGCTCTGAATATCTCCTCGACCACGGCATGGTTGACATGATTGTTTCCCGCCAGGAAATGAAAGCGCGATTGTCGCAGGCTTTACGCATCTTTACCCAGCAGGCTTCTGCTTCTTAGAACCCTGTCAGTTTCTTCATACACTGCCTTGAGCCCACAGGATTGCGCTAGTGGATTTCACCTCCAGCCTCGACTACCTCTATGGGCTGCAACGTTTTGGCGTTAAGCTCGGCCTGGGGAATATGCGGGCTTTAAAGGCCCGCTTGCCTCAACTTCAGGAACCTTTGCCCTGCATTCATGTGGCCGGGACCAATGGCAAAGGTTCTGTCAGTGTCCTGCTGGCGGAGATACTCAAACAAGCAGGGCTGCATGTTGGGCTGTATACCTCACCACACCTGAACTGTTTCACCGAACGAATCCGTATTGATGGCGTAGCGGTAACCCGCGATGATATTGGTGCTCTCACTGAAATCATTCGCCTGAATTCAGAAGACATCCCTTTAACATTTTTTGAAGCGACAACGGCGATGGCTCTTCTGGCTTTTTGTGAGGCCGGTGTCGATGTTGCTGTTATCGAAACCGGTCTTGGCGGTCGTCTGGATGCGACTAATATCGTTGATCCCCAGCTTTGTATGATTACTCCTGTCAGCGTTGACCACAGCGAACATCTGGGCTCCACACTCGCTGAAATTGCAGCGGAAAAGGCAGGCATCATCAAGCCCGGTGTGCCTGTCGTCGTCGGTGCGCAGGAGCCCTCTGCCGAGGAGGTCCTTCTGTCTGTTGCTACTGCTTGTGAGTCTCAGGTTTCCCTTTCTGGTCGTGATTTTTCCTGGCGGGGTGATCACGATAACTTTACGGTTGTTGTCGATTCTGATCATTTGCGTGATTTAAAGTGTGCTCTTGCAGGCGCTCACCAGTTGGATAACTTCGCCCAGGCTGTTGCTGGGGCAATACAGTTACGTAAACAAGGCTTCAAGATCCCCGATGCTGCCATTGCCGACGCCGGGAAGAATGTCTTCTGGCCTGGGCGCCTGGAATGGTGTCGTGATTCTCAGGTCCTTCTTGATGTCGCTCATAATGCTGCTGGAATCGCTTGTCTGGCTGATTATCTTGAGACGCAGAATATTAAGCGTATTCATCTGGTCAGTGGCTTGAGTGGTGAGCGTAGCCCCGCAGAAGTACTCATGCCACTGGTAAAATATGTCGTGGCAGTATATGCTGTACCGGTTTCTTATGGGCAGTCGGTGCCGACCTGTGAGATGGTCGCCTGGGCTGACAATCAAGGACTGCCCGTTTATGAATATACTGTGGCTGCTGATGGTTTGGCTGCGGCTTGTGAAGGTCTTGGTCGCGACGAATATGTGGTTGTGTGCGGATCTCTTTATCTGGTGGCAGAGTTAAGGCAGGGAGTCTTGGATTCGCACTCTACAATGGAGTTTGTTCCAGAGACTCTTTAATCCTATTTAATGACGGGTCATTCAATGCAACGTTTATCTCTGCGAGCAAGCTTTTGCGTATTGCTCTTAGCTGCGCTCTTGTTGCCGGTTCCTGTGGTTAATAAAGCTTTTGCTCAGCCTGGAATCACGGTCGGTTTCGCTGTCGATGGATCAGGGCTCGTAATCTCCTCTGAACTGGGTAAAGAGGTTGGTCTCTATCTCAAAGAGCGGCTTTTAACTCCGGTTGATGTCCGCAGTTTTACCTCGGAAGACTTCCTTTATAATTGGCTGGTTCGTTATCGCGAAGTAGATTTTGCCTGGTTAAGTAAAGCTTATCTGGGCAGGGTTCCTGAAGGGGCGGTCTTTCCGTTGACCGAAAATCTTGACCACTTCCCTGGCCTCTTTAAGGGGAGTATTGTTGCTCGGCAGGGGCAGCAGACCGCTCTTCTGCAGCAGGTGAGTAACGTTTTTCTGAGTATGCACGAGAGTCCTGAAGGCCGTGCTTTGTTGCAGAAACTTGAGATCAGTCGTTTTATCTCATCCTCGCATTGGCAAACTCCTGAGTGGGTAGGTGCAGAACAAGTTCCCTCTGAACCCACACCTTCTCCACTAGAGAGAGATTCCCTGAAAATCTCCGTTCAAGGTGAAACTCCGAGCTCAAAAATCACGTCCGAACCCTTTGCTGAAGATGAACTGAAGGTCGAGGACAAAACACCTGAAATAATAGGATCTTCAGGTTCAAAACGTGAATCCACTTCACTTGATGATGAAGAACCTCTGGTTGACGAGGCCCTCTCGAAAATATCTGAGGGTCGGCCAACCCCGGTTATTGCAGCGATGCCCGATTCTTCTGTGGCGGAGATTGCTGATGTTAGTCCACAAGTAAAAGACGACTCTCAAGATGAACCCGTTTTTGAAACGCCGTCTGACTCTGTTGATAGCTCTTTCCCTTTGTCCGTCGATGATAATGACGAAACGGAAATCGCGACTGAGCCGGCGTTAAAAGCTGACCAGGAGTCTCCGATTGCCCTGGTTGCGGATTCTTTGACATATGATTCTGACGAGGATAGTTATGAGGCAAAAGGTGATGTTGTCCTCCGACAGGGCGAGCTCGAATTAAAGTCTGACACCTTGCTCTGGCAGGCAGCGACACAGGATGCTTCTGCAGAGGGGGCTGTTGAACTTAAAGACATAGAGACTAAGCTCTTAGGCTCAAGCCTTCAGTACAATATGACGACAAGGCAGGGCCAGGTTCGTGACGGCCGGCTTTTTGTCAGCGAAGGTAATTTCCATTTATCGGGCCAACAGATCGAAAAGGAAGGCCAGTTCGAATATTCAGTTAAAGAGGGTAGCTTTACCACCTGTGATGGCGAGATCCCCGATTGGAAGTTTTCCGCCGATGAAGTGGATATTACAGTCGGAGGTTATGCGCGGGCGCAGCATGTCTGGTTTCATGTCAAGGACGTCCCGGTTCTGTATACCCCATACATGGCTTTTCCTGTTAAGACCGAACGTCAATCTGGTCTGCTCACGCCTTCATTTGGTTATTCAAACAACAAGGGGACGCTTGCTTCATTGGCATGGTACCAGGTTATTGATCGTCACATGGATGCCACAATCTATCTTGATTACCTCTCGGAAGTTGGTCTGGGCAAGGGGCTTGAGTATCGCTATGCATTGCCCGGTCAAAATAATGGCAAGGCCCTTTATTATCACGTTACCGGAACCGGTGAAATAGAAGAACTGGACCAGAAAGAAGATTTCCCCGATCTTGATTACTACAGGTGGAAACATAGCGGTCGACTGCCAGGAGGTTGGCGCTTGATGGCCGATATTGAGTATACGGATCAGAAACTCTTCTTTGAAGAGTTTGGAGAAGTTGCTGAGGATTATAATCGCGATAAGACAGTTTCTACGTTGATGCTCCGCCGTAATTGGCAAAAGCTTAATGTTGTTGGTTTTGCGCGCTACACCAAGGATCTGGAAACTGATAATGACGAAACCTTGCAAACTCTCCCTGAACTGAGCTTCGGACTGCCCCGCTACCGCCTTGGTGACACTGCTTTTTACGCAGGTCTTGAGAGTTATGCTACCCGCTTTTGGCGCGATGAAGGTGAAAGGGGCGAGAGACTTTACTTGAGGCCATCGCTTTCAGCGGTATTCAAGCCAGGTTCGTGGCTTGAAGTCACTCCGGAAGCTGCCTTCTACGAACGGCTTTACAGCACCGATGTTACTGAAACGGACAAGTTTATTCCAGAAGTCTCTCTTGCTCTATCCTCTCGCCTGGTCAAGAGCTTTGATGTCAACCTATTGGGGTCTGATCGCATCCAGCACAGTATCGAACCAACCGTGACTTACACTTATGTCCCGGATGAAGAGCAGGGTAGTTTACCTCTCTTTGATCTACGTGATCGGGTTCTCTCCCGGAACGATGTTACTTACGCACTGGTCAATCGTCTTACAGCACGTAGCCAAGCGGCGGATGGCTCAAGCTTGTATCGTGATCTATTCTATCTGCGCCTATCTCAGCGCTATGATATAGATGAGGTCAGAAATGATCGATCTGGGGAGAAACGTCCTTTCTCTGACTTGCGTGTGGAGATGGATTTTACGCCGGTTAATAATTTTTCCTTTAATGCTGAAAGTATAATCCCCGTCTATGGTGATTCAGGATTTAATACTCTGAGTGCTGGTTCGACTCTCAAGGATGATACGGGGAATGCTGTTAGTGCTAGTTATACCTACAAAGATGCAGATTTTGCCGGAGTTGCTACAGACTATGTTTCATTTCAGGTAGACACCTCAATTTTGCAACCGCTTTATGTCAGATTCAAGGAAAGATACGATTTCCAGGAAAATCGTGCTCTTGAAGACTTTGTTGGTTTAGAGTATCGATCGAAATGTTGGAGCATCATACTGTCCTACAAAACTCGATATCTGGAAGACGAGGATAATGATCACGAGATAGGCTTCACCTTTGTTTTAGCAGGTCTTGGCCCTCCCATGGGTTTTGCCGAGGGTGTCGATAAGGATATTGAATAAGTTGTTGATCGTTTGACAAATGTTAGAAATTTGTTATCTTCTTCTGAATTTGCCAACCATCCGATGGGGCTCGTTGTGAGCCGGGTTGGGCGGTAATAATGATCCGGAGGGGAGGTGTTGTAAGGAGGGACTGCAGGATGTTATGCCCACATCGGGTTCTTTTTTTATTTTGTTTTGGAGGGAAATGTAATGAAACGTTATCTGTCAATGCTCGTCCTTTTGGCTGTCGTCAGCACGATCGCTTTTGCACCGGCGACTGCCCTTGCCGCTAATGACCCTGCTGCAAATCAGGTTGTTGAAACCGTTCACCTTAATCAGGCGACAGCAGAACAACTGCAATCGCTTCCAGGCGTTGGCCCGGCACTTTCTGAGCGTATCGTTGATTACCGTACCGAGCATGGGCCCTTCAGTTCCGTGGACCAGTTGACTTCGGTGAAGGGTGTCGGCGAGGCCAAACTGGCGAAGTTCAAGAAACAACTGACAGTCGACTAGGTCAGTTGAAATTGTTACCAAAGGCCTGCCTTCCGGCAGGCCTTTTCTTATTGTGCTGATGTTTGTGAATCTCCGACAGCAACGCAATGTTAATTGCCTACATCAGCCTGTGTGTGAAAAACCTTGATTTTTAAAGTGAATTGATGGAACAATCCAATTGATAATTGTTTTGATTCTGTTAACTGTGTATCAGTATTAGGGGTTTATTATGGCAGGAAACCCTGCTAAAGCTTCGCACCCCGATGGGGGGCGTCTTAACTTCTGGCCGTTAGCGTTGGTTGTGCTTCTGCTTGGTTTCGCTTTTTTTGGCGACCGGGGCATTCTTTATATGCTGAAGCTCTCTGGACAGAAGGCCGATCTGGTACAGAAAATTGCTGGCGTTGAGTCGGAAAATCAGGCCCTGCGAGGCGAGATCGATTCCTTGCGCGGTGATCGCCGTTACATTGAGAGAATCGCACGTACTGAGTTAGGCATGGTTCGTGATGACGAACTGGTTTTTCAATTCTCTGATCGAAAGTAACTAGTTGACAAAGAAAATTTACTTAAGCGGGTCCGTTTCGTATCTTGGGAGCGGGCCTTTTCTGTGTCTTTCCAGAACGAAAATTTAGCGCTGAATCCCCGTGTTGTTTTCTCGCCTGCGAGTTCTTGACACTCTCATAGTGCGGCGCTAACATACATATCCTTTTCCTTATCGGCATTATGTCTAAATTGACGAGGATAAGTGTGAACTTAGTTTGAGTCGGACGAAAGTTCAGTCAGTTTAGACTTTATGCCCTTAGCCGATTGAGACGCTTGCTGAGTCCCTTTTTGAATCACAGGACTCAGCTTGTGTGAATACATGCAGGGTTCATAAACCCTGTTCCAGTGGAGGATTAAACAAATCATGAAGGATCGTCTGCGGCAACAGATCGGTGACGCTCTGCAAGCCTGCTTTAATAATGGTACTCTGCACTCGGGAGTCGTTCCTGATGTGCAGATTGAAATCCCGGGAAACCCTGATCACGGTGATTTTGCCTCTAATCTGGCCATGACTATGGCCCGTGCCGAAAAGAAATCACCTCGGCAGATTGCTGAAGCCCTGGTCGAAGCTCTCGATGATTGTGATTTCTTGAGTAAAGTTGAGATCGCAGGGCCGGGATTTATCAATTTTACCCTGGCGCCAGGTTGTTGGTATGAAGTTCTTGACGAGATCACCGTGAAGGGCAAAGCCTACGGCCTCTCTCAGGTAGGTGAGGGTCAAAAGGTTCAGGTCGAGTTCGTCAGTGCGAACCCAACCGGCCCTTTGCATATCGGTCATGGCCGCGGTGCCGCAACAGGCGACGCGGTCGCTTCAGTCCTGCAGGCTGCCGGCTATGAAGTCCAGCGTGAGTACTATATAAACGACGCAGGCAACCAGATGCGTACACTTGGCCTCTCGCTCCTGTTGCGTTATCGACAGGTGTGTGGTGAGCAGGTTGAGTTCCCTGATGATTGTTACCAGGGAGACTACATCCTCGACCTCGCCAAAGAGATTCATGAGGCTGAAGGGACTCGCTACCTTGAACTTGACGAGAACGAGGCAATCAAGTTGCTCGGCTGCTTCGGTGGTGACCGTATCCTGGCGGGTATCCGGGACGACCTCGAGGCGTTCGGTATTACCTTTGACCGATGGTACAGTGAGCAGGGACTGTTTGATCGCGATGAAGTTTCTGCCGGACTTAAAGTTCTGAAGGAGAAGGGCCTGTCCTATGAACAGGACGGTGCTGTCTGGTTTCGCACCACCGATTTTGGTGATGACAAGGATCGTGTTCTGGTTCGTTCAAATGGAGAAACAACTTACTTCGCCTCAGACGTTGCCTACCACCTGGAAAAGTTCAGTCGTGGGTTCGACACTGTTATTGATGTCTTGGGCGCTGATCACCATGGTTACGTTCAACGGATGAAGGCCGTCGTGAATGGCCTGGGTCGCAACCCCGACGATTTGCAGTTCATCCTGGTGCAACTGGTTAGCTTGCTGCGCGAAGGGGAGCCGGTCTCCATGAGCACCCGCTCGGGTGAGTTTGTGACTTTACGCGAAGTGGTAGACGAGGTCGGGAAAGATGCCTGTCGTTTTATCTTCCTGCTTAGACGGGCAGACAGCCAGCTTGATTTTGACCTTGAATTGGCCAAGCGGCAAAGCAATGACAACCCTGTTTACTATGTGCAGTACGCACATGCTCGGGTCTGCAGCATCTGCCGCACTGCTGATGAGCAGGGTGTGGTGACTCTGGAACGCGAGTCGCTGGATTTGTCATGCTTGACGCTCGCCGAGGAACTGGCCCTGGCGAAGCACCTGGCACGTTACCCGGAAACTGTTATTAACGCGGCACAGAACCGTGAACCGCACCGTGTTGTCTACTTCCTTCAGGAGCTTGCAGCCCAGTTTCACAGTTACTATAATCGGCAGAGGGTGCTGGTTGATGACCCGGCGACGACACAGGCACGTCTCTATCTCATCAAGGGTGTGCGAACGGTCCTCGCCAATGCACTGAACCTGCTCGGAGTTGACGCTCCGGAGCGAATGTGACGGTTCGCCAGGGAGGGTGGGGATGATGGTGCAACCGGTTGTATCGAGAACTCAGCGGCGAATCGAACGCAAGCAGCTCATGCTGATTGTTGTGTTGATCATTGCAGTCGCAGCTGTCAGCTTTTCTCTTGGGGTGATGTTCGGGCAAAGGAATGTTTCTAGTCAGGAGCTAGTCGCTGAGGTGGATTCCTTAACCCCTGCCAAGGTGACCCAGATTGTGCCTCCTCCGCCTCCGCAGGAAGAAACGGTGCCGGAAAAACCCGAGCGATTAACCTTTTATGACAACCTGCCGAAGGGCAATCAGGCTCCCCTTGGCAGTGGTATCAATCTGCCGCCAGAGAAGCCGACAAAGGCGGTGCAGGCGAAACCTAAGCCTGCCGTCAAGAAAACAGAGGTGAAGCCGGTTGCTGCTGCGCCTAAGCAGGCAACCGTGCCGACCGTTTCTGCAGAAGGTTCTTTTGTTGTGCAGATCGCTTCTTTTCGTACCGGTGAGGACGCCAGGGGTTTGGCTGCTCGGCTTAAGCTATATAAACTTTCAACCTTTATCGAGACCGCTGATCTTGGCGACAAGGGTGTCTGGTACCGGGTCTTGGCCGGGCCATATCGTAGCCGGGAGGGGGCCGACACTGCTGCTGCTCTATTGAAGGAAAAAGAGCGCTTGTCTGCTCTTGTCAGGAAGCGATAAGGGGAGAGTTTTTCCTTGACATCATGAGGGGGGACGGGTAAATTTCAAAATTCTGTTGCGGGGTGGAGCAGTCAGGTAGCTCGTCGGGCTCATAACCCGAAGGTCGGAGGTTCAAATCCTCCCCCCGCTACCAATAAAATCAGGGACTTGCATTAATTTGCAGGTCCTTTTTGTTTGTACTGTCCCCTTTTGTGCCCCTTTGGCCCAATTTGTCCAGACTTCGAACTGAAAAACACCTAAATCTGTCACAAAGGCGTCAAGCGACCAGGCTAAGAACACCTGCCCCCTCTCAAGGCTCACTTTTTTGCACGGATCACGACTGTTGACATTTCAGGGCCGAGCGAATAGACGGAGACGCGAAGAGGATGTTAGATTAAGCGTAGGCAGGCAAATAACCGTTTGCCTACTGAAAGACGGTGCTCCGTATTCATCCCCCTCCTTTGACTGTGGGGCTTTTTTAAATTCGATGTTTACACCCCCTGGAAGGTTCTTTCCCTATGAGAATATTATCTCTTGCAATTTTACTTTCGCTATCAATGTCGTTCTTTGTTCAGTCATGGGCTGGTGAGGGGGCTCCTCTGAAAAATGTTATAGCAACCGCTCATGAATTGAACCCCTCTGAACTAAACGAGCTTGCAGTCCGTTATGTGACAGGTGATGACGTGGAGAAAGATTATGACCAGGCCAGATTTTTGTGGCTTAAAGCTGCAGAGCATGGTCATGCAGGAGCTCAATACAATCTTGGCCAGATGTATTCTGCTGGAATCGGGGTTAATAGGAGCCCAGCCGAGGCAGCGCTCTGGTATCAGCGAGCCGCTAACGCAGGAGACTTGCTAGCGCAATTCAATCTTGGACTGATGTACGAGTCAGGCACTGGAGTGCAACAGGATACTGTCAAGGCCTTTACCTTTTATCGAGAGGCTGCTCTTCATGGTTTGGCTGAAGCACAGAACTCATTTGGAAGATTGTATGAAATGGGGCAAGGGGTCGAACAAAACATAGCAGAGGCCAAGAAATGGTATCGATTAGCAGCCTTACAAGGATATGTTTTAGCGCAAAGCAATTTAGGTTTTCAGATTTATGCCGGGAAAAGTAATGAAGGAGACATGATTGAGGCTTTTGCGTGGCTAAGCCTGGCAGCCAAACAAAATAACGCCATAGCTCAAGCCCACCTGCGTGAGTTGACCGGCATGATGACAAAAAGGCAAATTGAAGCAGGGCAAAGAATGGCTTATGAGTTAAATTCTGATATAAGCACTCAAGGGAAATAACTCGTTTGTTGTGCTTAGGATCTGAATTGCATGGCCTCCAGGGAAGGGGTGTCCGCAGTTTTTCCCCCATTATTAAAGGCCAACTTTGATCGATAAAATCATTTCGTTAGGGTGTAATTTGCAACCTTGATTACGAAGGAGGTGGCCTTGTTTGTTTTTCGCCTGTCAAAGAGTAATCTCAGCTTTTTAGATGTTCTCTGTTTGATACTTTTGTCGGTAGTTTTGCAACTCGTCAGTGTTCATGTCCATGCATATGAAGGACAACTGCAGAGGACCGTAAATAATGTTCTGGAAGCTTATGGTGGCAAAAATAACCTGTTAAAAATTAAAACCATTTCGGCACATGGCCGGATAGACGATTTTCTGCGCAAAACCTCCGGTGGCTATGCCAGAACAATGCGTCGGCCCGGTGAGTTAAGAATTGATATTATGCCGGAACGAGGTGGAGAGGTGAGGATCCTAAGTCATGGCAAGGGGTTGCAGGGTAGCGGCGACCGGCTCAGTGCAGCTAAGCCTGTTTCTCTTTCATCTATGCGTTACCAATATGGTTATCTTGATTTGCCGATGAGCCTGGCTGATGGTTCCGCAAAAGCTGTTCACAGAGGAGTTGAAGAACTGCATGGACGGCCAATGGAGATATTGCTTGTTGAGCTGGTGAGCGCCCCCGATTTAAAAGTTTACATAGATTTCGAGACACACCTTATCCGCCGAGTTGAAGCAAGGTTCGAAATGGGTGGAATGGGTAGCAGTGTTTTGGGTACAGAGTATGACAATTTTAAAACAGTTGATGGTGCAGTTTTTCCTCTTACACTCAACAATTTTGCTGGCGGGAAAAATATCTCCGTCCTCTCAATTACCCGGCTTACGATTAACCAGGCTTTGCCTGATGGTGTGTTCGCTCCCAATGATTAACAGTTCCTTGATTTAAGTCTTACAAATCACGACTTCCATGCCGCAATATGGCTACTTTTTGATAGGGCCATTAAGAAGCGAATTCCTTCCCTTTATCAAGGGCACGTGGACAAGTGTTGCCATTGTTATGTGTCCGTACGACGAAGCCATAGTCTTTTTTCCGTCAAGTATTGTCAAGTTGACAATATATAACCCTTTTGGTAATGTTTTGTCAGTCGTAGTCGGATCCCAATGCAAACAACGATGCCTCGCATTTCCCATCGTGAGTCCGAGGCTTTTTTGATGGTGCAGACATGATTATAGAAATACTCTGTGATGGTTGCCTTGATTGCGGGCTTGTGAAAGGGAAGGTGTGCCAGGCCGTTGCTGACCTTAACCTTAACGCAGAAGTCTTATCTCATCATGACCCCAAAAGACATGACTCTGGTATTGATTGTGATGGCTTGCTCAAAATTCGTATTAATGGCCTTGTTGTTTCCGCAAAAAGTGATTGTTCCGTTCGAGACTTGATGCTGATCTTTAGCAAAGAACCTCATCTCTATGCTTAAAAGTAACGACTCTCTTACAAGTAGATGCCTCTAATCTCCCAGCATGATGCGAATAATCTCCCTGTCGGTCTCTCGCATCCCTTCGCGGCCGAGTCGGCCAATGTTGTTGATCGTGTTCTCTACCCCTTTTGAGACAATGCCGTCGCCGCCATAGAACTGTTGGCCTTTCTCAAACATATGGAAGCCCAGGATCCCGGCCTCAACGGACGCGGCTATTTTTGCTGCACAGGAAGGTTTTGCCCCATCGCAGATGATCCCTGAGACCGTTGCCAGCGCGTTGACGATGGTATGGGCCACTTCCTCGAAGCGTCCACCGTGCAGCCATGCGATTCCGGCCCCTGCGCCGCAGCCGGCGCTGACGGCTCCGCAGTATGCAGAGAGCCTGCCGATGCCGGTTTTCTGGTGAATCGTCACCAGGTTGGAGACGACCAGAGCCCGGAGTAAGGTTTCCTTGTCTGAGCCCAGTTCTTTCGCATATTCGATCACCGGAACGGAAGCCGTGATCCCCTGGTTGCCACTCCCTGAAGCAATTACGACCGGCAGGTCACAACCGCTCATGCGGGCATCTGAACCCGCCGCAGCGAGTGCTTTTGCACGAACTTTGACATCATCGCCCCAAACGTCCATCAGCACGGACCCGATGTTGGCTCCCCAGTCGCCTTTTATGCCGGCTTCTGCGATCGCCATGTTGTAATTAATCTGGCACTGCAGCAGCTCTTCAATATCCTCAAGCTTGACCGATTCTGCGAAACCGAGGATGTCGCGGACATTCATGATGGAACGGTCTGTCAGGTTTGCCGTCTCGACTTCGTCGCAATCCTGGTTTTTATAGATCTCTTCATCGTTTTTTGTGATCATAACGATGTTGGTGTGGTAGTGGGAGATCTGCACGCTGGCTGATGAGTCACTGGCAAAGACAGAGACAGTCAGATCAAAAACCAAACCATTCTTGGCTTCTGTGACGGTGATCTCGTTATTCTCAAGGAAGTCTTTTATTCTTTCGCGCCCGGAATCATCTATCGAAGAGAGAACTTCCAGGGCTTTCTTAGCGTTTCCTGCGGCAATTCCGGCCGCGGCAGAGGCTTCTATGCCCCTGAGGTTGCCGGTGTTCGGGACAACCACGCTTTTTACATTTTTAATGATGTTGTTGCTCGCTTCAATGACAGCCCGCTCCGGTAAAGCACCCAGTGTCTCTCGAGCTTTTGCTGCCGCATAGGCAATGGCGATCGGCTCGGTGCAGCCCATGGCCGGAACCAGTTCTTCCTGCAGAATATCCAGATATGCCTGATAGCGTTTGTCTGTCTGTTTCATTGTTACCCTTTAGTCTTTAATGGATCGAAAAGTTGCGCCGTTTTTGTTGGGCCGGTGGGACCCTGTCTCCATTTAACACCAATTCCCTGATAAAAGGGAACGGTATTATTGGTCTAACGTCAGCGGCAGGTCTTTGAGCCGTCGGTCATGTCATCAGACTTTATCTATGTTGAGCTCAACCTGGTCTCTAAAGCTGCGTTGCAGGTGGCTCTGAAACAGCGAGAAAGTCTGCTTCGCGATTCTCTCGATGGCGCATGGATGAGGCAATCTTACCCGCCAGAATAGCAACCAGATATTTCACCGGCAGGTGTGCGCGCTTTGGGAAAAGATGCGCGTAAACACTTGAGGTTGTCGGTTTTGTGTCCCGGTTTATCAATGACTGTTCGACGGATTTTCTGCAGCATGCGATTGTCGACGGCCAATTCGTTATGGTTGTCTTCCTCGTTGCCTTTAATTTGCGCGTGAAGAAGCTATGTTGGAGCCCATTGCTGGCAGATTTGCTCGGTTGCTCAAGTACAAGGACCGTACCAATAGCTGCTTTTATGGTGCTTTATTCGTTTCGGTCCAGTTTTGTTCGCTTTTCTCCTTTTTCAGGCATTGTTTTGTGAATAATTAATTCCCTGTTGCATATTCGATGCGTTTACGCATAAAATGTGCTTCTTGATTAAGGAGGTCAGTTATGCCCAGTCATGACTTGTCGGTTGATTTGCAGTCGCTTGCTCCCGCCTTTATAGAAGCTCTTTCTGTTCCTTTGTTGGTATGCGATAGGGAGATGCGTATTGTTTTCAGTAACCCTGTCGCAGAAACTCAACTCAACGCTCTCGCGGGAATGCTTCTGTCCGAGCCTCTGCCCAAACTGGCCGAAGCAGTTGGAAATTTTCGCCGCAGCGCAACTGTCCATCCTCCTCTAACAATACTTCGCGGCACGAGTGCCCCATACCTGGCTCTGCTAAGTTCAGTGAAGTCTCCTTCCGGACCCCTGACACTTTGTCTACTACCTCCGGCTCCTGCGACTCCCGAGGGGGATCGCCGCATGCTCAATTTCGAGGCTTTGACCCTTGAACTTCAGGCAATCATTGACTCTTCGTCTGATGGGCTGTTCGTGTGCGATGGCGATGCGAACGTCATCCGTGTCAACCCAGCTTCTGAGCGCATTCATAAGCGACCGGCCTCTGAGATGGTTGGAAGAAATATGCGTGAACTGATTCCTGAAGGGTTCATAGATCGTTCCGCAGCGCTTGAAGCCTGCGTGCAGAAAGAAACTGTCAGCCTGTTACAGAATATGCCAAACAACCGCAAGCTGATTTCCATCGGAACGCCGGTGTTTGACCAGGCAGGAGAGTTGATCCGGGTCGTGGTCAGTGAACGTGACATTACCGAGATAGATACTTTACAGCGTGAACTTGAGAACCAGGAGGCGATCAAGGATCAGTACCGTCACCAGATGCTGGAAATGCAGCAAACGGAACTTGAACAGCGGAAAATCATTGCACGCAGTCCGAACATGATCAAGGCCCTGCGCCAGGCGATGCGCGTGGCTACAGCTGATTCCTCCGTCTTGATCCTTGGGGAGTCGGGAGTCGGAAAAGGCGTGATTGCCGATATGATTCATCATAACTCCCGTCGTGCAGATCGACCGTTGATCAAAATCAATTGCGGCGCGATTCCGGAGTCGCTGGTTGAGGCGGAACTCTTTGGCTATGAAAAAGGGGCTTTCACCGGTGCAAACACGGGAGGTAAGCCCGGGCAGTTTGAGTTGGCCAATGGAGGCATCCTTTTTCTCGATGAAGTTGCTGAGTTGCCACTGTCGGCCCAGGTGAAGTTGCTGCGTTTTCTTGAAGATGGCGGGATCACCCGGTTGGGTGCCACCGAAGAGCGCAAGGTTGATGTGCGTGTGCTGGCGGCGACTCATCGGGACCTGGATGATATGGTTGAGAAAGGAACCTTCCGGCTTGATCTGTATTACCGGCTCAATGTTATCCCCATTCATGTGCCGGCAGTACGTGAACGCAAGGATTGCCTGGTGCCGCTGATCAGGCACTATATTGATCACTTCTCTCTGCTCAACAATGAGTCCAGGCGGCTTTCGCGGGCAGCTATAGACGCGTTATGCAACTACTCCTTTCCCGGTAATGTCCGCGAGTTGATGAATATCTGTGAGCGGCTGGTGGTTATGTCGGAAACCGAGTTGATTGACATGGTTGACTTGCCCGTGCAGGTGGCCGGGAGTGTCAAGACGCGTTTGCCGGAAGAGATGGATTGGCCAGAAACTGTGACGTTGCAGGAGGCTCTGGAGACGGTTGAACGAAACATCCTCACCAAAGCGCGTGAGCGTTATCGGAGCCAGTCCAGGATCGCAGAGGTCCTCGGCGTGAACCAATCGACAATTGCACGTAAGCTGAAACGTTACGGTCTTCTTTGACCTCTCTCTCCTGATATGGATACCGTCTGGCTTGTATTTATGCGCTTATGCATAGCGAGGTCAGGTGCCTCTGCTCCAGGGGCCTTCTGTTGCCGTCGATCCTCTTTTGAAAGTGTCTCTTGCCGTCGATTGTTTTTTACTTCTTCCACGTGGTTAGAGTTTTGTTTTTTGCTAACATACCGTAAATAATGAATTTTTATTTGAAATCGCGAAAACCCTGAAATCATCAAGTGGTTTGAGTTGTCTTTACTGCAAAATAAAACAGAGTTTGGCATCAGCCTTGCTCTAGGATTTATCACCTGTTTTTTTCCGGCTCGACTTTTAAGCCTTATTCAAGGTGGTATAGTTATAAGCAGTTTTTTTGAATGTAGTTTAATCAGTGGGCTTTCGACATGCTGTCGACTCACAAACTTCACAACAAGGAGAAGAAAAATGAACAAGTATCTGGCAACATTACTGGCCGTGTTCTTTGCAACCGGCACCGCATTTGCTGCAGACACCCTCAAAGTTGGTGTTCAGGCCCCAATCACCGGTAGCTATGCTAACGAGGGCCAAGGCATTGAGAATGGCGTGCGCTTGCTCGCCGAGCAGGTCAACGCCAAGGGTGGCGTCATGGGCAAGCAGATCGAAGTCATCGTCTGCGACGATCAAGGGACCGCAATGGCAGCTGCAATCTGCGCCAAAGACCTGGTTAACAAAGGGGCCCAAATGGTTATTGGTTCCTACACCTCGACCGCCGCCGAAGCCGCACAGAAGACCTACTTCAAAGCGGGCGTTCTGCAGACTTCCGACGGTACCGCCGACAGCCTGACTGAGAATGGCTACTGGACTTTCCTGCGTAACTCTTTTCCGAACAGTGCCGAAGCACAATTCGCCGCCGAATACATGGTTAACGTCAAGAAGTACGAGCGGATTGTCGTTATCTCCGACTTCTCGACCTATGCAGACGGCCTGGCGAACGCCACCGAAGCAGCGATCAAGGAACTGGGCGGCAACGTGGTTTCTCGCGACAAGATTAAGGCCGACTCCCAGAACTTCACTCCTGTTCTGACCAACATCAAGTCCAAGAATCCTGATGCAATCTTCTTTGCCGGTTATTACTCCGACGGTGGCCAGCTGCGTGCCCAGCAGATTGCGCTCGGCATCAAGGCGGACTTCATCGGTGGCGACGCCAATGACAACCCGGACTTCGTCAAACTGGCCGGCTCTGCTGCCACAGGCGCTTTCATCATCAACGTTCCTTCTCCAGACGTGCTGCCTTACGAAATTGCCAAGACCTTCATTGCTGACTACCAGAAGAAATACGGTGAAATGCCTCCTTCCATCTGGGGTTTGATGAATATCGACGGCATGCGCGCTATCATTCACGCCATGGAGCAGAACAAGAGCTTCGACACCAAGAAGGCGGCTGACTACCTGCACAACATGACCGAGCCACTCCCTGGCATTACCGGTCCGATCGCTTTCGCTAAAGACGGCAACCGCAAAGGCGGTGCCTACGTCGTTAAGAAGATTGAGGCTGATGGAACATACTCCAACGAGTACGTTCAGTAAAATCGCCTGATCGTTTAGCAAGGGGCGGGGGAGAGAGTTATTCCCCCGCCCCTTAATCTTTGCCCGCTTAAAATTGTAAACGTGCAGATACAATAAATTGCCCTTCAGGCGCGAGCAGAGGACGACCTGGTCCTCCTCTGGCTTCTGCAAGGCAACTCGTTCACCAAACCCGGAGAAGTTTATGGACACTTTTTTACAACAGTTAGCAAACGGCCTGACTATAGGCAGTATGTTTGCCCTGGTTGCGCTCGGCTACACCATGGTCTACGGCGTTATGAGATTGATCAACTTTGCTCATGGCGACATGGTTGCGGCCTCTGCCTTTGTTGGCCTGACAATCTATACTCAGGTGATGGGACAGGCGACCTCTCTGGTCGCAGTTATTGTTATCTTCCTGTTGACTGCGGTTGCCATGGCGATTGTCGGCATTATTCTCGAACGGGTTGCCTATCGTCCCTTACGCGAAGCACCGCGTTTGTCGGCGGTGGTCTCGGCACTTGGTGCCTCACTGGTTATCCAGAACGGCATCATGCTGATCTGGGGGCCGCGGATGCGCATCTTCCCGGAGTTGGTTCCGCAGGTCTACTGGGATCTCGGCGGAGTGGTGATCAGCCTGATCCAGGTGATTATCCTGGTGTTGTCGCTGGTTTTGATGGTTACCCTCTACCTGTTCGTTGAAAAGACCCGCATGGGTGCAGCGATCCGCGCCTCCTCCATCGATCAGGATGCCGCCCGACTGATGGGCATCAACGTCAACAGTGTTATCGCCCTTATTTTTATCATCGGCTCCTCTCTGGGTGCTGTCGGCGGTCTCTTTATCGGCCTCTACTATCGCGGCATTACCTTTAATATGGGCTGGCAATACGGTCTCTACGCTTTTATCGCTGCAATTCTGGGCGGCATTGGCAATATCCCGGGTGCTATGCTCGGCGGGATGCTGCTTGGCCTGTTCAATGCCTTTATCGCCGGTTACGTTTCCAGCACATGGGCTGATGCCTTTACCTTTATCCTGCTGATTTTAATCTTGATTGTCCGCCCGACCGGCATCCTCGGCGAGCGGGTTGCGGAGAAAGTCTGATGAAAGAATTGCAGAAATTTGCTTATCCGGTCTTCTTCGTCGTTATGGCCGTTCTGCCGCACATGCTTGACGACCGTTGGCAGGCGGTGGCGATAACATTCCTGATCTTTGCCGTGGTGGCTCTATCTCAAGATATTATCCTCGGTAAGTGCGGTATGTTTAATATGGGCCAGGCGCTCTTTTTCGGCATGGGTGCTTACACCACGGCAATCCTCAATAACGAGTACGGTTGGTCGATCATCGCCACGATACCGCTGGCGATCATCATCCCGGCCGTGTTCGGTATCCTGCTGGCCGGTCCGATCGTCCACCTGCGCGGCGACTACCTGCTGGTCGTCACTATCGGCTTCAACATTGTTTTTGTTCAGGTCCTGCAGAACAATCTCGGCGGCGTGACAGGTGGCCCCAACGGTATCTTTGGCCTCGATTCACTGAGCTTTTTAGGCTATGACCTGATGAGCCAGATTTCGGTCTACTATTTTGCTTTCATCGTCCTGTTGCTGACTCTATGGGTGATGCACAACCTGGCTGGGAGTAAACCGGGACGTGCCATGCATTATCTCCGTGAGGATCAGCTTGCGGCCGAAAGTATCGGTATCAACACCCGCGTCTACAAGATCTTCTCCTTCGGTCTTGGTGCCGGGATTGCCGGACTGGCCGGAACCGTCTATGCCACCCAGTATTCAGCTGTTAGCCCGGAGGCCTTCGAGTTTATCCAGTCGGTACTCTTCTTCAGTATCGTTCTGGTTGGCGGATCTTCGGTGCCCGGAGTCCTGATCGGGGTGTTCGTGATGTTCGTGCTGCCGGAAATTTTCCGCGAGTTCGCCACCTGGCGTTACTTCATCTTCGGTTTCGCTATGATTGCGGCGATGATTATGCGGCCACGTGGTATCTGGCCGGCCACTTTCGGTAAAATTCCCAAGTTTTTGATCAAGGAAAATAAT
Source organism: Deltaproteobacteria bacterium IMCC39524 (assembly GCA_029667085.1). Classification (NCBI taxonomy): domain Bacteria; class Deltaproteobacteria; species Deltaproteobacteria bacterium IMCC39524. Next base: position 276,468 of record JARUHJ010000002.1, read on the forward strand.
CATGGCGCATAATGAACTGATATTGACCGACGTCACCAAGCGCTTCGGGGGATTGACCGCCGTTGACGCTTTAAGTTTCAAGGTTGAAAGTGGCCAGATTTACGGCATCATCGGCCCCAACGGGGCGGGTAAGACCACGGTCTTCAACTGCATTACCGGCATCTACAAATCGGAAGAAGGCTCAGTTCTCTGGCGTGGTGAAGAGATCCGCGGCAAGACCCCCTACCAGATTGTGGATCGTGGCATCGTCCGTACCTTCCAGACCATCCGCCTGTTCGGCCAGATGTCGGTCGCCGAAAACATCATGAGCGGCCGTCACATCAAAAGCACGCAGAGATGGTGGCACGGCATCATCCCAACTCCCGGGAAAAAGCGAGATGAGCTGGAAAACTGGCAGAAGGTTGAAGAGCAACTCGACTTCTTCAAGTTGAGCGAGTTTGCTGCTACTCCGGTTGGATCATTGCCATACGGTCTCCAGCGGCGGGTGGAGATTGCCAGGGCGATGGCCGTTGAACCGACCCTGCTGATTCTCGATGAACCGGCAGCTGGTCTTAACGACAAAGAGACCCTGGAACTTTTGGAAACTATCTTTAAAATCCGTGACAAAGGTGTCACCGTGCTGCTGATTGAGCATGATATGGACATGGTTATGGAAGTGACTGACTACCTGACGGTGATCAACTTCGGCAAAAAGATTGCCGAGGGCACCCCTGAAGAAATCCAGAAGAACCCGGCCGTCATCGAGGCCTACCTGGGAAGTGAGGATGACGACGATGAGTAACGACGTTTTGTTTGAAATAAAAGATCTGGAAGTCTCCTACGGCAGCATCGCCGCCATCAAGGGGATCTCCCTCGAAGTGCACAAGGGTGAAATTGTTACCATCCTGGGAGCGAACGGTGCCGGTAAAACCACGACCATGCGCACCATCAGCCAGCTTCTCAAGGCCAAAGCCGGTTCGATTACTTTTAAAGGGCACGAGCTGACGAAATTGCCTGCCCACAAGATCGTTAAGCTGGGCATCAGCCATTCTCCGGAAGGGCGACGCGTGTTCGGTATTTTGACGGTCGAAGAGAACCTGATGCTCGGTGCCTTTTCCCAGAGCAAAATGGATCGTCAAACCCTTGCCTGGGTCTACGAACTTTTCCCTCGTCTGCAGGAACGCCGCAAGCAGTTGGCAGGAACCCTGTCCGGTGGCGAGCAGCAGATGCTGGCGATCGGTCGCGCCTTGATGAGTAATCCCGAGATGGTGCTGCTCGATGAGCCTTCTCTTGGAATTGCACCGATCCTGGTCAAGGCGATCTTCAAGCAGATCAAGGAGATTGCCAAAAAAGGTGTGACGGTGCTGCTGGTTGAGCAGAACGCCAAGGCTGCACTGAAGCTGGCTGATCGTGGCTATGTACTCGACGTCGGCAAAATCGCCCTCTCTGGGACCTCGGAAGAACTGTTGGCTTCGGAGAAAGTACAGGAAGCCTACCTGGGAAAGAAACATTAATAGTCTTGCCGGGGCAGAGCAATACTGCGAGAGGATCAATCAATGAACTTAAAAGACCTTCTGGTGTATATCGATTTAAGCTCAACCTGCTCAACCAGGCTGGCCACCGCAATCCAGTTGGCCCAGCAGCAGCAGGCCAAGCTGACTGGTCTCTACACGATTCCACCCCATCGGGCCAGCGACTTTGAACAACCCTATAAGCTGGCGGACCAGGCTAAGCTGAAGTTCCTGCAAACGGTCGAACAAGCGGGGCTGGAATCGGAGTGGATTTGTGCCGACAGCTCCAGAAACAATCTTGATCTGGTCCAGTCGCTCAATCTTTACGCCCATTATCGCGACATGCTGATCGTCAGCCAGACTGACCATGAAGCAAAGCAACAGTCGACACCCAGTGACCTCCCGGAAAAAGCGGTTCTGGGGGCTGGCCGTCCCGTGCTGGTCGTCCCCTACGCCTGTGACGCCCGAACAATCGGCAAACGGGTGATGCTGGTCTGGCGTGGTGGCCCCGAATCTTCACGGGCCATGCATGATTCGATGCCACTGCTGCGCGCGGCCGATTCTGTTCACGTCATATCAATCCAGGGTTACGGGGGCGATGAGGCCTACGAATCTCACAACGCCGATATTTGCAGTCATTTGCGACACTACGATATCAATGCCATTGCCGAAAAGCACGTTACAGCAGGGCTCAGTATCGGTGACTTGCTGCTCAACCGCTGCGCCGACGAGGGGATCGACCTGATGGTCCTCGGCGCCTTTTCCCAGTTCCGTCGTGGCAACCAGATCCTTGGCGATGTCGGTCGTTATCTGCTGCAGTCAATGACCGTCCCGGTGCTGATGTCACACTAACGTCGAGCCGGTTCAAGGAGAGGCCATGGACAGGAGTATCCAGGAATTGACCTGGGAACATGATGCGATCATCGATTCCTCCTCAGATGGCCTTTTTGTCTGCGATGGTGCCGGTCTTATCCTGCGTGTTAATCCCGCCTCTCAACGAATCAACAACGCCACTGCTAAGCAGTTGGTTGGACGTTCCTATCTCGACGTTGCCGAAGAAGGGTTGGTTATTCTTCCCTCGGCAGCCCTTGAAGCCATCAAGTCCCGTAGTGTGGTCAGCCTGCTGCAGGAAAACCGTTTCGGTCGAAAACTTATTTCTACGGCGACCCCGGTGTTTGATGATGCCGGCGAACTGATTCGCGTGGTGGTTAGCGAACGCGATATTACTGAAACGGATCGTCTACAGCGGCAGTTGGAAGAACAACAGGCGATTGGTGATCATTTTCGTCACCAGATACAAGAGTTACAGGAAGAGTTTCTCTCCCGTCAGCGGGTGATTGCCAAAAGTCCTTGTATGGTCAAGGCGCTCAAACAGGCGCTGAAAGTCAGTGAAGTCGACTCGACGGTTCTGATTCTCGGTGAATCTGGGGTTGGCAAGGGTCTGGTCGCTGACCTGATTCACAAGAACTCCCGCCGTAGCGACAAGCCCATCATAAAAATCAATTGTGGCGCCATCCCGGAAACGCTTATCGAAGCCGAATTGTTTGGCTACGAAAAAGGTGCCTTTACCGGTGCCTCTGCCAGCAAGCCGGGCCATCTTGAACTCGCTGATGGTGGCACCCTGTTTCTCGATGAAGTCGCCGAACTCCCGCTGGCTTCGCAGGTCAAGTTGCTACGTTTCATGGAGGATGGTGTGGTTACCCGTCTGGGAAGCACTCAGAGTCGGAAAGTTGATGTCCGTCTGCTTGCCGCAACCAATCGTGATCTCGATCAGTTGGTTGCTTCCGGCCAATTTCGCACCGATCTATTCTACCGTTTGAGCGTTATCCCTTTGCGTGTCCCGGCTCTACGTGAACGTAAGGAATGTCTGATTGCATTGATTCGCTCCTACATCGATCATTTTGCTTTACGGTCCAATGTTTCAAGAAAACTGAGTGCTGCAGCTCTCGACGTCCTGGTTCATTACCATTATCCCGGTAATGTGCGTGAATTGATGAATATCTGCGAGCGTTTGGTCGTGATGTCTGAAACTGAGATGCTCGATGTGGGGGATCTGCCTCAGGATGTGGTTGCGTGGTCCAGTGGGGAAGGTTGTCTCGTGGAAAGCAGTTGGCCCGACGGGATGAACATGACGCAAATTCTGGAGAGCGTTGAAAAGCGTGTACTTTCCGAAGCCAGTAAGCGCTATCGAAAACAGCAGGACATTGCCGAAGCTCTTGGTATGAGCCAGCCTACGGTCGCCAGAAAGCTGCAGAAGTATGGGGTCAGTTCTCACAGTGCGAGAGTTGAAAGTTAAATTAGTTTTTCACATAGCATAATTCCTGCCGCTTTTTAATTGTTAATTCTTACTTGGTTTTTTGCACCCATCAAGACAATCCATGTTATCTGTTGTCGGGAATATTCTTGGCTTGCCCGCATTTTGTCGGAAGGGTGAATCGGTGTTCCTGGCTTTCCTGCGAGAGTGTCTGAGGCATTATGAGGCTGTACAACAAATATGTTCTTCCGAAACTCGTCCACTGTGCCTGCAATATGCATTCAGTGATGAGTCAACGGGAAAAGGTTGTGCCGTTTGCCCGAGGCAGGGTGTTGGAGGTCGGCTTGGGGTCAGGCTTGAATCTTTCTTATTATGACGCAGATAAGGTAAGCAAGGTCTGGGGTCTTGACCCTTCGTCGGAGATGCTCGGAATGGCAGAAGCAAGAGCAGCTTCTGTTGAATTTGATGTTGAATTCATCTGCTCGGCCGGTGAGGAATTGTCCCTGGAGAGTAACAGCGTTGACACCGTTCTGGTTACTTACACCTTGTGCACAATCTTTGAAATAGGGCGGGCAATCGAACAAATGGCCCGTGTTCTCAAGCCCGGTGGCGAGCTCATATTTTGTGAACATGGTGTCGCACCAGATCTGGGTGTCCGGAGAGTGCAAAATTTCATTAACCCCCTCTGGAAGGCCGTTGGTGGAGGCTGTCACCTTAATCGAAATATCCCGGCACTGCTAGAGCGGGGGGGCTTTAAGCTCAATGAGTTGACGAAAGATTACATCCCCGGATGGCGGCCGGCATCGTTTAACTACCTGGGCAGGGCCTCAATCAAATAGCTTCTTTACGGGTCTATAACCCAAACAAAGGGAATAGGTCTTTACACCAAAAGAGTAAAAGCTGAATTCAAAAGACCAACGCAAAGACGCTAAGAACACCCAGGAAAGACGCAAAGGGTCCTGTTTTCCCTTTTTGAAGGAGTTTTCTTTGCGGACTGTTTCTTCCCCTTCGCGCCTTCGCCTAAAGCGCCTGCTTTTGGTGCGTTAAATACTTAGAACATTTGTTTGGTTTTTTAGCCTGTTTCTTTAAGCTTTGGTCAAATTGTAGTTGTTCCTTCTTAGGATGAGAATATATGAAAAGTTGGTTGTCGTTCTCTGTCTTTGCTTTGCTCTCTTTGTTTTTGTCGGCTTGTGGGAGTTCGCAAACCGTGCTTGATCGCGTTTATGTCAAAAATGCCACAAACAGCAGGATTACCGATGTAAAGGTACGTCATGAACCGACGGAAAGATACGGGTCCGTCAATGTTATTCTACCGCACAGGTCCCTGGATATAGGTTTTTCGAAGCACCCGCTCCTCGCTCGGAAGGCCTCTTTAAGCTGGCGCGATGATGACGGTAGGGAGTGGACATACACAGTTGCACTGCCTTATGGCCGGAGTGTCGGGAAGGATGGTGAGACAATGAGTCTGGTTTATATTATCTACCCTTCCGGACTCATCAATGTGCACTTGCTGGAGTCCGTAAAGAGTAAATAGTCGGTTCGGCACTCTTCGTTTTTGAGTCTTCTGGTTGTCCACTTTGCTCAAGTGAGGGTTGTTCTAAAGAAAACCTTTCGCTACAGAGACACAGAGGACACAGAGAAATTCAAGAAACAATCAGGTGTCCCCTGCCCCCTCTGAGTCTCTAGCGAGAGAAACGAACGGGAGGCTAGGGGAACTGTTAATCCTGACAATAGCTGCTGGAGTGAAGTAGATCGCCAGATTGAGTTTTCTTCTCCCAGCGAATGCGGTGGTGAATAAAAAATACAAAAATGAATAATAACCTGAACTGTTGCTCCTGCCTCGTTTCTTCTACACTGTAAATAGTTAACGATTATAAGCTTTTGTGATTGTCTCTCGGCTTCTTTCGGTTGGTACTCTTCTTGCTCTTGAATATGTATAAAGATTCTCCGGTTGCCTTGGTGAGGCCACGTTTACAGCCTTTATTGTGTTCAGGCTGTCGTGCGGAGTACAATTAGAGCTGATGGTGTTGTTGTCTGATTGCGTACCCTTTAGGGGCGCGATGTTTGAAGGGAAGAGAATATGTCAAAAGAGAGAGACTTAAAGGTGGTCCCCCAGCGTCATGCTGATGCCGAGGGGAACTTTTATTCACCAATCAAGAACGCCATCGGGCCTGGAATGAATGAGCGAATTCAGCGTCTACGCAAGTTGAGTGTTGAGACAGAGCCGAGTCTTTCTATTGAACGAGCCCTGCATGAGACTGCTTTTTATAAAGAGAATTATGGTAAGCACTCGACGCCGATGCTGCGCGCCTTGAATTTTCTCGATCATTGTCGGAATAAAACCCTCTATCTCGGAGAAGATGAGCTGATCGTTGCCGAACGCGGCCCGCAACCCAAGGCGGTGCCGACCTTCCCTGAGTTGACCTGTCACAGCGTTGAAGACTTTCTCGTCCTCAACACCCGCGACCAGCAACGTTACACCATCAGCGATGAAGACGTTGAAACCTATGCCCGTGAGGTGATCCCTTATTGGCAGGGCAAGACAATCCGTGAGCGGATCTTCAGCCATGTCCCGGATGAATGGCGGGCGGCTTACGAGGCGGGGCTCTTTACCGAGTTCATGGAGCAGCGCGCACCTGGCCATACGGCCCTCGATGGTCAGATCTATGTTAAGGGAATGCTCGATTACAAACGGCAGATTGCGATTGAAATTGCAGCCCTTGATTATCTCAACGATCCGGAAGCCACCGACAAGTTCGAAGAGCTCAAGGCGATGGACGTCTCCTGCGATGCGGTGATTGTTTTTGCCGAGCGTCATGCCGATCTTGCCGAAGATTTAGCTGCCAGTGAGAGCGATCCTAAGCGTGTTGCCGAGCTGCAGAAAATCGCTGAAGTCTGCCGCTGGGTTCCGGCCAATGCGCCACGCACGTTTCACGAAGCGATCCAGATGTACTGGTTTGTTCACCTTGGCACCATTACCGAACTCAACGGTTGGGATGCCATGAACCCCGGTCACTTCGACCAGCACTTGGCACCTTTCTATGAAGCTGAGCTTGCTGCTGGCACTTTGACCCGCGAGCAGGCCAAGGAGTTGCTCTGCTGCTTCTGGATCAAGGTCAATAATCACCCGGCGCCGCCCAAGGTGGGGGTTACAGCCCGTGAGAGCGGCACCTATAACGATTTCACCAACATCAATATCGGCGGCATCACCTGTGACGGTCAAGACGGCGTCAGTGACGTCTCCTACATCATGCTCGAGGTGGTCGAAGAGCTGCACATCTTGCAGCCGGGCAACTCCGTACACGTCAGCAGAAAGACACCGGACCGTTTCCTCGAGGCCGCCTGTAAGGTGATTCGTCAGGGGCACGGCTACCCGTCAATCTTTAATCCGGATGTTTACGTGGAGGAGCTGCTGCGTCAGGGCAAGTCTCTCAAGGATGCTCGAGAGGGCGGCTGCAGCGGCTGCATCGAGGTCGGCGCATTCGGCAAGGAGGCCTACGTTCTGACCGGCTACCTGAACGTGCCGAAGATCCTCGAAGTGACTCTGAATAACGGTGTCGACCCGGTGACAGGCAAACGGGTGGGCCTCGAGACGGGAGACCCACGTGACTTTGCCTGTTATGAAGATCTCTACGAGGCATTTAACAAGCAGTTGAATTTTATTGTTGATACCAAGGTCAGGGTCAGCAACTACATCGATCGTATGTTCGCCAAGTATGCTCCGGCACCTTTCCTGTCGGTTGTGATCGAGGATTGCATTAGCAAGGGTCGGGATTATTACGATGCTGGGCCGCGCTATAATACCAATTATATCCAGTGTACCGGTCTTGGTACGACCACCGACAGTCTCTCTGTGCTCAAAAAACATGTCTTCGAAACCAAGGCGTTCAGTATAGAGCGCCTCCTTGACGCAGTTGCAAAAAATTTCGAGGGTGAAGAGTTCGTGCGTCAGACGGTTCTCAACAAGACGCCTTTCTTTGGTAACGACGATGGTTACGCCGATGATATCGCCCTGCAGATTTATGCTGACTTGTTTTCTGCAATCGATGGCAAGCCGAATGTTAAGGGGGAAACCTTTCATCTCAACATGCTCTCTACGACATGCCATATCTATTTCGGCAAGGTGATGGGGGCGACGCCCAATGGGCGTTTGGCCGGCAAGTCGATTTCCGATGGCACTTCGCCGTCTCATGGCGCAGATACCCATGGCCCGTCAGCCGTGGTGCGGTCATTGACCAAGCTTGATCACACATTGTCTGGAGGCACTTTACTTAACCAGCGCTTCTTGCCGAGCCTGCTCAAGCGGGACGAGGATATTGCAAGGTTGGGCCAGTTGGTGCGCAGCTATTTCTCTCTGGGCGGTCATCACATTCAGTTCAATATCGTTGATACGGCGACCTTGAAAGCAGCCCAGGAGACCCCCGAGGATTATAAGGACCTGCTGGTGCGTATGGCCGGTTACAGCGACTACTTCAATGACATGAACGCAGACCTGCAGCAGGAAGTGGTTGAGCGTACGGAAAACGAGTCGTTCTGATATGCCGCAACCGCTGGTTTTTGACATCAAGCGTTACTCGATCAACGATGGTCCGGGTATCCGGGCCACAGTCTTCTTCAAGGGCTGTCCGCTGAATTGTCAGTGGTGTCATAATCCCGAAAGTATTTCACCAAAAGTCCAAAAACTCTTTACCGCAGCCAAATGCATCGGGTGCGGTGAGTGCTGCCGCGCTTGCCCTGTAGATGCTTGCCGCCTGGCTCCTGATGGTGTGGTCACTGACGGTGATCTTTGTTCTCTCTGTGGTCAATGTGCTGAAGTTTGCCCGACGCTGGCCACGCAGATGTCGGGGCGCTACTATTCGGTCGCAGAACTTCTTCAGGTTGTTGAAAAGGAGCGGCCCTTCTTCGATCAATCAGGAGGCGGTGTTACCTTTTCCGGGGGCGAGCCGCTGCTCTATCCCGAGTTCCTGATTGAACTTCTCGAGGCGTGCGGCAGGCAGGGCGTCCACCGGGCTGTAGATACCTCTGGCTTTGTTAAAAAAGAGGTGCTGCTTAAGGTCGCACAACACACGGATCTGTTCCTTTATGACCTGAAGATGGTCGATGCAGAAAAACATAAGCGTTACACGGGAGTCGATAATCGCTTGATTCTCGATAACCTGGTGGCGCTGGCTGAATATGGCTCAGAGGTCCAGATCCGAGTTCCTCTGATAGGTGGCGTGAATGATGATGACGACAGCGTTGCTGCCATGGCCACTTATGTTGCCGCTTTGCCTGGAGAGAAGAGGGCGGTAAGTCTTCTCCCTTTTCATGATGTCGCCAGGGGTAAGGATGAGAAGCTTGGCCAGGAACGTGATCTTGCTGCGCTGCATGAGCCTGGAGCGGATGCTTTGCAAAGAGTGATTGAGATCTTTGCTGGGTATGGTTTGACTGCCACGATAGGTGGCTGAATATTTATAGTAAATATGCGTAAATGCATTTAAAATGCGGATATATTCTAGAATCCCCTTTTGCATAAATATATAATAGTTCAATGAAATCAAGAATTTACAGATTTTTATGCGACATCTTGTTATGCATTAATGCATTGAGGTCGCCCTGGTAAATCCCTTTTCTTCCCTGTTTGCCCCTCCTTGAAAAGAAAAAACAATATTTCCGTCTATTTATTAGGAGCTTGTTGTTTTTCACAGTGTCTTTAAAAGTGCAGTGTTTCTAGTCTTTTAGCCCTTTTATCTGCTTCTGGAGGTTGCTTTCCTGGGTGAGAATAACCCGATCTCCTGATTGAAAATTTCGGCTTGGCATCTTGCTTGCTCTTATCACTATGTCAGAATGATCTGGTACGCACTGCGGCCGGTCTTGACTCCTGCGTATAAACGATTTTTTAACATAGAAACTCTTACGAGAAAGGTGCCCATCATGAACCTGTTGAACAATGCCATCCTTAAGGTCCCGACCCCTGTCAATGAGCCTGTCTACAGCTACGCTCCCGGAACTCCGGAACGCGATCTGCTCAAGGCGGCGATTGAAGAAATCACCAACAAGAAAGTTGAGATTCCCCTGATTATCGGTGGTAAAGAAGTTCGTACCGGTAAAATGGGCAAGGTTGTCATGCCTCATGACCATCAGCATGTTCTCGGTGAGTACCACCTGGGCGGTGAAAAAGAGATCAATATGGCGATTGATGCTGCCATGGCCGCCAAGGAAGATTGGGCCAACCTGCGTTGGGAAGAGCGCGCTGCGATCTTTCTTAAAGCTGCCGAGCTGCTTTCCGGTAAGTATCGTTACATTATGAATGCCGTCAGCATGCTTTCCACCAGCAAGAGCGCCTACCAGGCAGAGATTGATGCAGCCTGCGAGCTGATCGACTTTTTGCGCTTCAACGTGTACTACGCGCAGCAGGTTTATACCGACCAGCCCATGTATTCGTCGAAAGGTCTCTGGAACTTCGTGCAGCAACGTCCTCTCGAAGGCTTTGTCTTTGCCGTAGCTCCATTCAATTTCACCGCTATCGCAGGCAACCTGGCAACAGCGCCGGCCATTATGGGTAACACGATTTTGCTTAAGCCGGCTTCGTCCTGTGTCTATACGCCTTACCTCTTTATGCAGATTCTCAAAGAGGCCGGGATGCCCGATGGCGTCATCAACTTTGTGCCGGGTCCCGGTTCGATGGTCGGCAAGGTCTGTCTTGATCATAAAGATCTCGGCGGCATTCACTTCACCGGCTCAACAGGCGTCTTCCACCAGATGTGGCAAACCGTCGGCGAGAATATTGCCAAGTACAAGTCGTATCCGCGCATCGTTGGTGAAACAGGCGGCAAAGACTTTATCGTGGCCCATGAGAGTGCCAATGCCGAACAGCTGACAACAGCGATCATCCGCGGGGCTTTTGAATTCCAGGGGCAGAAATGTTCTGCGGCTTCCCGTGCGTATATCCCTAAAACACTCTGGGGGCCGGTTCGTGAGAAGCTCGAAACCGATATGGCCACGATTAAAATGGGTAAGACCAACGACTTCAGCAACTTCTTTAATGCTGTTATCGACAAGAATGCTTTTGCAACCATTACCGAGTTTATCGATTTCGCCAAAGAGGCTTCCGATGCTGAAGTTATCATCGGTGGCGGTTACGACGACAGCCAAGGTTACTTCATTGAGCCGACCGTGATCCTGACCAGTAACCCGCATTTCCGCACCATGGAAGAAGAGATCTTCGGCCCGGTTATGACGATCTATGTCTATGAAGATGATAAGTATGAAGAAGCTCTTGAACTCTGCGACAAAACCTCGATCTACGCTCTGACCGGCGCGGTGTTTGCCACCCAGCGTGAAGCTGTGAGTCTCGCTATGACCAAGCTGGAAAATGCCGCAGGAAACTTCTACATTAACGACAAGCCGACCGGTGCTGTGGTCGGTCAACAACCTTTCGGTGGGGCACGGGCTTCCGGTACCAACGATAAGGCCGGTTCTTACCTGAACCTGGTTCGCTGGGTGTCGCCGCGCACCATCAAGGAAACCTTTGAGGCGCCGACTCACTTCGCCTACCCATTCATGGACGCTGAATAATATCAATCGGGGGCAGCTGAACTGCCCCCAATAACCAGTCATTGAGTTGGAGGACGCTATGTCCCTGTTTAACTTCCTTGTTTCAAAAACCATCATGCACGTGCCGGGGCCGATCGTTGGCTTTTTTGCCAGGGGTTATATTGCCGGAGATGATCTTTCTGCGGCAGTCAGAACCACGAAAGAGTTGAATGGCAAAGGCATGGTCGCAACCATCGATATCCTCGGCGAGTTCATCAAGACCAAAGAAGAAGCCAATTTCTTCAAGCAGCAGTGTCTGGATATTCTCAATGGAATCGACAAGGAAGACCTCGATGCCAACCTGTCGCTCAAACCGACCCAGCTGGGGCTGGAACTCGACAAAACTTTCGCCTTTGAAAATATTCGCGAGATCGTCGCCCTCGCAGCGAGCCTGAACAATTTTGTTCGTATCGACATGGAAGACCACTCATGCACTGACGATACCCTTGAGTTCTTCCGGACTCTCCGGGAGGAGTTCCCGGGACATGTTGGCGTAGTCGTTCAGTCTTACCTGCGCCGTACGATTGATGACATCGAGGATTTGAGTGACGGCCTGCTTAACTTCAGGCTCTGTAAGGGGATTTATAACGAGCCACGTGAGGTCGCTTACAAGGATATGGCGATCATCAATCGCAGCTTTGTGAAATGCCTTGAAAAAATGTTTGAGAAAAAGGCCTACGTTGGTATCGCCACTCATGATGAAAAGCTGGTTTTCGAATCGGAGCAACTGATCAGGGAGTTTGGGCTGACACGTGAGGAATACGAGTTCCAGATGCTGCTTGGCGTTGACCCCGAGTTGCGGGACCTTCTGGTTAAACGGGGGCATAAACTGCGGATATATGTTCCATACGGAAAATCATGGCTGCCCTATTCCAGACGCCGTCTCAAGGAGAATCCGAGCATCGCTCAGCATGCTTTGAGACAGATGCTCGGCATGAAGTCAAAATCTGTCTGAAGGCTGGAATGATTAGTATGATTCGAAGGAGGATGCCACTTGTTGGCATCCTCCTTTTCGTATAACCTCTTCATAGGGACTGTTCCCAAACGGGGGCTGTCCCTTATCGCGTGACGCTGTAATTTAAAAGCCGGGGACAGCCCCGTGAAAAACTGGGACAGTTCCCTGATATGACTCAACAAGCAACACTTAAAACCATATACCGCCTCTGGTGGCCGCTTGCCGTGACCTGGTTGATGATGGCGATCGAAGGGCCTTACCTGGCGGCGATTATCGCCCGCATGGGGGAGAGTGCCACGAACCTGGCGGCCTACGGGGTTGCTTATGCCTTCGGCTTGATCACGGAAGCACCGGTGATTATGCTTTTGAGTGCCTCAACGCGGTTGGCCAGAGGTCGCAGCGATTACCTGCGCTTGCGTTCATTCTCTGTGGCATTGTGTAGCCTGGTTACGTTGTTTCTACTGCTGTTGCTTGTCCCTTCTGTTTTTAACCCTTTAACGACCACTCTTCTTGGTTTGTCCACCGCTATAGCCACTCATGTGAATCAGGCTTTATGGTTACTTCTGCCGTGGCCGGCGGCGATCGGTATGCGTCGATTTTACCAGGGTGTACTGATCGCCCACCACCAACCGGGGAGGGTCGCTGTCGGCACTGCCGTCAGACTTATTAGTATGTCTTTAACGGCATACCTTCTCTGGTCTCTAAGTTTTTTGCCTGGTGCCAGCTTGGGCGCTTGTTCGTTAAGTGCCGGCGTGGTCGCCGAAGCCTTGGCGACCCGTTGGCTGGCCCGTCGTGCGATTACAACATCACTGAAGGAAACAGGTGATGCGGTTGTCATGTCATCCTACGCCGCCTTGAGTCGTTTCTATCTGCCCCTGGCCATGACCCCGTTGATCGGCCTGAGCGTTCATCCTGTGGTGACTTTTTTTCTCGGTCACAGTTATAAGCCGCTTGAGTCATTGGCGATCATGCCGGTGCTTTATGCTCTGACATTCCTGTTTCGTGCGCTCGGATTATCTTATCCAGAGGTGGCTATCGCCACTTTGAAGGATGGTCAGCAGAATCGCTTGGTGGTCAGAAAGTTTGCCATCTATCTCGCAATAGCTCTAGGCGGAGGGTTGTCCTTGATCGCCTTTACTCCACTGAATGTGGTCTGGTTTGCAACTCTTTCCGGGCTCTCCGCGGAGTTGGTGTCGTTGGCAATACCGCCGTTACAGATCATGGCGCTCTTCCCGGCCTTGACTGTTGCTATCGGTTATCAGCGCGCTATTTTGATTGATGCCGGAAGAACGCTTCCTGTGACATTGGCAACGGCTCTTGAGGCTGTGGGAATTTTTTCAATTCTGGCAGCGCTTGTACTATACTCAGCGCTGCCTGGAGTGACGTCTGCTGCACTTGCTTACCTGCTTGGTCGCCTTCTGGCTCTTCTTTACCTGTGCTGGCCCTGCGCCGGTGTCCAGGGGCGAAACGAACAAGTGATCACCTGATATTTTCTCACAGGGAGTTCTGATGTCTCAAGATAGTTCACGCTCCGGGGTCTGGCTGGTTCTGATGGCCGCCATGCTCTGGGGAACCACAGGAACCTCGCAGGCTTTCGCTCCTGCCGGTTTCGATCCGATGGTTATTGGAACCTTGCGTCTGGCGATCGGTGGCGCCTCGATGCTGTTGATTGTGCTACTGACCAGTGGCATGCCACAGCTGAAAAGCTGGCCCCTCAAGGCAACGCTTTCCGCGGCCCTGTTTACTGCGCTTTATCAAGCCTTCTTTTTTGCCGGTGTCGCTAAAACCGGAGTTGCCGTTGGGACTATTGTAGGTATCGGTAGTGCACCGGTTGCTGGTGGTATGCTTGGTTATTTCTTCAGGGGGGAGCGACCTGGAAGGAGTTGGTTTGTCGCAACGACTCTCGCGATTATCGGTTGCGTCGTTTTAACCCTTAGCAGCGGTGGTGATGTTGTTATTGATCTGATGGGTGTCGCCCTCGCTATCGGTGCCGGTGTTGCCTATGCAGCCTATACTCTGGTGATCAAGGGTTTGTTAGAAAAACACGACGCGAATGCTGTTATCGCGGTTGTCTTCTGTATTGGTGCCCTGTTCCTTGCTCCTCTGCTAATCGGCCGTGAAATGGCCTGGTTGGCGGCCCCTCGTAGTATTGCTGTCATTCTTCACCTTGGCCTGGTAACGGCCGCTCTGGCCTATTGGCTGTTTGCCCGTGGCTTGCAGCGAGTTCCGGTTGCGACTGCGGTGACCTTGACCCTGGCAGAGCCCTTGACCGCAGGTCTTTTGGGCCTGTTGGTCCTGGGCGAACAACTGAACCCGGTTTCCTTTGTTGGGATATCCCTGATTTTCTCCGGTTTGGCGGTCCTCACTCTGGGGGGACGCGCGACCCCGGAAGTCCCGGCGGAATTTGGAGGTTGACCGCATGGTCAATCAACGCAAGGCCTATCTCTACGCAATCATCACGGTTTTAATCTGGTCAACGGTCGCTTCAGCGTTCAAGATTTCCCTGCGGACATTGTCGCCTGCACACCTGTTGTTATACGCCAACCTGACTTCTGTCTTGCTGCTTGGAGTTATCTTGCTGTGCCGCCGCGAGCTGGGGATGGCCTTGCCGAAGAACCGTCAGGAGCTACTGCGTTCAGCGGCTTTGGGAATACTAAACCCCTTCCTTTATTACCTGATTCTGTTAAAAGCCTACGATCTGATCCCCGCCCAGGAAGCTCAACCACTTAACAGCATCTGGGCGATCACGCTCTCAATTCTCGCCGTACCATTACTCAAACAGAAGCTTTCTTTCCGTGAGATGCTTGCGATTCTGGTCAGCTTTTGTGGTGTTGTGGTGATTTCAACCCACGGCGATCCGTTTGGGATGAATTTTTCCGATCCCCTTGGGGTGGCTCTGGCCTTGGGGAGCACGATTGTCTGGGCGCTCTACTGGATTTTCAATGTCAGGGACAGTAGACCACCTCTGGCAGGCCTCTTTATGAACTTCCTCTGTGCACTGCCACTGACCCTGGTTTATTGCCTAGTTTTTACCGAAATGCAGAGGCCCGATCTGACAGGCTTCCTCGGGGCGGTCTATGTCGGCTGTTTCGAGATGGGAATATCTTTTGTGCTCTGGTTGCAGGCGCTTAAATACAGTGCCAGTACAGCGAAGATCAGTAGTATCGTTTTCATGTTACCTTTTTTCTCTCTACTCATGATTCATTTTCTTGTTGGCGAAGAGATTTTGCCGTCGACTTTTTATGGGTTAGTTTTGATTGTGGCGGGATTGGTTTTGCAGCAGATCGTAAAGAACAAAGCCGTTGATATTGAATAATACGGAGGAGGAATTTTTCTAGCGATGCAGTATACTTATCATTTTGTCGGTCATTCATGAGTTAAGAAAATGAAAATCACCGTTAAGCTCGTTGGCGCATTTTGTGTCGGAAGATTCAAAAAAAATGTTCAGGAATACCCTTCCGGTATTAAGGTTGTGGAGGTTATTGACCATCTCCAGTTACCTAAAAATGTTCTTGGCATTATTCTCATCAATGGTCTCCATGCCGGGGAGCAGGATGTCCTCGAGGATGGTGATACTCTGTCGCTACTTCCGTTGCTGGATGGTGGTTAAGAAGTCCTGTTCCTACGGCTTTTTTGCAATCACCTCCGGCTTTGTCCAATGTACTAAGGAGAGAGCCTGATGAAGCTTTTGACAACAGACCCTTCGGCAGAACCGTCCGGTGTCCTGTATCAGCGTTGTACCATAGACTTGAGGACAGGGTGTCAGCAGATGGAAGAGCTCCCCTGCCGCAACCTGGAAGATGTGCTCGGCGGCTTTGGCCGTTCCTTTCAAGACCTTGCTGAACGAAAGATTGAGACTGCTTACTGCGACGAGAACCCTTTAATCGTCAATACCGGTCTGCTGACCGGCAGTAGTGCCATGACCGGTTTGCGTACTTACTTCTCCGGTTACAGTCCGATCAAAGGCTCTAAGGTGGGGCTTCCTGCTGCAATTTGGTCGACCGGTAGCGGTAAGTTCGGCGCAAAGTTCAAATGGACCGGTCTCGATGAACTGATTTTCGAAAACCGTTCGGAACAGCCGGTCTATGTTGTGATTAAGGAGACCGAAGCTGGGCCGTCTGTTGAATTGAAGCCTGCCGGACATTTAATTGGTCTTTCAACCCATGACAAAATCATGGCTCTGCAGAAAGATTATCCTGACGCCCACTTTGCTGCTATTGGCCAAGCTGGGGAAAACTGGCAGAACAACTATATGGGCGCTATCGCTCTTTCCACAGAGAACCAGCTCAAAGAGCAGGAGGACAAGTGTCGATTCGCCGGGCGCGGTGGCATGGGCAGCCTGATGGGTTATAAGAACATCCTGGCCCTGGTGGCTCAAAGCAACGATAAGCTGAAACCCTTAACCGATGCGGTTAAAAAAGTTAATGTCAACGTTGTTAAGGGGGGAGGGTCGGCCCGGATTCAGCCGATAAGTCGTGGCGGCGGCGGCGGGACCTGGGCTGCCTACGATGTTCTGCAGGAATTCCACGCGGTGCCGGTCAATAATTTCCGTCCACAAGGAAATGCGCTTCCGGAGAAGTTGTTCCGTGAAAATGTTGAAAAAGAGTACGACATCAAGTCGCAGGCCTGCTATCGCTGTGGCATAACCTGTCACAACAATGTTTCCGAGAAGAATGCCGATGGCAGCAAGGGCGGGTTTTTGGCCAAGTTTGACTATGAGCCGCTCAACCTGCTCAGTACCAATGTCGGTGTTCACGATGCCGGTCAGGCTGCTCGACTGATCCAGCTAGGTGACAATTACGGCATGGATGCCATTTCTCTTGGCGTGACCATCTCTTACGTATTGTCCTACAACGAAAGGCATCCGCAGGCAACGATTCTCAACGGCGCGACCTTTGGTGATTATGAAAAGATTCGCGAGTTGATCATTCAGGCCGGAGAGGGGGCGCTGCCGGAGATCGGCCAGGGTTCCATGCGCCTGTCGCAAAGTCTCAACGAAACCAGCTACGCTTATCATGTTAAAGGCCTGGAGATCGCAGCGTACCAACCCGAAACCAATCCCGGTTACGCCTGGGCGATCGCCGGAGGGCACATGTCGATGGGGACCTACGGTCTGCTGACCCGTGAGGGCAAGTCGGATCTTGACTCCTGGGTGAAAGGGATCACCGAAGATAAACTGCACATTGTCGGCTTTGATATGATCGGCCTGTGTAAATTCTTCGACATTGCCAAGGGCATCGGTACACAGATGGTGGTCGATTGTCTGAAGAGTGAATTTGATCTGGACGTCAGTGTCGATAATATCCGTGCTGCAGTTCGTCGCGCTTTTCTGCGCGGCCTGGCTCTTGAGTTACGTCAGGGGTACACCAAAGCCGAGTTCTGCCTGCCGGCCGAGGTGTTTGAGAATCCGAACCAGAACATAAAGTTGCCTAACATCACCAGCCCTGAATTTATTGAAAAGCTTGAGAAACGGGTCTGGGAGATCTTTGAGCCGGAGCTTGAAGGGTTGCTGAACGCATAACCTGATAGATTGAGAGAAAACATCCTATGTGCCTGACTGGAAAGCAGCTGATTGGTTCAAGCTACGCGTCCCCGGGAGATCAGACCTTCCAGGCGGTTAACCCTGAAACGGGAGCGGCTCTGGAGCCACTCTTTTATGAAGGAACCTCTCAAGATGTGGATCGAGCGGCGGCTTTGGCTGAAAAAGATTTTGACACTTACAGGGCCACAGACAATAGAAAGCGCGGAGAATTTCTCGAGACCATCGCGACAGAGCTGTTGACCATTGAAAGAGTCCTGGTCGATCGCGCCATGCAGGAAACCGGTCTCCCTGAGGAACGCCTTGTCGGTGAACTTGGCCGGACTGTCAATCAGTTGAAACTTTTTGCCCAGTTGGTCAAAGAGGGCTCTTATGTGGAGGCGCGTATCGATCGTGCCTTCCCCGATCGATTACCTGTTCCCAAACCAGACATTCGTCAGATTCTTATCGCCTTGGGCCCGGTAGCGGTCTTCGGTGCCAGCAACTTCCCGCTTGCCTTTTCCGTCGCCGGTGGTGATACGGCCGCAGCGTTGGCCGCCGGGTGTCCGGTTGTGGTTAAAGGCCATCCTGCTCACCCGGGCACCTCCGAATTAGCCGGGCGGGCTATCAGGAGTGCTGTCATGAAGTGTGCGATGCCGGAAGGGACTTTCAGCCTGATTCAGGGCCGTAGCCTCGATCTCGGAGCAGTACTGGTCCAGCATTCTCATGTCAAGGCTGTGGCCTTTACCGGCTCACTTGCCGGCGGTCGAGCCCTTTTCGATCTGGCTGCATCGCGTCCGGAGCCGATTCCTGTTTATGCTGAGATGGGCAGTGTTAACCCCGTTTTTCTGTTGCCTCAGGCATTGCAGAAGCATAGTGACAGTTTGGTCAAGGATTTTGTGGAGTCGGTGACCCTCGGTGCCGGACAATTCTGCACCTCTCCGGGGCTCTTGTTTGCTATTAAGGGACCCGCTCTGGAGAACTTTGTCCAGAAAGCAGCAGAACTGCTGGCGAAAAAGCCTCCAGGTCTTATGTTGCATAGGGGGATCAAGGACAAATTTGAGCAGGGTATCGAACGATTGAAGGACATTCATGGCGTCGTAAGAGAAGGAGACACTTCTCAGGAGACAGGTTGTTTCGTCAGTGCTGTCCTGCTGCAAACCGATGCCAAGGTTTTCTTTGAAAACACGGGGATCGGTGAAGAGGTGTTTGGCCCCTCTGCCGTGGTCGTCGGGTGTGATTCAAAAGAAGAGATGATGACTGCCGCTCAAAATCTTCAGGGCCAATTGACTGCGACCGTTCACGGCCGGGATCTAGAGTTGGAAGATTACGCAGAGCTCTTTAGGGTGCTCGAGCGCAGGGTCGGCAGGGTTCTTGTGGGTGGCTTCCCGACCGGCGTTGAAGTATGTGATTCAATGAACCACGGAGGACCTTATCCGGCAACAACGGACAGTCGCTCCACCTCAGTCGGTACGGCTGCGATCAAGCGTTTTTTGCGCCCGGTCTGTTATCAGAATTTTCCCCAGGCAATGCTTCCTGAACCACTGAAGAACAAAAACGAGCATAATCTTTGGAGGTTGGTTGACGGCAGTTTAACCCGCGATGATGTCTAGTTACGGCAAGGGCAGTCTGACCAGCAGAAGCATGCGTTTCTACTCAGGGTTTTGATCCGCCTGCCCGGGTACAGGAGTGACTGTTTTTTTGTGGGTCAAAACCTTAAACAGACCGAGTAAACCAATCACCGTAAAGAACAAGCCGCGCCACTTGTCTGGTTCCTTGCCCTCACTTAACAAAATCACATCGTCGGCAATGTTCAGGTCGGTCTCTTTTGCCAGATCGATCAGTTTCTGTCGATTTCCCCGGGCAATCAGGCCCGCGACCAGCATACCGGTAATGTCCCTTTGGCCTTTAAATTCAGCGCCGTGTACGCGGCGGAATTCTCTCTTCTCAGGAAGCGTATCAGTAAAGAAGTGATAGTCCTGAAAGAGCTTCAATTGGTGCGGGTTTCGAGTTTCAACCATGACATGAATCTGCTCCTGGTCGGGATGAGCAACAAGCGGCACCAGCAGCGCTTCCATCTCCAGAGAGCCGGAAGTAGAGATCGCGCGGTCAAGATCCTGATAGCCCGCTTTAACATCCAGCCATTCACCCGGTGCGCCGATCTGTTCCAGTGTTTCAATACTGACCGGTTGCGGGTCTTGATTGTTAAACCAGAGGTTCAGGTCAGTTACGCCCAGAAATAATAAGACCAGGCAGACGGCAATCAAAGTGTAGCGAAAACGACGCATGAAGATATCCGTTGAGAAAGTAAAAGATTTAAAAAAAGAAAAGAGAGGGGCTGCCGGGGCAGCCCCTCTCTCTATTTAGCAGGTTGAAGCTTTTCTTGCAAGGATCAGGCTTCAGCCCCTTCCTCGACCATGGCGCCCTTCTTTTGAGTCATCAGGGAAACGATGATCAGAGTAAGAACACTGGCCGGGATGGAGATGGCTGCCGGGCTGTTGAAAGCAACGGGAGCATCTTGAGGCAACAGACCGTAACGGACCCACATGTCAGGAGAAACCAGGATCAGACCGAGAGAAGAAGTCAGACCGATAAAGATCGATGCTGCAACACCCTGGGCGGTCGCCTTCTTCCAGAACAGAATCATCAGGATCGCAGGCAGGTTAGCCGAAGCCGCAACGGCGAAGGCCCAACCGACCAGGAAGGAGACGTTCATGCCTTCGAAAATGATGCCGAGGTAGATGGCGATGCCACCAATGACCATCGCAGAGATCTTGCCTGCTTTGACCTTGCCCGCATCCGTCATGTTCATGCCGAGGAAGTTATCCATCAAGTCGTGGGCAACGGCTCCGGCTGAGGCGACGATCAGACCCGAAACTGTCCCGAGTACTGTTGCGAAGGCCAGTGATGAGATGACCGAGAAGAGTATGACTCCGAAGGAAAGGGCCAGCAGCGGTGCCGACATGTTGTTGTCGGTGATGTTGATGACGCCGTTGGTCATAGCACCCAGACCAAGATAGAGAGTCAATACGTAGAAGAAGCCGATCGCTGCGATAGCGACGATCGTCGACTTACGGGCTGCCGCCTGGCTCGGTACAGTGTAGTAACGAATCAGGATGTGTGGCAGGGCCGCGGTACCGCAGAAGAGCGCGATCATCAGTGAGATGAAGTTGAATTTGTCGAGGCCGCTGGCATTGTCAACTTTGAACTTCAGTCCTGGACGCAGGATACGGCTGCCTGGAGTCGGCTTCTGGTAGTAGATGGTGGTCGTGGTGTCGCCAACTTTGACGTACTTCTTGCCCCAGAGGACGACAGTGCTGTCTTTGAAGCGGTTCAGGAACTCAAGAGGACCAACGGCTCCAGTCTGAGCAATCTCTTTGCCGTCGACGGTGATTTCCTTGATGTGACCGACAGCGAAGAACTTGCCGTCTTCCTTAGGTGCACCATTGAACAGCTTGGTACCATCAGCCATTTTTGTAACGAAGAGGGCTTCAACCAGCTCATAGCCAGTGGCGGCTTCTTTGAGATGCCATACTGTTTCTGATCCGTCCTGAGAGAGCTTGACGAAACCTGCCTGGCCGAACTCAGAATCAAGGCCGGCAACGACATCGTAGCCAGCAACCTGGAGGCTACCGTCAGTAACAACGGCATTGAGCGTTTGGAACTTGTGGTATTCCTTGGTGTCGCCCTGGTTAGGGTCCGTACCAAGGCCACGGGTCAGGACGCTGATAACAACGATAGTGGAGCAGATCAGGAGCAGCGCGCCTTTGAAGAACTGAACGTAAGTGGTCGAAGCCATACCGGCGGTTGCGACGATGATGGTAACAACCACACCAACGATGCAGACACCAACCCAGTGCGGCATGCCGAGCAGAGGCTGAACCAGAACGCCGGCACCAACCATCTGTGGGATCAGGTAGAAGACAGAAACAGCCAGAGTCGAAATGGCCGCCATCAGCTGAATCGACTTGGAGTTGAACTTGGAGTCGAGAGCGTCGGTGAAGGTGTACTTGCCGAGGCGTTTCATTGGCTCTGCGACCAGGAAGAGAGCAACCATCCAGCCTGCGAGGTAACCGATGGAGTACATCCAGCCGTCGAAACCGGCAGTTGCGATCATGCCGCAAATGCCGAGAAAGGATGCTGCCGAGAGGTAGTCGCCGGCAAAAGCGATACCGTTGGTGAACCAGTGAATGTTGCCGCCTGCTGCGTAGTAGCCGTCAGCAGAAGAGGTGCGGCGGGCCAGGTAGAAAGAGAGCCCGAGAACAAAAAGAACAAAAAAGACAAACAGGCCGATGGCCAGAGGTGATTGTGTATATATCATGGTCTGAGTTCTCCCCTATTAATTCAGGCGCGCTTCAGCGGCTGTACAGAAGTGGTTGTAGATGACAGCGAGCACCAAAGCGAAGATGATCAGGAAGAAGCCGTAGAGTACCGCCAGAGTCTGACCAAAGTAGACTTTTTCCATCAGACCCGGGTTAACCGCGTTGATGACAACAAAGCCGAAGTAGGTCAGGGTGTAGACGATGAACATCGAGATGCCGATCTTGCTCTTGTACGCGGCAGCGTTGTCCTTGCCGAGTTTTACTGCTGGTCCGTGTCCCATAGATGTGACTCCTTTTCTCTCAGTGTTTTTTTTACGCCAGAAATGTTATGTGATAAATGTGAAACAATAAATTGCGGAAACACCTGTCGTGATGGCCCGCATATTAAATAAAATCCGTTATAACGCACGGAATTGATAGCTCAAAAGGGCCTTAAAACTGGGCGATCCCTGTTTTGTGAGCACTTTTTAAGGTACTTATTCGTGAAAAACAACCACATCATGGGGTGGTAAATTTTGCGACATGATACGTCGTTCTAAAAAGAAGTCAACAGAAAATTTTCAGTAAATCAGCTAATTAAAGGGCTTATAAGCATAAAGTATACGGAATAGCAGGAGATTTAACTTTTGTGAAAAAATAACCGATCGTGGGGATAGAAAGATGTTTTAACTGATAGGTTAAAAGGTCATCTATATGGTCGCGGACGTATTGAAGAGAGTTCTTTACCCTGCCGCCGGGGCGCGTTATAACGTCGATGAAAAGGGGCTTTAAATGAGGAGTCAGGTTAAAGGCAAATGGATCCAGGTATGATCGAATATAAAGTTGTAGAGTTAGCCGTGGTAACGGATGAATCGATTGAAGAAGTACTGAACGAACGCACAGCTGAGGGCTGGCAGTTTGACGGCATTCAGTTCGTCATTCGTGAAGCCAGCAAGAGGCCTTCGATGGCTTTTGTTCTCTTTACCCGTGAGTTGACCCGTTAGACTCGTTCAGTCATCCCAGGTTTCAACGTCCTTGTAAGAGATGGTGTGTTTTGGGTCCGATGAGGGGGAGGCTCCGCAACGTTGGCAAATCGCTTCCACCGGCTCATCTTCGAGCGTTTCCACTGTGCTGAGCTCCAACGGTTTGCCTCTGCAACTGCAGTACCACTTCCGGTAGTTGGTCATCACGACCTCCCTGGTTGGCTTTGTCAACATTAGACCTCCAGTATGGCAGGGAATCAGTGAGATGCAACAGAGCTTCAGGCCACATTCTCTTCAGAGCTTTTCTCCTTATCATTTTCAGCAATCGGCAGTAAGGAATCTAATGGTCTTGCGCCAGCAAGCCGAGAGAGCTATATTCCGAGATTCTCAACACATTATTTTTCAGGAGTTTTGTCATGATTACAGCGATCAGCCCGATTGATGGGCGGTATGCTTC